>CAXTKL010000001.1:0-87759 GCA_964244825.1 uncultured Aestuariivirga sp.
GGGGTTCGTTTCGCGTGTTGAATGACGCATATCAGGGGCTTTTGCGGCTTATTGTTCGCAAGGCGCTCTAAAATAAACGTTGCATAAAAATTCAGACTATGTATAAAAATGCCATTCACCCCTGTGAGGCAGCATGGCGCTTGTTTTTTCCCTGTCTGATCCGACTGACCTCAACGGTTTGCGCCGTTTCCTGGGGGCGGAGGATTTGGATGGGCGGTTGTTGCCGCTGGAGATGCTGCGGGTCGAGATTTCCGGGGATGCGCATTTGAAGTTGGCGCAGGCTGTGACGGAGGTAATGGGCAAGACGGGGGGCGCCGCGATTGTGCTTCTCACCGATAGATCGCAGATCATGCGGGGGGGCCAGAGGCTCAGCGCCGTGGCGCAGTCACAACTCACTGCGCATCGTGTCACGACCGTGGCGCTGGATGATGGCCATGCCAGCTTGCATGCAGATGAGGAAACGCTGGATGCGGCGGCGGAGGCTGTTACAGGCGCTGACCTCATCATCACCATTGGCTCCGGCACGATGACCGACGTGGGCAAGATGGCGGCCATGCGCAATGGTGGAGTCCCTCAGATCGTGATGCAGACGGCGGCTTCGGTGGATGGTTTTACCGATAATGTGTCCGTGATCTTGCGCAACGGTGTGAAGCGCACCGTGCCATCGCGCTGGCCAACACTTGTGCTGGCCGACACAACGACCATTGGTGCGGCTCCGCGCGAACTCAATACCGCTGGCTTCGGCGAAGCGATTTCACTTTTTACGGCGCCTGCGGATTGGTATCTCGCCAATCTTGTGGGCCTCGACAACACATTTCACCCTGCCTCCATGGCGCTGCTGAAAGCCGCTGCGGCTGAACCGCCGACATGGGCGGCAGGCGTTGCCACGGGTGAGGCCGAGGCTATCGACAAACTCACGCGGCTTCTGGCCTTGCGCGGCATTGTGTCAGGCGTTTCGAACACCACCGCCTGCCTCTCCGGTGTTGAACATGTGATCAGCCATATGCTGGATTTGCATCATGCCGCTCATCACCAGCCCATTGGTCTCCACGGTGCGCAAGTTGGTGTTGCTACGCTGGTTGCGACAAAACTGTGGCGGCGCGTGATTGATGGCGATCTGATCCGGCGGGAGTTGTTGAAGAAGCCCGATGCGGCAATACTGGAAGCCCGGGTGCACAAGGCCTTCGGCCATCTTGATACATCAATTGCTGACGAATGCCTGCGCGATTGCCTGAAGAAGCAGGCGCTGATTGTGCAGAACTGGCAGCGCTTCGTATCCATCGTTGAAAACTGGAAGCAGCATTGCGCTGAATTTGACAAGATGGTGCAGCCGCCGGAAAAACTGCGGCCTGCATTGAAGGCATCGGGGGCACCTGCGACTTTCGCTGCGCTCAACCCTGCGATTTCGCCTGAGCTGGCACGCTGGGCTGTGTCCAATTGTTTTGTGATGCGCAACCGTTTCAATCTGGTTGATCTGCTCGACCTCATGGGTCTGTGGACCGATGAGATGGTGAACTGGGTGATGGCATGACGAAGAATCTGGTCATCGGTGTGGATTGCTCGACCACGGCAGCCAAGGCCGTGGTGTGGGATCGCACGGGCAAGGCGCTTGCCACGGGCCGCCGCAGCTATGGGCTTGATCATGTGCGTTCGGGCTGGGTGGAACAGAACGCGGCGGATTGGTGGGCATCGACGTCGGTTGCCATTGCCGATGCCGTGGCACAGGTGGACGCGAGCCGCATTGCTGCACTGGCCGTGACGCATCAGCGCGAAACCTTTGTGTGTCTGGACAAGGACGGCAAGGCCATTCGCCCGGCCATGACCTGGATGGATGTGCGCGCCAATGCCGAGGTTGAGGAGTTCGGTTCAGAGGATGTGCATCGCATCACCGGCAAACCACCCAATCCCACACCCGCCTGGTACAAGCTGTTGTGGTTGAAGAAACATGAGCCGGAAACCATTGCCCGCAGCGCCCATGTGGTGGATGTGGCGGGCTATCTGGTGCAGAAACTCACGGGCGAATGGGCCACATCCTGGGCCTGTGCTGATCCGCTGGGGTTGGTTGATCTCAAAGGTTTTGATTACGACGACACGCTGCTGGAGATGGCAGGGCTTGATCGCAGCAAGGTGAGCCGCCTCTTGCCGCCCGGCGCTGTTGCAGGCGAGATCAGTGCTGCTGTCGCCAAGACGCTGGGGCTTCCCAGGGGCCTGCCCATTGTGGTGGGTGCGGGTGATGGTCAATCGGCGGGTCTTGGTTGCAATGTCACACGGCCGGGCCGCGCCTATCTCAACATCGGCACGGGCACCGTATCCGGTGTCTATGCGGACAGTTACAGCCACGCCAAGGCCTATCGCACCATGGGCGGGCCGGTGCCCGGCACTTATATTCTCGAAACCTTTATCGGTGGTGGCACACAGAACATCACCTGGTTTGTCGCGGAAATCTCAGGCCTTGAAGACAAGCGGCTGAAACCCGGTGTAACGCCGATGCAAATCCTGGAAGATGCGGCGGCACAGATTCCCGAGGGTGCAGAAAAACTGCTGTGCCTGCCCTATTGGACGGGTGCCATGACACCCTATTGGGATGGCCATGCGCGGGGTGCCTATGTCGGGTTGTCGGGTTTGCACGGCAAGGCGCATATGTACCGTGCCATACTGGAATCGCTGGCGCTGGAAGAACGGCTGCTGGTGGGCGGCGTTGAAGCTGTTACGTCACGCAAGATTGACGAGATCATTGTGCTGGGCGGTGGTGCGCGAAGCCCGCTGTGGTGCCAGATCATCGCCAACGTTCTGGGCCGCACCGTGAAGCTGGCGCGGGAACAGGAAAGCACGGCTTTGGGGGCGGGCATTCATGCGGCTGCGGCAGCCGGACTGTACAAGGATATTCGCGCCGCAGCCGATGCCATGACAGGCGTTGAGAAAAGTTTTGCGCCCGATGGTGAATCGCACGCGCGTTACGGAGATATTTTCGAAGCCTACCGCAGCATCTATCCCGGTCTGAAAGAATCTTTTCGTTTGATGGCGGAGAAGATGCCATGAAGAAGCCTGCAACCGCTCGCTTCACGCGCCTCGATATGCAGCAGATGCGCTTGATCACGCGGGTGGCCCGCCTGCATCACATGCAGGGTTTGCGGCAGAGTGAAATTGCCGAGACGCTTGATATTTCCCAAGCCAGTGTTTCGCGCTTTCTGGCGCTGGCCCAGGAACAAGGCATTGTGCGCACCATTGTGGTGCCGCCGGAAGGACTTTATCCCGAACTCGAAGATACATTGGCGGCGGCCTATGGGTTGCAAGCAGTGTATGTCGTGGATATCACCGCGCGGGAAAGTGGCATTGAACTGATCCTGGGTGCGGCTGCCGCGCAATGCCTGGCAGGCGAATTCAATGATGGTCCCATTCTTGGTCTCACCTCGTGGAGCGCCACCCTGCGCGAAATGGCGAGGCTGATGACGCCGCAAAGCACGACCAACATCACGCGTGTTGTCGAGTTGCTGGGAGACCTTGGTTCGCCGCGGCTGCAGCACGAAGCAGCGTTGGCGACGCAGCAGGTGGCACGGGCCTTTGATGCGGAAGCGGTCTACTTGCGCACACCGGGTGTTATGCCAAATGCAGAACTGCGCAAGAGCGCTCTGGCTGACGCCCATGTGAAGTCCGCGCTGAAGTTGATGGATGATGTTGATGTGGCCCTTGTTGGCGTCGGTCCTGCGGATTTTCATGGTCCGCTGGAGGCTGGTGATAATTTTTTTACAGCACAGCAATTGGCCGAGGTGCGTGCGGCAGGAGCCGTGGGGCAATTGCATCAACGCTTCATCAATGCGGCAGGCGAAGCCGTTGCCACACCGCTCGACGATCAGGTGATCGGCATCACCCTGGCGCAATTGCGCAGGGTGGGGCGCAAGATTGTTGTGGGCGGGGGCACTGGAAAACACGCAGCCCTGGCAGCCGCCCTTGCCGGACACTGGATTGATGTGCTGGTGACGGATGTGAACACGGCAAATTATTTGATGGCACAAAGCCAGAAAGGAAAACCATGACACCTGCAAATGACTTTTTGCTCGAGATGCAGCGGCGCATGTTGCGTATCCGCTATTTCGACGAACGCGCCTCCAAGATGGTGAAGCGCGGTGAAATTCCGGGCACTGTGCACACCTCCATTGGACAGGAGGCGCAAGTTGTGGGTGCCACCATGGCCTTGGGTGAGGGTGACTACATGACCGGCAATCACCGCAGCCATGGCCACCCGATTGGCAAAGGGGCGGCACTGGGACCGCTGATGGCAGAACTTGTGGGCAAGGCCTGGGGTGTATGCAGTGGCAAGGGTGGTTCCATGCATCTGGCTGATTTCAAAGTCGGTAGCCTCGGTGAATCCGGCATTGTCGGGTCGTCGATTCCGATTTGCGTCGGCGCAGCCTTGTCAAGCAAGGTGCTGGGCCGCAACACCGTGTCTCTCGCTTTCTTTGGTGATGGTGCGGCCAATCAGGGCTGTCTCTATGAGGCGATGAATTTGTCTTCCGTGTGGAAATTGCCGATCATCTTCCTGTGCGAGAACAATCAATACGCATTGTCGACCCCGGCACATACGGTGACGGCGGGCAAGATTTCGGATCGCGCCACGGGTTTCAACATGCCGGGTGTGCGCGTGGAAGACGGGCAGAGCGTGCTCACGGTGTATGACGCCGTGAAGGCGGCCGTTGACCGTGCGCGCGCAGGCGAAGGCCCGAGTCTTGTGGAAGTGATGACCTATCGTTTCAATGAGCACTCCGAGGGTTTGCGGCTTGCGGTGGATTATCGTGACGCAGACATCAAGGCCGCCTGGCTGAAGCGTGATCCGATCAAATTGTTCCGTGAGTATCTGGTGCAACAGGGTGTTGCCGATGCTGCCACCATGGACGGTCTTGAGGCGGAGGTCATGGCGGAGGTGGATGCCTCCGTGCAATTTGCCAATGACAGTCCGTTCCCGGACCCTTCAGTGGCCTTCAAAGACATTTACAGCAATACCGTGGGAGGCGTGCAATGACTGTGACCAGTTATCTCGGTGCCATTGGCATGGCACAGCGTGAGGCCATGGAGGCTGATCCGCGCGTGATCATCATGGGCGAAGACGTGGAGGCCAATGTCTATGGCACCATGGGCGGCGGCAAATCCCGCGCCGACAAGGGCGACTTCTTGCAGATGTTTGGTGCCAACCGCATTCGCAACACGCCGATTTCCGAGGAGGTGATGGTGGGTGCTGCGGCAGGGGCTGCGATGACCGGACTTCGGCCCATTGTCGATCTGTCCTATTCCACATTCCTCTACATGGCCATGGACCAGCTCATCAATCAGGTGGCGAAGAGCCGCTATATGTTTGGTGGCCAGGCTTCACTGCCCGTCGTGTTCCGCTCCGCCATGTTTTATGGCCTGAGCACGGCTGCCCATCACTCTGATCGCCCTTACCCCATGTTCATGAACATGCCGGGCCTCAAGATCATGGTGCCAGCCACACCCACCGACGCCAAGGGCCTGTTGCGCACCGCCATCGACATGGATGATCCCGTCTTGTCCTTCGAGGCCTGCATGCTGTGGGGCACGAAGGAGGATGTGGAAGACGGCGAATTCCGCATTCCCTTTGGTGTGGCACGGACTGTGCGACAGGGCACGGATGTCACACTCGTTGCGATTTCCTCGGCGGTTCCTCAAAGCGTGCTTGCCGCACAGAAACTGGAAGCAGAGGGCATATCTGTGGAGATCATTGATCCCCGCACCTTGGTGCCTTTTGACTCACAGGCTGTACTGAATTCCGTTGTACGCACGGGCCGCCTGGTGATTGCAGACCCTGCCAACAAGACCTGTGGTGCTGCGGCTGAAATTTCCGCCATCGTTGCTGAAGAAGCCTTTGACTGTCTGAAAGCGCCGATCATGCGGGTGACAACACCCGACACCCATATTCCCTTCAGCCCTGCGCTGGAAAAACAACTTTATCCCAATGCCGAAAAAATCGCTGATGCGGTTCGCAAAGCGGTCGGCACCAAACCGAGAGGACATTGAGCAATGGCAAACATCAAAGTGCTGCTTCCACAATGGGGCATGGGCATGAGCGAAGGCAAAATCGTCAAATGGCTGAAAGCCGTTGGCGATACCGTGAAGGAAGACGAGCCGCTGGCTGAAATTGAAGCCGAGAAGACGACGGAAACCTTGGAGTCTCCGGCCTCCGGCGTGCTGACAGAAATTCTGCATGGCGAGGATTCAGTTCTCGAAGTGCGCACACCCATTGCCGTTATCAAAATTTCTTAAGAGGACTTTGTTATGCCCTGGGCCAATCCTAGAAAACTGATCGATGCTGCACGCAAAGGCAAATATGCTGTGGGTGCATTCAACATGCACAATGTCGAAACCACCGAAGCGCTTGTGATGGCAGCTGAACAGGCGAAAGCCCCCGTGTTCCTGCAGGTGGGCCGCGCCATTGTGCCCCACATGGGTGTGAAACGCGCCTTTGAAATGACCAAGCGTATTGCTGAAAATTCCGACGCGCAGTTCGTGATCCATCTGGACCACGGCCCATGGGACGAATGCATTGAAGCCATCAAGCTGGGCTTCAATTCCATCATGTGTGACTTCGCCCATCTGCCGTTTGCAGACAATATCGCCAAGACAAAACGCATCGTCGACATCGCCCATGATTTTGGCATTCCGGTTGAAGCCGAACTTGGCAAGATTCCCGATGTGGGCGAAAGCGTGAACTGGGAGGATTATTACACCACGGTTGAAGAAGCCCAGCGCTTCGTGGCTGAAACCGGTGTTGACTATCTCGCCATTTCTGTTGGCATTGTACATGGTGTCATCCCCGGTTTGAAGCCTGAACCGCTGTCGATCAAACGCACGCTGGAAATCCGTGATGTGACGGGCATACCGCTGGTGTTGCACGGGGCGTCCGGCGTTCCAGAAGACGAGATTCACGCCGCCAAGGCTGCGGGTGTGCACAAGTTCAATGCCGACACGGATCTGCGCCATCTGTTCCGGCAGGGCATGCTGGATGTGTGGGCCAAGGGTGACTACCAGTTGGAAGAGGCCATGGCCGAAGGCAGGACGCGCATGATCGCTGGCGCCATCGAGAAGATGAAGCTCTATGGTTGTGCGGGCAAGGCTGCGTGAAAGACGCGTTTCCAGGCCGTTTTCAACTGATTGATGATATGGCTTTGCCTGCGAAGGCGCGTCCGTCAGCTGTGGAATATGCTGTTTGGGTGAAAGAAAAATTGGCGTCATTGCTGCCAGGCGATGACGCCATTTTGCGCTTTCGCCGCCCGCCACCCACGGCTGCTTTTTCGCCGCAGGACACCACCCACCCGGATTACGAGCGCATCAAGGAACAGACCCGCGCCCATGGCTTTGAACCCATTGAGCGCGGCACCGGCGGCAGACTCACCATATTTGACGAACATGCGCTGGCCGTCACGCTGATCTGGCCACATCCGGAACCGCATGCCCACACGATTAGACGGTATGACATTTTTTCCGGCATTATTGCAGACGCCTTGAAGTCACTGGGCATCGACGCACGTGTGGGTGAATTACCAAATGAATATTGCCCCGGAAAATTCAGCATCAATGCAGGAGGCCAGGTGAAGCTCGTCGGCATCGCGCAACGCATGAACCGCCGCTGCGTGCAGATGGGGGCGATCATTGCCGTGGAGCGTTCGGAGAAGGCATGTTCTGCAATCGGCAAAGCTTATCAATCAATGGGTTTGTCGTTCGATCCAGAGACCTATGGCGCTGTTACGGAACTGGTGACCGGTTTGACTTACGACAAAGCGCGCAGCGAAATTCGTCACGCCGTCGCAGCCGCTTTTGCGTTTTGAAAATTGCGGCGCGATGGTAAGGACGGAACAGCCTGATTGCGTCAGGCAAATCATGCTCAGGCGCTTCAGTCATTTTACATCCTTAATATTTTCTTGACGTGATGTTGACAGGTTGCGTGCATCTGACTTTGCTCGCTATAGGCGTTCTGTGAAAGCCTTGTCGTCTTTTGGGCGGCTTGGTTGATGATGCAGTAGTTGATCACGTTTTGGAATGCGGGGAACGGCATGGCACGATTGAGCTGGGGCATGATTGGCGGCGGCGAAGGCAGTCAGATTGGTCCTGTGCACCGCATCAGTTCTGCCCTCGATGGCCGTTTTGATTTAAGGGCAGGGGCGCTGGACGCTGATCCGGCAAAGGGCAAGGCCTTTGCGCGGCAGCTTGGCATTTCTGAAGATCGTGCCTATGGCGATTGGCAGGAGATGCTTGCGGGTGAACGTGACCGCAGGGACCGCATTGATCTTGTGACGGTGGCAACACCCAACGCCACACATTACGCAATTACCAAGGCCTTTCTGAATGCCGGTATTCATGTGCTGTGCGAAAAACCCATGACGGTGACCGTTGATGAGGCAGAAGACATTGCTGTCACCGCCAGAAAAACGGGCGCGATCTGCGCCGTCAATTATGGCTACACGGGTTATGCATTGGTGCGGCACATGCGGGCCATGGTGGCGCGGGGCGATCTGGGCAAGGTGCGTCTCATTGTTGTGGAATTTTCCCACGGTTTTCACGCGGATGCGGCCGATGCCGACAATCCGCGCATGCGCTGGCGCTATGATCCGGCGCAGGCGGGTATCTCCGGCCAGTTTGCAGATTGTGGCATTCACGCGCTGCATATGGCCAGTTTTGTGTCAGGTCAAAACGCGCGCGAACTCTCGGCTGACTTTATGTCTGCCGTCGCCAGCCGCATTCTGGAAGATGATGCCATGGTCAATGTGCGCATGGATGGCGGCGCTGTTGCAAGGCTGTGGACCAGTTCTGTGGCCGTTGGCAGTTTTCACGGGCTGAACATCCGCGTGTTTGGTGAAAAGGGCGGTTTGCGCTGGGCCCAGCAGTGGCCGGATCAACTGTTCTGGACACCTCTCAACGGACGCACGGAAACCATCGAGCGTGGCAGTGCCGGATTATCGCCAGATGCAGAGCGCGCCACACGTATTGCAACAGGCCATTCCGAGGGCATGCTTGTTGCCTTTGCGAATATCTATGCTGATCTTGCGGATGTGATCGCAGCGCGTAACAGCGGCAAGGCACCTGACACGGCGGCGCTGCATTTTCCTACGGCTGTTGATGGGCTTCGCTCGATTGCAGCGATCAAGGCCGCAGTCGAATCTGCAAAGAGCGGAGGGCAATGGACCGACGCGCGGCCACCGAGTTTGAAGGATTAGACTGATTTTGATTTGCGGCCGATCATGCCGGCACAATCTTATCGTATTGAGCACGAACCTGCTGGGTGAGCCACATTACCGCGGCATCAAGCAGATCTTTGGCATGTTCTGGTTTATAGCGTCTGGGATCAGGGCCAACGACGCCCCAAAGCGGATGTATGGGATCATGCCTGCCGTGTTCCCACACGTCTGCTGCTGCCAATGGTGCATCTTGCAAAGACGGAAGTCGATGCACCTGCACGAGATCTGGCCACATCGCGCCCAGCAGTGTTGTTTCGAATAGTCCGGCGTGATCAGGGGCGAGGGATAGATGTTGAATGCGGTTCACCGAGGTTGCGAAAATCCGCAACGCGTGCCCAGCCAAATTCCATTCGCTAGCGATGCGATCAACCATCTCCAACTGAGCAGGCGCGAAATGGCCAGAAAATAATACAGCAAGTTTAATGCCATTGGCCTCAAGCTGCCGTAACGTGAAGCGCAGAATGTCCTCAATGTGGTCCGGACCGGACGGAATGATCGTCCAAGGATAGGCACTGTGACCTCCACCGCAGCCATAATATAGCGGCGGCAAAACAATACCGCCGTCCAAGATCGCGGCACGCAGGCACAGCCCATGGGATGTCAACGCGTCAAGGCCCACTGGCAAATGTTCGCCATGCCATTCATATGTGCCGAGTGGAATATAGAAGACAGGGCGTTTCGCCACGACGTCACGCAACATCCACGGCAATTGCAATTCAAAGCGCGCACTATCAAATTCATTCGTCACTGATAGTAGTTCCTGACCCAGATATGCTGCTGCAATTTTACCTTTAATTCAGCTGGGAACGAGGCACCGTCGGAGTATGCGATGTTCATATCAACTTCATTCCGGTTCTTCATACCGGGAATTAGCGTGGACAATTGCGGCTCTGATAACACATAGCGCATGGCCGCTTCTGCCAGTGTCGAGTAATATGGTGTGCAGATATCTTTCAATGCTTCAACGCGTTTCAGCGTCTCGGCAAAACGTTCTCCCCGGAACATTTGGTGTTGTTGTGAACCCGCTTCGAATTGCGTGTAGGACTCCGTGGTCCAGTTGCCAATCAGGGAACCGGAATCCAACGGCACGCGTGCAATGAAAGCAATGTTGGATTTTTCACCTGCTGGAAACAGCTGAAGCGCAGGGCGCTGTTCGAACATGTTGAAGATGACCTGAAAGGAATCGACGAGGCCGACGCTTGCGGCATCAATTCCTTCGTCTGGTTCGTTGTCACGCAGCGACACGCCGATGCGGTCAATCTTGCCTTCGCGCCTGAGAGTATGAAGCGTTTCCAGCCAATCGAGCTCGACAATGGCTGACGGCATGAAGCTGTGCAGTTGATAGAGATCAATGCGCTCGACACCCAAACGTTTCAACGAACCTTCTAGGTTCTCCCTGATATACCATTCCGGAAACCGTCCACGCATTTGAGGGGCAGGGTCGTCGGGGCGAGGCCACTGTATGGGGCGCAGTTTTGTCGCCACGTAAATCTTGGAACCTGACCAAGTTTTCAAGGCTCGCCCGATCACCGTTTCTGAATGACCATTGCCATAAAGCTCAGCTGTATCAACGAAATTGATACCCTGATCGAAAGCATAATGCAGTGTGTCAATGGAATGCGCGTCATCGACCCTGCCCCAGTCACCGCCAAGCTGCCACGCGCCAAATCCGATTTCACTGACCTGCCACCCCGTGCGGCCAAATGTGCGATAGTGCATGCGTTGTATTTCCAATTCTAATTGCAACTATACTTTGTATAAATGCGCACTGGCGAGAGGCGCAGCTGTTGCGGCGAAATTTTGTCAAGCAACCCGACGACTTGCCGCACGGCAGACTCAACCTCTGCCAACACATCATGGCCGATAGCGAAATGCATGATTCCGGACTCAAGCAGATAACGTGAATTGGCGTTCAGCTCATGACCAATAAACACCACTTTCCCGATGAGACCATGTTCCTTGAGTGCTCTGCCAATGCCGATGTTACCGCCAACTGTGTTGTAAATTCCGATCGGAGCGCCATTTTCTTCAATGTATTTTATGACATTGCGATAGGAGTGTTCACTGTCGTCGTTGGAATTGACGCGATCATGAATGTCAAGATGTGCAAAGGAGGTGCGCAGCACCCGGCGAAAACCCAGTTCGCGTTCTTCCTGGGCGCGATAGGGCGCGGAATAGACCAGCAGAATCTCGCCTCCACGATCGCCAGCCATTTGCCCCATAAGATAGGCTGCAGTTGATCCGGCACTCGCTTGATCGCTTCCAACATAGGCACTCCTGCCAGAGCTGGGCAGGTCGGTCGAGAGGCACACGATTGGCACTTTTCGGGCAACCACATTGCGAACCGCCCGGTTAATAATGAGATCTTCGCGTGCCACCACAACCAGGCCATCAACTTCTTCTGCTGTGCGTTCGATGAGGTTGGCAAATTTGATGGGATCAACCTGTGCTGAGGTTATGCCCACAAAGGGGCAAGCGATGCCGGGATGAAAGTTGCAATATTGGGCAACGGCATGTTCGAGCGTTGCATTGAAACTGGCACCCGAATCCGAAAGGAACGCAATTCGCTTGACTGCGTCGAACTGCGTTACTGCGGGCCGTTGTTTCAAACGCGACAAGGCGGCCAAAACCTTGTCCCGTGTCACCACGCGCACATTGCTGCGGCCATTCAAAACTCGGTCTACCGTGGCTGTACCCACCCGAGATTCACGTGCGATGTCCGCGATTGTGGGATTGCGCCAATCGAAGTCTTTTTCTTTCGTAGCAAAGGGTTTTTGGAAATCCATCATCTCCACCAAGTTATGATGTAAAATACATCAAGTCAATCAAACGAGTTTGCGCCTGCGAAGTAATCCAAAATATTTGTGCAATGCGGAATTTATTGATTTGAATTACATCAAAAATCATAAATTTTGATGTTGTCCCGATTTAGAACAAATGTTCTAATCCAAAAATTGCCGAAACACCCGATTCAAAAACAGCAAGGCAATTTCACGACAAAAATCCCCGTCAAGCGACGGCAACATGGAGGAAATGGGAATGACAAAAATGAAATTGATGATGGGCGTAATGCTTACAGGCGCTGCACTGGCCGCTTTTGCACCCGTTGCTGATGCTGCAAAAATCGCAGTTATTGGCGGCAAGGCTGACGACTTATTCTGGAACAAGATCAAAAAAGGCATGGACGATGCTTGCTTGGCTGTTGTGGCCAATGGCGGCAGCTGTAACTATCTCCAACTGCAGACTTACGACAATCTTGGTGCGGATGCAGCGCAGCTCGTGCGCACCGCAATCAGCCAAGGTGCGACTGGTATTGTGATTCCTGACTGGGTTCCAGAAGCTGAAGACCCAGCCATCAAGGAAGCCATGGAAAAAGGCATCAAAATCATCTTGATCAACGCTGGTAACGGCGCGAAGGCCAAAGAACTCGGTGCCATAAACTATGTTGGCAACGATGAGTACGAAGCTGGTCTCGCCGCTGGCGCAAACTATGCCAAGCTCGGCAAGAAGAATGTGATCTGCATCAACACAGTTCCCGGCGCTGCCAACCTTGAAGCCCGTTGTAAGGGTGTTGCCGACGGTGCTGCAAAGAATGGTTCCAAATCAACGCAGTTGCCGCTTCCTGCTTCAAGCTTCGGTGATCCAACTGCCGTTGCAGAAGCCATCAAGGCGACCTTGCTGAAGGATGACACGATTGACGGCGCGATCACGATTTCTGCAGGTGACGCTGACAGCGCCGCTACTGGCGTCGATCAAGCTGGCAAGACCGGCAAAGTAACCCTTGCTTCTTTCGATTTCAACCAAACGGGTCTTGATCGCATCAAGGCCGGCACACAAGGCTTTGCCATTGATCAACAACCCTACCTGCAAGCGAATATCGGTGTGAACTTGCTTGCCAACTACATCGATTTTGGCAACTTGCTGCCAACTTTCCCCGTTCTCACGGGGCCTGGCATCATTGACTCTTCAAACATTGACGCAACGCTGATGGGCGTTACGGCTGGTGCACGCTGACACTTGACTGAAACTTGCGTTCGGCCTGAAGCTCCTGTTCGGGTCGGACGCATTCTTCTTTTCCCCTACCCTTCTGGGAGGGTAAGGTGGAGTCCACTTCAAGACAGTCCTATCTGCATTATGATGTCATTTGGGTTTGCCAGACCCTACACCGACTCTCCCCAAAGGCGGGAGGGGGAAAGTTCGAACGCTGATGACCACTACACCCATCGGACACAATGCACCAAATGCGGCAAGTGCCGGCTTTTCCTGGGGGAGCCTTCTGCGCCGCCCGGAATCGGGTGCGCTCCTGGGCCTCGCTTCAATGTTTGTTTTCTTTACTGTCTTCGGTGGACTGAGTTTCCTGACTGTCGGTAGTATCGGCGCTTGGATGAATATCGCTGCAAATCTCGGTATCATCGCGATACCAATCGGATTGCTCATGATTGCTGGCGAGTTGGATATTTCCGTCGGATCAATGGTTCCGGCTGGTTCGATGACAACTGCAATCATCGCAGGTCATTATCATATGCCTATTTGGCTGGCGATCGCTGCCGTGTTTGTACTTGGAATTGTTGTGGGCCTGATCAACGGTAACCTGGTGGTGCGAACCGCAGTGCCGTCCTTCATTGTCACATTGGGTACCTTGTTCGCGTTGGCGGGCTTTATTCTGGGCCTTTCAGTGATAATAACCGGCACCACCAGCGTTGCACTGACAGCACCACCACTTGCAAAAGCCATTTTTGGGGACTTGTATTTTGGCAAACAGTTCCAGGTCATCATTGCATGGTGGTTCGTCGCGGCGGCTGTCTATATATTTTTTGTGCACTATTCGAAATATGGAAACTGGGTTTTTGCCATGGGCGGAGACCGAGTTGCTGCGCGCAATGCGGGAATTCCTACCTCGCGCTTGACCATTACTCTTTTTGTTCTTTCAGCAACAAGTGCTGCATTTGTGGGCATGTGCCAAGCCATCCTGTTCAACTCAGCGCAGGTTTCAGGTGGGCAATCCTACATTTTTAATTCCATTATCGCCGTTGTGGTCGGCGGCGTTTTGCTGACAGGTGGTTTCGGTTCTGTGATTGGTATTCTATTTGGGACAATCACCTTCGCGATCGTGACACAAGGCATTTATTACACCAACTTTGATCGCAATTGGTCCAGCCTGATCATTGGTATGTTGCTATTGGCCGCAGTTCTCTTGAACAACACATTCCGCAAAATGGCGCTGACCTATTCGCCAAAAAAGAAGTGAGGTCTTGACCATGTCTGCATCAACCTCAACGCCCATTCTGGAACTGAAACACGTCAACAAGTCCTTCGGCCCGATTGAAGTGCTGAATGATATTTCCCTGCAGGTCCGGGCGGGTGAAGTGCTGTGCCTGCTCGGTGACAATGGTGCCGGAAAATCCACGCTGATCAAACTGATGTCCGGCGTTTATATCCCGACGTCGGGCCAGGTGGAAATGGATGGCACGCCTGTCACCTTTAAAACACCGCGCGAGGCGAGCGAACGTGGCATTGCCACCGTGCACCAGTTCGGTGGCACCTTTCCCCTGATGAGCATTGGCCGCAGTTTCTTTGTGGGTGTGGAACCGACAAAGGGATGGGGACCCTTCAAGGTTTTTGACCGCAAAAAGGCCAATGAGATCGCCGTCAAATCCGTGCAGGACTTCGGCATTACCCGCATTGATGACGGTGATCGTCTGGTGGGCGGTCTTTCCGGCGGCGAGCGCCAGTCACTGGCCATTGCGCGTGCCGTGCATTTCGGCGCTCGTGTGTTGATCCTTGATGAACCGACAGCTGCACTCGGCGTCAAGCAGGCATCCCACGTTTTGCGCATTGTGAATCAGGCAAAAAAACGCGGCCTCGCCGTGATCTTCATTACCCATCAGGTGATGCATGCCATGGCCGTGGGCGATCACTTTGCCGTGCTCATTCGTGGCGCCGTGGCCGCAGACTTCAAGAAGGGCGAACGCACCCGCGAACAGATCACTGATCTCATGGCGGGCGGCGAAACCATGGCCAATCTTGAAGCTGAAATTGAAGCCCACGCCAGCAGCCATTGAACCCAGGGAAATTCTGATGCCATTTACACTTGCTGCCTGTGCCGAAATGTTGTGGCGCGACAAGCCCATTGAATGGCGCTGTTCGCGCCTGAAGGAACTTGGCTTTCAAGTGGGCCTGTGGAACTGGCCGGAGCATGATCTGGCCAAACTGGAAAAGTCCGGTGCCACATTCTCGATCATGAATGGCTACCTGCGTGGTACGCTGGTGGATGATGCAGGTGCTGATGAACTTTTGAAAACGGCGCGGGAAACCGCATTGGTTGGGAAACGCCTCGGCGTGGCACGGCTGAACCTGCATGGCACGGGTCTTGGCGAAGGTGGCATTCCCGTTGTGCAGAACGAGGTGCTCACAGGTGCCATGTGGATGAAGGCCCGGGATACGCTGCACCGCATTTGTGACATGGCGGAGAAAGAGGGTGTGACTTACACATTGGAAAACCTCAACCTGATGGAACATCCAGGCTGTCCCTTCAACACCACAGCCGATGTTCTGGCACTGGTGTCTGCCATCAATCGTCCGCAATTGCGCATCAACCTTGACCTCTATCACACGCAGATTGGCGAGGGTGACCTGCTGCGCTGGGCGCAAAAGTGCCTGCCGTGGATTGGTGAAATCCAGGTTGCCGACAATCCCGGACGTTGTGAACCAGGTACTGGCGAAATCAATTATGCCGCAGTGGCAAATGGCCTAAGGGCCATGGGCTTTTCGGGTGCTATCGGCATGGAAGCGAATGCGGCTGGCGATGTTGAAACGGCCTTGGAAGCCTTCCGCGCGGCCTTTTCCTGAGGCGGAGAACAGACATGGATGAATTGAAATACGGAAGCAAAAACAAGCGCGGTGATTTTGCGCCTAACGAGCATTTGCAAATCGCGCCCTATTTCGAGTTTCCGCCAAGCCCTGTCAAGTTGTTGCAGTTCCTGAAGGGATATTTCTTCCCGTGGAACATCATGTACATGGCGCTGGCATTGCTGTTTTATTTCTATCTGACTCCTGGCCCCGAAACCACCAAGACGCTGGCCCCGGGCTGGATTGCGTTTCTGCTGCTGCGCAATTCCATTCTGGTGTTTGTGATTTACGGTCTCATGGAACTGCGCCTTTATAAACAGAAAAGCCAGGGCAACCGTTTTAAATACCATGGGCAGTTTCCCGCTGAAAAGCCGAGTGACGTGTTCATGTTCAAAAACCAGAACATCGACAACATCATCCGCACGTTTGTGTCAGGCGTTCCGATCTGGACGGCTTGGGAAACCTTTGGCCTCTGGGCCTATGGCAATGGCTGGGGGCCATGGACCACATTCGCCGCGCATCCTTACTGGCTGCTTTTTCTGGGCTTCATGTTTCCGTTCTGGCATGAGTTTCATTTCTACTGCATCCACCGTCTCATCCACGTGCCAGTGCTCTACAGATATATTCACTCGGTCCATCACAATTCAGTCAATCCCAGTCCGTGGTCGTCATTATCCATGCACCCCATCGAGCATCTGCTCTACTGGTCTGACTCACTGATTCATCTGGTCTTGCCATCACATCCACTGCTGTTCCTCTATGGCTTGCAGGTTACGGGCACAGGAGCTGTTGTAGGTCACATCGGATTTGACAAGATTGAAGTGGGATCAGAAACAGGAGTCCCCACCCACGCTTATGCCCATTACTTGCACCACAAGTATTTCGAAGTAAATTATGCAGATGGCACCACGGCCCTCGATAAACTGTTTGGCACATGGCATGATGGCAGCAAGGAAGCGCAGGCCCAGATGGAGGCACGCTACGAGCAAAAAGTCGCACGCATGAACGCAAAATGACGGTTCGCATTGGCTTGATCGGTGCTGGCATCATGGGGGCTGATCACGCGCGCATATTTGCCGAGGAAGTGCCGGGCACAAGCTTGCAGGTGATCTGCGACGCGGATCAAGCGCGGGCGAAATCTGTGGCTGATGCGACGGCGGTGAAAGCCATTGCCAGCGATCCACTGCGGGTCATCAATGATCGCGCTGTTGACGCTGTGGTAATTGCGGCACCCGATCCGTTTCATGCCCCGTTGACGTTGGCCTGTATCGCTGCAGGAAAGCCTGTGTTGTGTGAGAAGCCCTTGTCGCAGGACGTCAAGGAATGTCTCGCTGTGCTCGCCGCTGAAGAAAAGCATGGTGTGAGACGGGTGCAGGTCGGCTTCATGCGCCGCTTTGATCCCTCTTACACGGAAATCAAGGCGCTGCTGACCAGAGGGGATCTGGGCAAGGCCATGATATTTCACTGCTTCCACCGCAACGTTGCCCCCGCCTATGACTTTCGCGCGGAAATGGCCATTTGCAATTCGGCCCCCCATGAATTTGACGTGGCACGCTGGATGCTGGATTCGGACTTCAAATCCATCAGCGTGTTCCGTCCATCGTGTGGAGGGGAAACCGCACCCGTGTTCATGGTGCTGGAAACCGTGGCGGGGCAGTTGGTGAATATCGAAGTCAACATCAGCGCAATGTATGGCTATGACGTGCGTGGCGAACTGGTGGGGGAAAAGGGCACGGCTGTGCTCCGCGCACCGATCAATGCCGACGTCAATTTGGGCCTGCACCACTATAACACCTACCCGCAAGATTGGCGCCCGCGCTTTGTCGACGCCTACCGCCAGCAAAACCGTGCGTGGGTGAAATCAATCGTCACTGGCAAATCCAACCTTGGCGCGTCGGCGTGGGATGGCTACAGTTCAAGCGTCGTAGCGGAAGCTGGCGTTGAGGCGCTGCGGACGGGAAAGACGGTTACCATTTCGCAGATTGGCAAACCAAAATTTTACGATACGCTGACGTGAAGTCACACAAACATTTGCTTGAATTGTTAGTGGCGGGCTCTCAAAAAAATCCGCGCGGAATAATGCGTTGTTCATAAGCCTCACGTTCCAATTCTTCCCTGAACAGGGGATGCGCAATCGAGATCAATGCCTTTGCCCGTTCAGGAACGGATTTGCCCTTGAGATTGACCATGCCATATTCCGTGGCCACATACATGACGTCCGAGCGCGGCGTGGTGACGACGTTGCCGGCTGTAAGATTGAGAACAATGCGGCTGCGCGGCTCGCCTTTTTTATCATAGGTCGAGGCCATGCAGATGACAGACTTACCGCCCTTTGACGCATAGGCGCCGCGCACGAATTGCAATTGCCCGCCGGTGCCACTGATATGCCGCCTGCCGTCGGACTCGGACGCAGCCTGGCCTTGCAGATCGATCTGAGTGGTGTTGTTGATCGATACCACATCGTCATTCTGCATGATCATGTGGGGCAGATTTGTGTGATCCACCGGGCAGCAATGCATGTCCGGATTGCGGTCCAGTGTCGCGTAAAGGTCTCTTGATCCCAAGGCAAAACTGTAGGTCGATTTTCCCTTGTCGAGAGTCTTGCGTGCGCCTGTGACGCGTCCGGCTTTGTAAAGTGCCGCGATGCCGTCTGTCATCATCTCAGTATGAATGCCCAGATCGCGCACATCGCTTTCAAGCAAAAGTGTGCACACTGCATTGGGCATGCCGCCAATGCCAATTTGCAGGCAAGACCCGTCGTCGATTTCTTTCATAATATGGGCCGCAACCGCGCGGTCAATCGCTGAAGGCGGTGCATTTGGCAGTTCGGGCGCAGGCTGGTCATCACCCTCTATGATATAGTCAACTTCACTGATGTGGACGCCAGTCTTCTCGCCGTACACATAGGGCAACCCTGTCGTCACCTCGATGATGACAGTTTTCGCCCGCTCCACAATGGCGCGGTGCCAAAGATTGGCAGCGCTCATGTTAAAAAAGCCGTGGTCGTCCATCGGGCAGGTTTTGAGAATCACAATATCCACAGGATCAATAAAGCGGCGATAGTAGTCAGGAATTTCACCAAGGTTGACGGGCAGATAGCTGCACAGCCCGGCATCATGTTTTTTCCGGTCATATCCGGAAAAGTGCAAGCTGAACGTGTGCATGTGTTCGCCCTTGGGATCAGCTTCAATCACCGCCCTTGGCCGCATGCTCAGGCAGGTACGAATTTTGAGATTATCGAGTTCAGTAATTCTTGCTGCAAGTGCCTTGTCAAACACATCCGGCTGGCACAGGGACGTGCCGTAATCTATCCACGTGCCGGACTTCACCAGACTGGCGGCTTGTGCGGCTGATAAGGATTTTGCGGCGTTGGTTGCAGTTCTCAGAGCCATGCGGGTCGTGATCCAGATTACGAAATCGTGCACAACTATGATCGGATTCTAAAGTTTCACGCAAGCCCTGTCGTTTATGCGATGGATCGACTGCCGTGTTTCGGCTGGTTTTGTTCTCAATAGAGACCCACGCCATGATGCCCAATGCCCCTATCGAAAACATCGAAAACCGCAAGCTGCTGCGCGAATTGGAAAAAGCCCACAATGAACTCAGGCTTTACCGGGCCGTGGTCGAGAATTTCCCGGGTGGCATCGTTTTGACGGATCAACATCTCGAGGTGGTCGTTTGCAATGAGCAGCAGAAGAAGTTGCTGAACTATGCACCCGAGCTATTTGAGGGCCGTACGCCGACTTTGCCCGAACTTTTCCGCTATAATGCCGCCCGCGGCGAATATGGCCCTGGCCGCCCCGAAGCGCTGGTTGCCGCAAAGATGGATCTGGTTGAGCAGCGCATTCCTCACGTGTTTGAGCGTGTGAGACCTGATGGCCGCGTCATCGAGGTGCGCGGCGTGCCGATTGTGGGTGGTGGTTTCGTGACCAGCTACATTGATATCACTGAGCGCCGCAAGACCCAGGAAATGGTGCTGAAACTGGCACTCACGGACACGCTGACGGGCCTCGCGAACCGTGTCGCGCTCGCCAAGGATTTTGAACAGTTCGCCGCACGGGCAAGACGCGGCGAACACTTCGCAGTGATGTATGTTGATCTTGACGATTTCAAACCGGTCAATGACAAATACGGCCATAGAACTGGCGATGCGCTGCTGGAAGAGGTTGCCGGCCGATTGAAGGCCAATGTGCGCGATACGGATATTGTCGCAAGATATGGCGGCGATGAGTTCATCATTTTACAGTCCGCCGTGTTGTCATCCAACTCGATCAAAGTGCTGGCACGGCGCTTATTGGATGTTCTGCAAGCGCCGTTCTATATCAATAATATTGAGATACGCGTGAGTGGAAGCATCGGCATTGCGCATTCTGCTAATACGTCTGCTGAGCTTACGCTCGACTACTTGCTCGGCATAGCTGATGTGCAAATGTACAAGTCAAAAAGCTTTCGCAAGGGCATGTATCACATTGAGGGCTGTGCAGACAAAAGCAAATGCTGTCTACGCGATACATGCACCTGCAATGACGCAGATTTTGTGAAATCCTGACCAGCGAGAATTTCACTTATACCGATTCTGCACGTGGCGAACACCTGCCGGGGGCGACTTGCGTTGAAGGGGAGAGGCCACGCTGGGTAGCGGTATTGCCAGCACGTTTGGGGACCGAAAATGGCAAGAGTCTTTCGTACCCACCCAGCGGGCCTCAATGCTCAAAATAGATGTGAAATCTTGTGCGGGCCTGCCCTCAATTTGCAGATGATACAAACAGTCGAATTGCAACTTTGGCACTCAGTTTTCATTTACCATGCAACTGAATGTGCCACTGTGTTAGCGGGGTCTTAACTTGTGACCTCTACAACCAACGCCATGGCAGGGCTTCTGGCGAAACTTCGCAAGTGAAGCACCAGTGAAGTGTTTACCTGCCATTCCGGTTTGAGCCCGGCATGTTCCCCATAAATCAATCATCAAAAATAATGGAGCATAGCAATGGCTAGCATCAATACGAACGTGGCTGCAATGACGGCTCTCAAGAGCCTGAACATGACCAATGCCAATCTTGAAAAAACCCAGAACCGCATTTCCACGGGTCTGAAGGTTGGCTCTGCTGAAGACAATGCCGCATATTGGTCAATCGCGACAACCATGAAGTCAGACAAGTCAGCCCTGTCCACGGTGAAAGATGCCCTGGGTCTTGGTGCAGCCACTGTGGACGTTGCTTCGACAGGTGCCAACGCGGCTATTGAAGTTGCAAAGGAAATCAAGAACAAACTGGTCGCCGCCCGTCAACCCGGCGTTGACCGTGCAAAAATTCAGTCTGAAATCACGCAGCTGCAAAGCCAGATGACCAACATTGCGACACAGTCGACTTTTTCCGGCGAAAACTGGTTGTCCGTTGACTCAAGTGCTACAAACTACAACGCAACAAAGTCAATCGTGTCTTCTTTCACCCGTACCGGCGGTACCGTGGCGGTAGGCACGATCAGTGTGAGCCTGTCATCGGTCAAGTTGCTGGACGCCAGCACGACCGCAGATGGTATTCTGGATACCGAACGCGATGCCACAACGGGTGCGGCGTTGACTGCCGCAGCCACAGGTTCATTCAAAGTAACCACATTGGACATCTCCACACTTACCGACTCGGCTGCTGACCTTGCAACGCTTGATGGTTACATCAAGGGTACTGACGCGGCCGTCACGTCGATGACCACAGCATCGGCAACACTTGGGTCTGCCAAGCAACGCATCAGTCTGCAAAAGGACTTCGTGACAGCATTGTCCGATGCCATTGAACGGGGCGTCGGTTCGCTGATCGATGCTGATATGACGGAAGAGTCGACAAAGCTTCAGGCCCTTCAGGTACAGCAGCAGTTGGGCGTGCAGGCGCTCAGCATTGCCAACCAGAGCAGTCAGTCGATCATTTCCCTGTTCCGCTAAGCTTGCCGGGGGCGAAACTGGTGCGGGGCTGTAACAAGTCCCGCACCATCTTGGGGATGCCCCATTAAAGTCCATGGACTTAACCCGGCATTAACTGCAATTGTATCAAATCGGCATCATGACGAAGGCGAAAATGTTCGCCTGGCATGATGCCTTTTCGTTATTCCGGCCTTGATCCGGCATGTCCTGCATTTCCAGTTTGCCTTGGAGCACAATGACATGACGAGTATCAATACTAACCGTGCTGCGATGACGGCATTGCAGAGCCTCAACGTGACCAACATGAAGCTCGAGGCGACGCAACAGCGCATATCGACGGGCCTGCGCGTGTCGACTGCCACGGACAACGCGGCCTACTGGTCGATTGCCACGACCATGCGCTCAGATAACTCATCACTTTCAACAGTGAAGGACGCATTGGGACTTGGGGCCGCAACGGTTGATGTGTCGTATACTGCACTCAATGCCTCGATTGAGTCCGTCAAGGAAATCAAAGACAAGCTGGTGGCCGCTCGCCAACCTGGCGTCGACCGCAATAAAATTCAGACGGAAATCAAGGAACGCCAGAATCAGTTGCGCTCTGTCGCAAATTCGGCGACGTTCTCGGGTGAAAATTGGTTGGCCGTCGATTCAAGCCTGCCTGGTTATAACCCAGTCAAGTCCATTGTCTCGTCATTTTCGCGAGGAGTCACGGGCGTTACAATTCAGACCATTGAATTTGACGGCAACGCCAGCAAACTGATTGACAGCAGCAATCAGTCCGGGATTCTGGACACGGAAGACACCACCACGAACGGCGGGGTAAACTATTCGATCCTAAATCTAGATATATCTGCATTGACCACGTCGGCTGCTGACACAACGGATCTTGAACAGATCATCAAATGGGTGGACCAAGGTCTGAGTGCCATGATCGACTCCGCCGCCAATTTGGGCGCAGTCAAAAGTAGAATTGATTCCCAGAGTGATTTCGTTCGCGTGCTGATGGAAGCCGTGGAGCGGGGTGTCGGAACGTTGGTCGATGCAGACATGACGGAAGAGTCGACCAAACTCCAGGCGTTGCAGGTGCAGCAGCAACTGGGCGTGCAGTCCCTCAGCATTGCCAACCAGAGCAGCCAGAACATCCTGTCACTGTTCAAGGGCTAATCTTACCGACGTGAAGCGTTGAGCCGCAAACCACCGAATAATCATCAGACCGTGAAGTAGTCAGTAGCATGTTGTTCTTGCAGAAATTGGCGGCCTCGCTTTTGGGTCTTGGTATTAGGCGTCTGCTGTTGCTCGGTATTGTCATCATCACGATTTTTTCCTTCATCACGATCAGTGTTTACAGCTTTCGCGCACCCGTCAGATCAATACTGTACTCTAATCTGGACAAAGCCGATGTCAGCGCAATTGGCGCTGCCCTTTCCGAAGTGGGCTTTGCCTTTGATGTCAATGAAGCAGGTGACGCAGTATACGTTGACTTCGGCAAAACAGCCCAGGCGCGCATGCTTCTGGCGGAACGTGGCCTGCCCAAAAGTGACAAGTCGGGCTATGACCTGTTTGATCAGATGGGGTCCTTGGGCCTCACGTCCTTCATGCAACAAGTTACCAAGGTGCGTGCGCTTGAGGGCGAACTGGTGCGCACCATACAACAACTTGACGGCATAAAATCGGCACGAGTCCATCTCGCATTGAAAGCTGACGGTGTGTTGCGCAACAAGGACAGCCGACCCACGGCATCTGTGGTCATACGCGTGGATGGAACGCCACGTGAAAACATTGCCTCGACGATCCGCCACATTGTTGCGGCTGCCATTCCAGGTTTGCAACCTGATCAGGTGATGGTGAGTACAACCGACGGGAAACTGTTGACAGGCTCACCCTCTTCAGAAGATTCAAGCACAGGTGAATTGCTTGATCTGGAAACACGCATCTCCGATGAAATTGGAAAGCGGGTGACCAATACATTGGAACCCTTTGCTGGTGCCGAAAACATTCGCGTCAGTGTTTCTACGACCATCAACCTGGACAAGCGTCAAATCAACGAAACCAAATATGACCCCAATTCGAAAGTGGAGCGCTCGTCCTACGTTGTAAAATCAACGGATACCAGCAAGGAGGCTGCATCTGCGCCGTCCGTGTCTGTTGACCAGAACATTCCACAAGAAGTGAAACCAGCCGCTGCTGCCGACTCTTCCAGCAAGAAGAAAGAGGACAAGCAGGAAACGGTCAATTATGAAGTCGACTCCAGGCAGACTGCTACTGTTTCGGCCGGTTACATCATCGAGAGGATGTCGGTAGCCGTGGTCGTGAACAAGAAAGCTGTGTTGAGTAACTTGCCTGCTGGCAGCGATGCAAAGGAACTGACTTCTCGGCTTGCTGAAGTCGAGGCGATTGTGCGCTCTGCGTCTGGCGCTGTTGAGGCAAGGGGAGACGTCGTCAAAGTGTCGGCGATCGACTTTTTTGTGGATGAGATGCCGCCGGACCAGAACATCCAATTGGGAATTAAAGATTATATTGCCGGAAATCTGGGTACGATCATCAACGCTGTCAGTCTGATTGTTGCAATGCTGGCCGTGTTGCTCTTGGGCCTGCGGCCCGCACTTAAAATTCTGGTGGCTGACTCTCGGCCAGAGCCAACGCCTTTGGCGTTTCCGGCAACGGCTGCGAGTGCAGCGTTGATGGCGCCACCAAGCCAGGTCAACAGCACTGGCGAGGTTGCTTCTGACAGTGAGACTGGAGCCAGTGCGCGATCGAAATCGCCGACTGAGCATCTCAACACCCTGGTTGATGTTGATGTGGATCGCGCTGCCCAGGTGCTGAAGAAATGGCTCAATGATGCAGAGCGCAACGCCGCATGACACCTTTTGCAAAGTGGTTCTCTGCCCGGGCTGCGGGAGAGGCGCGGCATGATGAAAATGATGTGCCACCAGAATATTGTGTGATGATGAATGACACCCAGGGTGAAATGACGGGACTGCTGGACGCAATACTTGAAAATCTGTTGACTTCTTCAGTCCTAGGCCTCCGCACCACACTGAATATGGCATCGGTACAAGCATCGGAAGTCCAAGTTTGCAGTCAAAGAAACGCATTCCTGGACGGGATTGCTGAAGCTGAAGCAAGAATCACGGACGCCGTTGCAAACGCACTTATGCCCGTGTTGTCGGAACATCTGCTGCAGCAGGCCATTAAAGAGTTTTCCGCGCTGATCAAGACATTGCTTCCCGAATTTGATGGGCAGGCGGTGGTCATTCGAGCCCCCTCTGAGATCAAGACGATCCTTGACGAGGCTTTGAAGCGTGAGGCACTAGAAGCTGACATTATGAATTCAGATGACGGCAATATTTCGGTTCAAGGCGGCCAATTTAAAGTCTCAGTCGTCTTGAATGATTGGAGCTTGAAACTCAAAGGGGCTCTTGCTGCATGAGCGATAGAAACCCTGCTATTCAGGAAATCATTATCGTGCGCCGCGGCGGTGGCGATGAATCTGGTGGCCATCATGGTGGCGCATGGAAAATTGCCTATGCGGATTTTGTGACGGCCATGATGGCGTTTTTTCTCGTGATGTGGCTTATCAATTCCGCGAATGAAGTCACCAAATCCAGGGTCGCCAGCTACTTCAATCCGATAAAGATGACGGACGCAACGGCAAGCGGCCGCGGTTTGAAAAATACATCGGACAAGAAAGCCACTGAAGAACAACAGGACAAAAAAGAAAGTGGTAGCGAAAAAGCCAGTTCTGAAAGCGAAAAGAAGTCCGAGAGTGCCGAAAGGTCCGAACAAAAATTGTTGCAAGATCCGTTTTCAGAATTGGCCACAATCATGGCCGGAAAAGTAGAAATCAGCGCCACGAAATTGAATGATGTCAACAGCCGCACAGTTGGTGACCCATTTGATCCGAGAGCGTGGGAAGCGTTGCGTAACGGCCGAAAGTCTGATGACTTGCAAAATCTTGCCGATGAGAAAAACAACGATGATGGAAAGGATTTGGGGGCAAAAAAAGTTATCTCAATGACAGCTAAAGACAATGCCAGCAAAGGCAACACACAGAAATCAACCGTTGCCGAGACTGCTTCAAATGATGTGCAGATTGGTAAAGGCGCAGCGGGAGCTGAGAGCGATGACGAAACCCTATTGCTGAAGAACGCTGTTATGGCGATCGTTGACAAACACAAAGCCGAAATCGACGTTTCTGTAAAAGTTCAAAAGACTGATGAAGGGCTTCTGATTGTGCTGGGTGACAACAGCGGCCGAGGCATGTTTGCCATTGGCTCTGCCAAACCCAGTGAAGCATTGATCGACATTGTTGGCGTCATCGGAAAGTTGCTTGCTGATAGAGCAGGTGGCGTCGTCATCCGTGGTCACACCGACAGCCGCAAATACCGCTCCGGCCGTTTTGATAACTGGCAGTTGTCAACTTCGCGCGCACATATGGCAAGTTATATGTTGATGCGTGGCGGACTTGACGAGACAAGGCTGCGGCGTGTTGAAGGTCTTGGTGCGGCATCGCCGTTATCGGTGGATGATCCGGGAGCGGACGCTAATCGCCGCGTTGAATTCCTGCTGGTTGACGAGAAGGATATGCGATGACGCCTAAGCGTATTCTGGTGATCGCCGCACTGGCGCTGTCTGTGAGCGGAGCAGCAACCTTGGCAGTGGCATTTATCTGGCCAACAGCTATCTCGCATGTGCTGCCAAAACTCCAATTCCAACAACAGCCTGCACATGAGCGCCCATTCGGGTCGCTGGCTTCGTTGGGAAAGGAAAGCCCTGCAACGATGCCGCAAGTGCCAGAAACAGGTGCGAACAAGGAATTTGTGTTAGCTGCGGCCGCCGATTACGCACCACCGTCGACGCGCCGCAGCGTCGTCGCGCAGGCTGTGCGGGATGTCTTTCTGGCACAGGCCGGCATGGCAAGAGGAGACAAGGAAGCACCTCATCAACTCAAGGCGGCAATGCGGATACTGCCTCCATTGCTGCGCCGTCCTGACCCGGAAGAACTGACATCGACTGAAGTTCAATCAGCTGCACTCTATGTTCTCTCCGGCGGCGAACCTGCGAGCCTGGATGCTCTTTCCATTTCGCCAAGAGTCGCGGAGGCGCAGCGCAAGCTTTTGCAAGGCGTCAAAGACTATGCAAGTGCGGATTTAGAGAAAGCCAGAAAGGAGTTGGATTGGCAACATTCTGAACAATTCAATTCCGTGCTTGCGGCTCAGCTCTCAATCGCGCGCGCACAACTCTTGCCAGTGGATGACTTCGAGCAAAGTGTTCGCTACCTGGCTTTTGCCGCAGACAGCGTGCCCGGTTCCTTGATTGAAGAAGCCGCCATGCGAAGAATAGTTGACCGATCGGCAAATGCGAAAAGTTCCGCAGTTCTTTTTTACTGGTCACAGCGGTATCTGAGGCGATTTCCCAACTCGCTCTATTACCAGGATTTTCAAACCAGCCTTGTGTCAGCAATTTCCAGTCTTATGGCGAAGCATGTCAAATTAGAACCAGATGCTCTGAAGGAATTGTTTCGCGTAGCGGGCGAAAGTCGGGCAGCAGCACTCTCCCACCTCGTCTTGTTGCAAGCCCTTCACAGTGGAAATACGGATTTTTGCCGAGAACTCGATCGTACCTTGGCGCAAAGTTACGTGATGGATTCAACAATTTTTAGAAATGTTTCTGCTTTGGTGAAAATCTGCAATGCTGCGGAAGGCGGCCCACAGAATCTTGCGGCTTTGCGTGCACTTCGCCATGTTGATCTCGACACTGGCGTGACTCGTTTGCTGGAACAAGCCATTTCAATTTCGGAAACCATAGAAGACGACACGAGTCTCGTGGACGATGGTCGCTTTGGACCTGGGCTGCCATTGGCGTCCGAGCCGGACTACGCTGATCTGGTTGCAAGCGTGACGCAACAATTGGGTGGCAGTATTAAAACCAGCAACAGGATTGGAACCAATGAGAGTGACCTCACCAGATGACCAACAGTCATCCAACCCAAGTCTTCGGCCGAAGCTGAAAGGTCGCGCAAACGGTTTTGACAAGGTCATGCAGATATCTGATTTGAGATACCAGAAGGATCGAAGAATGACCCCCGCGAGCGCTGTTTTGGGTGAGAGTCAGATTGCGTTGAGCCTTGAACACCAATCAAGCACCACGTCGGCGGAACTGACTGAAACTGAGCGTGATCAGGAACGGTTCGAAAGAGATGATCTGGATGGGAGTTGTCTGTATTTCGAAAGCTTATTTTCGCGCATGGAAAGGAGGTTTTCAAGTGAATGCTTTCAAGACGATGGTGACGAGGCTACAATTTTGAATCGTCTAGAACTACAGGACGGTTCGCAACGCAATTTTAAGGTCACCGCGTTTCAGAAATCAGAACACTCTTCCGTCGTGACGGTCGTCGACTTTGCGACGGCAAAGGCACGCAAATATGAACGTACCAGCGATGCACGCCATGATCACAGGGCTGACCAAATGGAATTCAACACTGTCAAACGTCAACAACTTGATCGACAGCAGAGGATCATCCCTGACGGACTCCAAGGCAGGGGTAACAGTGTCGAAACTGCGTTGCAGATGGCTGAGGAGCATGAGACGCTCTCGGTGGATGCGTCTGATGCGTCGATGCAAAACGAAGCTCAACGGATTGACGCGGCAGTTTTGCAATCGCAGGAGGCAGCGTCGTCTTTGAGTCCGGTCGAACAGATAACACGGCATGTTGCTGATCAGATGGTGCAACTGGTTGAGGTCAGGAGTGATATTGATCCGTCACTCATTCACAACACAGTGACAAGTCGAGCGTTGCGATTGAATTTGCATCCGGCTGAGTTGGGTCTGGTCGACGTCACTATTTCCAAGCGTGGAACGCGGCTGGAGGTTGTCATCG
Organism: uncultured Aestuariivirga sp.; assembly: GCA_964244825.1. GTDB lineage: Bacteria > Pseudomonadota > Alphaproteobacteria > Rhizobiales > Aestuariivirgaceae > Aestuariivirga. The sequence continues at coordinate 28,889 of CAXTKL010000001.1, forward strand.
TGCCTGAATTGGAAAGTACAAGTGAAATTCTGCGGGGCGACACAAACCAGCTGCTACAGAGTTTGGGTCTGGCCACTGCTGAGACAGCTCATTTGCATGTCCGCATTGAGACTTCAACGGGTGCCGTGGACATGGGCGACAACGCGGCGACTGGACAAGCATTCGCACAGTCAGATCATCAGTCAATGGCCGATGATAGCCGTACTTCGCAAGACAATGGCGTGGAACCGAAGTGGCGTGAAGGGATCCAAGCAGATGCAAGAATTGAAGCCATTCGCGCTACGTCATCTGTGGCTCAGCGCCGTTCTGACGCTCTCTATGTATGATGCGACGCTCGCTGCAAAAGTCCATTCTGACTGGTTATGCGAGCAGCAGATGAGTGATGTATCGGTTGCGGAAGGAATTCCGCTTGGATTACTCTATGCGGTGGCCTTGACTGAGACAGGCGTTGGTGGGCACCTCAGTCCCTTTGCGCTGAATGTTGAGGGTGTACCCCTCGTGCTTCAATCGCGGCCGGAGGCGATCGCGGCTTTTTCTTCTGCGAGGAAAAACGGTTCCCGAATGATTGACATCGGTTGCATGCAGATCAACCACTTCTATCACCATGCAGGTTTTGCCAGTGACGAAGACATGTTTGATCCAAAGCTTAACGTAACCTACGCCGCACGTTTTTTGAAGGCGCTGAAGCGTCAGGGTGGAAACTGGACTGAGGCCGTTGGACGCTATCATGCAGGAGCAAAAAACAAGCCAGCCCAGCACCGCTATGTCTGCAAGGTATTGCACAATCTGGTGGCTACGCATTTTGGCAAGTGGACGCCGGAAGCTGAAGACAACTGCAGTTCAAAGCGTGACTGACACAGGTCAGGCTGCCGCAAGGTCAGCATGACAAGATATGTTGAGTGAAAAGGAGTTCCCTATGAGTCTCTACGGCGTTATGCGTACCAGCACTTCTGGAATGAACGCGCAATCGAGCCGTATTTCGGCTGTGGCTGAGAATGTTGCAAACGCCAACACCAATGGTTACAAGGCCATGCGTACTGAGTTTGCCTCCTACTTTATCAGTGGAAATGTGTCGCAATATAATTCGGGTTATGTTGATGTCAACATGCATCGGCTGGTGAGCAACCAGGGCACGCTGGCAGCCACGACATCCATCACGGATCTTGCGATACAGGGCGACGGATTTTTCATCGTCCGCAATGTCAACGGCGAAAATATGTTGACGCGGTCCGGGTCCTATCAACCTGATGCTGATGGTAAACTTTCCAACGCCGCAGGATTTACCTTGATGGGCTATCCCGTTTCCACAAACAACGGCGGCATTGTGGTGAATGGCTTTGCGGGACTTGAACCCGTGGCATTCGATAGCGTCGCTCTGTCTGCGCGAGCGTCTACGGCAGGCGTGTTGCAAACGAATCTGCCGGCCAATGCTGCCGTTATTGCATCGCCAAACCTGCCGTCTGCAAATTCCACAGGGACAACTTACACAGCCAAAACATCCATGGTCACTTATGGCAATTTGGGTGAAGAGGTCATGCTTGACGTTTACATGACAAAGACCGGTGCCCAACAGTGGGAGGTGGCAGTATTCGACCGCGCCAAAGCCGGTGCAAATGGCTTTCCCTACGCAACTGGGCCGTTGGCTACAACCGCACTCTCGTTTGATGCTGCGAATGGGCATCTTACGGCTGCAAGTGCCACAAATATTGCCGTCACCGTGCCGGGTGGCCAACCAATGACGATCGATCTTTCCAAGACATCGCAACTCGCCGCAGGCTTCTCGGTTCAGGACGCCGACATGAATGGCAACAAGGCAAGTGCCGCTGACCTTGTGGAAATTGCCAATGACGGGACAGTCTATGTGGCATTTGAGGATGGAACGAAGCAGGCGAAATACAGAATCCCGCTCGCAACAGTGCCTAGCCCAGACAATCTCGAGGCGCTGTCCGGCAATGCCTTTGGCATTACCCAGCGCTCGGGCGACTTTCGCATTGGCTATTCCGGTGAAGGGGGGTTCGGGAAAATTGCATCCGGTGTACTGGAGCAATCCACCGCCGATATCGCTTCAGAATTTACCGACATGATTGATGCGCAACGTGGTTACACTGCCAATTCCAAGGTTTTTCAGACAGGGGCTGAACTTATGGACATTCTGGTGAATTTGAAACGCTAGTGTTGTGGCTAATTCGCACTAGGTCATGAACGGATTATCCTCAGCACTTTCAAATGCCTTGTCGGGATTGTTGGTCTCGGCTGGGCAAAGTGCATTGGTGTCGCGCAATGTGACGCGGGCAAGTGACTCAGGCTACAGCCGTCGGGACGTGGGGCTTACCGTCAATGGCGACGGCACTGCGCGACTTGGCAATTACGTCCGAAGTGCTGACAAGGCATTGCAAGACCGTGTTCTAATGTCCACGAGCGAGGCCGGAAGTGCTGAAATCAGATCGAATGCCCTGGACCTGCTGAGCAGCACCATCGGAGATCCGCAAGACAATACGTCGGTTGCCGCTGGTTTGTCGCAGTTACAACAGTCGTTGCGGGATTTTCAGAATAACCCTTCCAGCCAAATTTTCGCGTCGACTGCTACTTCAGCAGCACGTACGCTCGCTTCACGCCTGAACAAGGCAGCTGCTGAAGTGGCTTCCGTACGCACGGAAGCTCATGCCGGGGCAAAGACCAGTGTGGAAAAGATCAACAAGCTGTTGGCCGAACTGCAACCCATTGATCAGGTCCTGAAATCGACTGCGGTGGGTAGCGAAGCCAGATTGGACAGCTTGGACAAGCGCGATCAGATTGTGCGCGAGATATCAGAAGAAATTGGGCTGCGCGTGGTCAACAAGGCCGATGGCGGCATCGCTTTGTATACCGATAGTGGTGTGACGCTGTTTGATGTTGTGCCGCGGAGCCTTGAGTTTAGGGCAAACGCGACGCTGACTCCCGGAACACCCGGACCGTCGCTATTCATCGACGGCGTTCAGGTATCTGGTAGCACTGCGGTGCTGAACATTCAAAATGGCAAACTGGTCGCACAGTTGAACGTGCGTGACGATATGGCGTTGACCTACGAAGCGCAACTTGATGAATCCGCACGCTCGTTGATTGATGTCTTTGCCGAACGCGACCAGCGCGCAGCGCCGAGCCTTCCGCCTAAGACTGGCCTTTTCAATTATAATGGTTCACCCGCATTGCCTGCGGCGGCGACGCTGCTGCCTGGCCTGGCCGGCGATATTCGGATCAATGCGAGTTTTGACGAAAGAGCAGGTGGCAACGCCATGTTGCTCAGGGACGGCGGCAGCAATGGCGCCGCTTATATCTACAATGCCTCCGGCGTCAGTGGCTTTCAACAACGCCTAAGCGATTTGGCCAGTGCCTTTGACACGCCATTCAGTTTTGACACAAAGGCCAAACTCGGTGGTCAGAGTTCGATCAAGAGTTTTGCAGAAGCCTCAGCCAGTAGCGTTGAAGCTCAAAGAACCACAGCCAGTGAACTTCATGATGAAACCAGTGCCATCAATCAGCGCTGGAGCGAAGCGCTTCTCGGCAAGACAGGAGTGAATCTGGACGCAGAAATGGCATCGCTGTTGTCACTTGAAAAATCTTATCAGGCGTCTGCAAAGGTCATGACCACCGTCGATCAGATGTTTGCCGTTCTTGTTGGCATCGTAAACTGACATGCGAAGCGTTGGCTTGGCTTTTTCTGCTCTTGAGGTATTTTCGCAAGGTGCAATCCGGAAGAACCAGGCCGCCCTTGCAAGGGCGCAGCAGGAACTGGCGACGCAGCGCCACAGTGACGTTCCATTGCAGCTCTCCAGTCAGACAGGCCGGAATATCCGCTGGCATTCCGACCTGAAGAATTTGGACGGCGCTATCCTGGGGAATGATCTCTTGCAGACGCGGTCAAACCTGGCCCAGACAAGCCTTCAAACCGTCGGCACAGTTGCGTCGGATTTTCTGAAAGACCTTGTGAGCAGCCGCGCTGGTCCAGGCGGCAAGGATATTCTACAAAAACAGGCTACGAACGCGCTCTCCATGCTGCAGGACGCCTTGAACGTTGAGAACAACGGCTCGTTCCTTTTCGCAGGACGGAATCAGACAGTCGCACCTCTGAATGCGTTTACAGGCGGAGCGGGTCAGGCACAGTTTCAAACCCTATTCGAGACTGAATTCGGCGTCACCATCGGAGATCCCGGTGTTCAGAATCTTTCAGCTACCCAAGTTCAGAATTTTTTCGATGGCAATATGTCAACGCTGTTTGATACCCCAAACTGGGAACAGACAATATCCAGTGCGACAAGCGAAAATGTGCTCGCCCATGTGGGACAGGGCGAAACGCTGGACATGCTTGCAAACGCAAACGAAAAGCCAGTCCGTGAGCTCTACAAAGCAATTGCAGCTGTGTCTCAGATTGCAGCAGGCAATTTGAATGATGCGGCTTTCAAGAAACTGGTGGACATTGCTGCTTCCAAGGTTTCCAGCGCCATGCAGGGTTTGGCTGATATGCAATCTCGTGTGGGTCTGAACCAAAAGACCCTGCAAGACACGACTGATCAACTCAAGAGCAAGAAAGCCTGGTTGGATGATGCCATTTCAAAAACCGAATCTGTTGATCCCTACGAAGTTGCAACCCGCATCAACGGTCTTACAACGCAACTCGAGGCGTCCTACAGCGTGACCAGCCGGATCGCGCGTATCAGCCTGCTGAATTATCTGTAAGGGCGCTCGCCACATGTATATGAAACTTTATGAGCAGATTGCCGAAGAAACGTCGGACCGCATTCGCAACAATGAATTGCGGGCCGTTGAACACTCCATCCAATTGATGAAAAAGGCGCGGGACGTTGGCATGGCACCGCGCGAAATGATTGAAGCCATTTTCTTTGTGAACAGGTTGTGGAGTGTGTTGATGGAAGATCTGGCGTCACGCGATAACGAGTTGCCTGAGGCCTTGCGTGCGAAACTCATTTCCATTGGCATCTGGGTGCTACGCACCACGGAGGACATGCGGCAGAACAAGGTCAAGAGCTTCGACGCACTCATCTCCATTTCGCAGACGATTTCACTGGGCTTGAGACAACAGACATGCTGATCCACCTCAAGCGCAATGAGAGGCTTTTTATCAACGGTGCGGTTGTCAGGCTGGATCGGCGCGGAACCATTGAGCTGATGAACGATGCGCATTTCTTGCTTGAAAACCACATCATGCAACCGGAAGACGCATCTACACCTCTGCGTCAGTTGTATTTTGTTGTGCAAACAATGATTCTGGATCCCTTGAACGCGCATTTGACCCAAGTGTTGTTTCAGACCCAGGCGGCGCAGATCACATTGCATTGCTGTTCAAAAAATTATCTTCAGGTCATCAAGGCCGCTGGTGAACTTGTGGAGCGGCAGAATTTTTTCGAAGCGCTGAAGGTGCTGCGAAAGTCGTTCAACATTGAGAATGAAGTATTGGGCGGTTCAGCCCTGAGCGGCAATCGGGAGGATAAGGCAGCATGACAATGATTTCAGCACTTCAAACGGCAACTGTCCCTGCTCATACCCAGCAGGATGCGTCGAAGGCCAGCCTCAACTACAATTCATTTCTAAAATTGTTGCTGCAGCAGTTGAAATCGCAGGATCCGACCTCTCCCGTCGATCAAAAGGAAACTCTGGCGCAACTGGCCTCCTTCAGCAACGTGGAACAGACGATCAAGCTGAACCAGAAGCTGGATACAGTGATGGATCAACAGCGTATTATCGAAGCTTCGTCGATGATCGGCAAACATGTGCAGTCGTTGCTGAACAGTGATCAAGGCGTTGTGCAATCCGTAGAGATATCTCAAGGGAAAATGTTCGCCATACTCGACTCCGGCACAAAGCTTGAGCTTTCGAGCGATATCCGGATCAGTACATGAACGAGGCGGATGTACTCGAGATCACGCGGGCTGCTGTATGGGCGACCATCATGATGTCAGCGCCGCTCGTCGGCCCGGCCATGCTGGTGGGTATCGCCATCGCCTTTGGCCAAGCGTTAACGCAAATCCAGGAAAATACGTTGACCTTTGTGCCGAAGATGCTGGTGGTTTTTGCGGCGATGATGCTGGGCTCATCATTCATTGGTGGTCAACTCCAGATTTTAACCGAGGGTCTCTACCAAAAAATCGAATTTGGTTTTGCAGCAGCGCCTTGAATTATGTGACGGCCGTTCAACGTGAGCAATGAAGTGGTTATCCCCGCGCGCGGCAGCAAAGATCTCATCTTTGCGGTTTGCGTTGGTACGGTGCTCTCGATTCTTTTTGTACCAATCCCTGCTTTTCTGCTTGATTTGGCACTGGCACTCTCCGTGTCATTGGCCATCTTGATCTTGATGGTGGCACTGTGGATTGATCGGCCTCTTGATTTCTCGGCATTCCCATTGGTGTTGCTGGTGGTCACCATGTTGCGTCTGGCGCTGAACGTAGCAACCACACGACTGATCCTGAGCCACGGCCAAGATGGGCCTAACGCGGCAGGTGGCATGGTCGGAGGATTTGCCAATCTGGTGATGGGCGGTGATTTTGTCATCGGCCTTGTTGTTTTCGTTATCCTGCTCACGGTTAACTTCATTGTGATCTCAAAGGGCGCCATGCGTATCGCTGAAGTCGGCGCACGCTTTGCGCTTGATGCAGTGCCAGGCAAGCAGATGGCAATTGATGCTGACTTGTCTACGGGGCTAATCGACGAAAAAGAGGCACGGCGTCGGCGGCGGGAACTCGAGGAAGAAAGCGCGTTTTTTGGCTCCATGGACGGCGCATCGAAATTTGTGCGCGGTGACGCGATTGCCGGTCTCGTGATCACCTTTGTGAATTCTTTCGGTGGCATCATCATTGGCATCACACGCCACGGCATGGATGTTGTGTCAGCAGCCGATACATTCATAAAGCTGACGGTGGGGGATGGGCTGGTGACCCAAATACCGGCCCTGATCGTTTCACTGGCGGCAGGACTGATTGTATCAAAAGGCGCAAACCGGGGTACGGTTGAGAACAGCATTGCAAAACAACTGGGCGCCTATCCGCGCGCCCTTGCGATTTCGTCGGCCATGCTGGGTATTTTGGCGCTGGTGCCAGGCTTGCCTTTTGCTCCCTTTGCCGTGTTGTCGCTGGTGTTGGCCGCCATCGTCATGGCGTCCAACAAATCCAAGCTGAAACTCGCTGCCGCAGAACGGGCAGAGAAAATGGAAGCAGAGCGGCTCAAGGATGAAGCATCGCGGGCGTCACCCAGGGAGAATCTGCGGGTTGCCGAAATTGAACTTTCGCTCGGCCGGCAACTCTCCACCTTGGTCATGGTTTCGCAGGGAGACCTGGCAAATCGTGTGATGAAAATGCGCAAGCGTTTTGCCATGGAATATGGCTTCGTCATTCCTGAAATCAAATTGTCGGACGATATTCAGCTGCCTTCAAAGCAGTATTGCATCAAAATCCATGGCACTGTTGCATCCAAATATGAGTTGCGCCCCGGAGAAGTGTTGGTCGTACTGGGCGGGCGTGAAGCACCGGGTCTTCCAGGTGATAATGTGAGAGAACCGGCATTTGGCCTTGAAGCCATGTGGTTTCCAGAAATGTTCGCCAATGAATTGAAACACGGCGGACTGAATCCGTTTGAACCCATGTCAGTCATGCTCACCCATCTTTCTGAAGTTGTCCGGAACAATCTTGCGCAGTTGCTGTCCTACCGCGACTTGCGCATCATCACGGATGGCTTGGAGCCTGAATACCGCAAGCTACTGGACGAAATCGTTCCGGGTATGATGTCTTTCTCGTCGCTGCAAGGTGTGTTGAAGTTGCTGCTGGCAGAACGCGTGTCGGTCCGCAACCTCAACCTCATTCTTGAGTCCATTGCCGAGATCGCCGCCCACACGCGCAAGCCCGAACTCATTGCAGAACATGTCCGCATGCGCATGGCACAGCAGATTTGCGGTGATCTGAGTGAGGACAGCTTGTTGCGCGTTGTCAGACTTGGCCATTCCTGGGACAGCATATTTCTGCAGGCTCTGAAGCGCGATGCACGTGGCGAAGTCGTGGAGTTCGATGTTGATCCAGAGCATCTGGAAAGATTTGCAGGAGAAGCAACCAAACACATCAAGCCGCTGCTGGAGAGTGGAAGAAGCTTCGTACTGGCCACGGCTCCAGAAGCGCGGCCCTATGTGCGCATGATCATAGATCGTGTATTCCCGAATTTGCCTGTGCTCTCCCATCTCGAAGTGTCCCGCGCCGGGCAGATTGACCTGGTAGGAGCAATGTCTTGAATGCGTTGACACAACAGGACTTGTTGGGGGCATTCCTGGTTTTCTGCCGCGTGGGAACAGCATGTATGCTTCTGCCGGGCTTCGCAGTGGCGCGCGTTCCGGTCCTCTTTCGCGTGTTGCTGGCACTGTTTTTTTCGGCCGCAATCCGGCCCTATGTACAGATCACTTGGAACGAGCCGTTTCGTCCTGACGCATATTTGAACGTGCTGTTTAACGAACTCCTGGTTGGTTTCTTTTTTGGGTTCATCGCAGCCATATTTGCGCACGCTGTCAGGTTTTCGGCGGGTTTCATCATGGCATTGATCGGACTTGCGGGCATTCCCGGTCAACCCATTGATGATCTCGAAGCCAGCCCACCTTTTGTAATTTTACTGTCCTTGGCCTTTACAGCCCTGATTTTTGCCACAGACATTCATCTCGTCAGTTTCAAGGCACTGCTTGCAACCTACGACGCCTATCCACTCGGTGAGCGGCCTGCTTTTTCTGCCATTGTCGAAACAGTGGACAACGCGCTGAAAGACACGTCGCTGATGGCTCTCAAGGCCGCGAGCCCGTTCATACTGCATTCGCTCGGTATCAATTTTGCGCTCGGACTTACGGGAAAGCTCACTCCGCAGCTACAGTCCTATTTCGCCTTGATGGGGGTATCGACACTAGCGGCATTGCTTGTCCTCTATGTTCTAGGCTCGCCCATGTTGTCGTTGATGATTGGAAGTTATGCCGACTGGCTTGAGAACGGATTGTGACGCCTGCCCGCTATCTGTCATGCAAGAAGCTGCTGCACGGCATCGCTTTGTTGGAAACTCGCAATGTCAGAGACATCAGTGGTCACGCCGCCAGATGCGATATGCTACGGAAGGAAATTCGCATTCTGACAGAACAGATCAGCCATTCAGGTTATGCCGACTTTCGTCTGCTGCAACCTATGTCCCGCCGCATAGGATCGGCGGTAAATCACCTCGCGATTTCACGGCAAGAATTGCTAAAAGCACAGCAAAAGCGAGTGAAGCTGATGCAGACACGTAAAATCCTGCAGGGTCGCATCGACAGACACCAGACAGAACGTTTGGAACAGGACCTGCTGGAGCAGATTTCCGAATTCATTTCAGGAAAGGCCGCTGTTCAGCCTGCCGCAAGAAATTCGGACTAGTGTTTCCATAGCCTGTCAACAGCAAGTCAGCGTGGACCGATGGACATCATTGCCCAAGTCATGGGAAACGCCGAACCGCTCAAATTGAAAGTTGCTACCCGCATGTTGCAGGCGATGTCGTCCAAAAACGCGGCACCCGCTGACGTTTCGCAGTTTCAGTTGGCAGATTCAGAGACTGAGACAAAGAAGGTCATGTCAGCACCGCCCGGTGACGCAGGCAAGAAGGCGCGCCAGGAGGCCATGCGGGGATTGGAAACCGTGCTTGCAACGAAAATGGTTGAGGCCATGATGCCGAAAGATCAATCGAGACTCTATGGTGAAGGAACAGCTGGCGAAATCTGGCGTGGCCTTCACATTGACGCAATGGGAAAGGCGTTGGCAAGCCGCGGGCTATTTTCCACGTCACGTGAACCGCTTGCGGCTGTTGTTCAGCGTCCCCCCAACGCCAGTGGCACAAAGCTGATCGTGCCTTTTGCCGGCTAGCCAACAAGGATCATTTATGTCTCACGCACTCAACTTGCCAACATCGGATTTGGCTGGTTCCAACGGTGAACGGCAGCTATTAATGGTCTTGCTTCGCTTGAACAAGGCATTGGCAGATGAAAACCAGCATCTTGAATCGGGAGATGTCACAGACCACACCACATTCATCACCGCAAAAAACCAGATTCTCAAGGAATTGATGGCCATGCAAAGCTCCCTTCCAGTTTCGTCCATGGCACATGAAACAATCGAGCAACTGAGAGCTACCCGTAAGCTCGTTGACCGCAACCACCAGCTTCTGAAATTGCAGGTTTCCGCACTCAACGACGTTACTTTGTTTCTTACCAAGGCCGCCATGTCCGCGCAGGGAGATGGCACCTACAACCGCAATCAACAGTAATTCGGATGTTGAAGTTGTTATTGATCGGGATCACGGGAACCGTCGCTTCTGTGGGTGGGGTCTGGCTGAATCAGTTCATGGCACAGCGTGCCGACGCGCATGAAAATACCACCCTTACTGATAATAAGCCACTGCAGGTAAAGACAGAAATGACGGGTATTCCGGTTGTTCAGAACGGCCAGGTCTCAGGTTACATTGTCTTTCAGATCAGCAGTACGGTTGATACAGCCAAACTGCCCATGCACGACTTGAATGTTGCGCCCTATATTCTCGATTCTGCTATTCGCGCGACTTACGAGAGTGCAGACCAGGGCATACGCCGGTTCGATGCAGACTATATCGAAAAGCTGACCGCGCACATCCAATTGGAGGCAAACAAGAAACTGGAGGCCCAAGCGATTAGTGCCGTGAACTTAGAGCAATTCAATTATGTTCCAAAGAGTGAAATACGCGGCAGTGCATTGTCGGGTGCCCATGAATGATGTCAGGCGTCAACGGTGTGCATTCGCTTTTGGCGTTTCTCCTGCAGCAGGTTCAGCTGCCCAAAACTGGTCAGGTTTCAACCGCTGATCATCGCCAGCTCCAATTGTTGCTTCAGGAATCACGTCAACTCAATGAAACCCTGCTGAAAATTGAAAAGCAGCTCAATGGACGGCCTGCAGATGGCGTTTCAAAAACAGTGCAGCACGTGATTGCCACGCAGCCGGCGGAAGGCCATTGGCCAGCAGCAAGTGGTGTCAGAGATATGATCAATAGCCAGGAACGGCAACAGGCTTTTGGCCAGTGGGATATCGATACGGCGAGCGATGTTGAAGCAGAGCCGTTCCGGCACCAGGCGGAATATACGTTGCCCCAAACCGCGCCGGCTTACGGCCAGCAGTTGTTGATCAACAGATATGAGCCGACTGAAGAGGATGTGACAATGGCCCAAGTGAGTTCAAGCCTGGCGACGTCCCGTCACAACCTGCATGGCGATTACGGCGTGGACAACGATGACACCCAAAGCGACGCCAATGATGTTTTCAGCCGCTTTATTTTGATGTCGGTGGGCATTGCTTTGATCATGTTGATGTTGCTGACAAGCCTGTAACGGCTGTTTTACAAGTGCGGTGGTTTTGCAGATCCGGACATCATGCAGCCCGGGAACCTTGGTGAACAGTTAATGTGTGATCCAGAATGGCGATCTGCTCCGCGAGTTCGCGATGCTTGGTCGTCAACAGTTCGAGCTGTGCCGACAACAGCTTTTTAAGGCGGCCGTCACCGGCGTTGTCCCGATGTTGATGCAGCACAATGGCTTCGCGCACCAAGGCAATGGGCATACCATATTGCCGCAACTTTTTTATGAGCAAAAGAATTTCAATATCTGTGCTGGTGAACACACGCAGTTGACCAAGACGCCTGGGTTTCAAAAGCCCTGCTTTCTCGTAAAAGCGGATGGTTTTTGGTTCCAGTTCAACCATTTCAGCGACATCGCTGATGAGCAACAAGCGCTCGGCTAAACCCTCGCCAGAATCTGTCACGTCGCCGGCATCAAGCAGGCTGCACAAAACACTCATTTTGCCATCTCCGCGTGGATATTGGCATCTGCCGCAGCGCCAATTCAACACATCATCTGAGTGTGAACCGATTCGCGCAGAACTGCAACTTAAAAGGGATTTATTTTTGGCGATTTCATGGTGCACTGATTGCGATACCGCACGATTTGTAACGATTGATTAACGATCAGCAATGGCGTCTGACTCGATAAAGTAAGTTTAAGCACCTGACCAAGATTTGGGCGTCTGCCTCAGCTCCATTCGTAAGCACATGATATAGCTTATTAAAGTTAGTCAAATAACGAACAATTAACCACATTTTCCTATTCTTTGAATATGCCAGCAATAGCAGATTGCTGGATCAGTTTGCAGTGGAGAATGAAAAATGATCGTCGTAATCGACAAAAGAGTTGAAGTTGGTGAGGCTTATAAATCTACCTTAAGTAGAGAAGGCGTAGTTACAATTTCATTCGAACCAGATGACTTCATCAGCTGGTTTCAGTCGAGCCAGGAACTGGACTTGTCGGCCGTGGAAGGAATCTTGCTGGGTGATTTTGAAGCGCGGGAATTGGTGACGCGGGCCATCAAGAAGAAAATGGAAGTGCCGACAATCGCGCTCAATGATTTCAATACGCTGGACGGAACCTTGAAACTCTATCAGGCGGGAATGGACGATGTGGTGCGCAAGCCTGTGCACGCCAAGGAATTGATCGCCAGGCTTGATGCCATTCGCCGGCGCAGCAGTGATTGCCACACGGCACTGTGGTCAATGGATGGGCTGGTGGTCCATGGCGATGGGCGCGCACCGGAAGTGAATGCACGCAGCATTCACATGCCTCGACGTGAACGGCGCATTTTGCAATATCTTGCAGCAAACAAGGGCCGCCGTGTCACGCGATCACAGATTTATTCTGCAATATACGGATTGCTGGATGAAAACGTGGAAGAATGTGTGGTGGAGAGTCACATCAGCAAGCTGCGCAAGAAATTGCGGCTCGAACTGGGTTATGACCCCATCGATACGCAGCGTTTTCTGGGCTATCAACTTGTGGGGCGCGAGGCGGTTGCGGCCTGAGACGGGCGCTGCGGCCGGGTCAACTGCCTGAGCGTGGTAAAGCAATCCATGTCAGGCCCGGCGTCAGAGGTCTGCGTCAGAAAACTGTAGAGCTTCGGAACAACTTCAATTGCATGGTCGAGTTCCTTGTCGCTGCCGGCCTGATAGCTGCCTAGCAAACGCAAGTCCTTCGAGCTTTCAAACCTGTTGATGAGGTGGCGGGCTTCCCCCGCCACCTTTCCGTCGAGCGGCTGCCAGGCTTTGCCCGCAAGTCTTGAAATTGACCCAAGCACATCAATTGCTGGAAATCTGCCGCTGTTTGATATCTCACGGTCGAGAACGATGTGGCCATCCAGAATACCACGCACGGCATCGGCCACGGGCTCATTGTGGTTGTCGCCATCCACCAAAACGGAATATACGCCAGTGATTGATCCACAGTCATGTGCACCGGGACCTGAACGCTCCAGCAATTGTGGCAATTCTGAAAACACGCTGGGCGGATAGCCGCGGGACACTGGTGGCTCGCCTGCAGCAAGTGCAATTTCACGTGCTGCCATGGCGTAACGTGTTACCGAGTCCATGATCAACAAGACCCGTTTGCCCTGATCGCGAAAATATTCTGCCAGGCGGGTTGCAAGCTGCGGTGCCATCTTGCGCATGCCCGGTGCCTCGTCGCCCGTGGCAACCACCAGAATTGATTTTTGCATCGCATCCCCCAGAACCTCGTGGATGAATTCATTGACCTCGCGTCCACGCTCGCCGACTAGGGCAATGACCGCCACGTCAAATCCGGGTGCGCGGGCAATCATGGCCAGCAGCGTGGATTTGCCCACGCCGGAGCCTGCGAAAATGCCAATGCGCTGGCCAAAGCAAAGCGGTGTAAAAATGTCAATGCAACGTACACCCGTGGCGATTGCCTCCCGCACGCTGCCACGGCTGGTGGCAGGAATTGGTTCGCTTTGGAGACTGACATTCAATTTCCCTTGGGGCAGCGGACCCAGGCCGTCAACAGGTTCGGCCAAGGCGGAGACACATCTGCCCAACCACGCTGAACTTGGCCGGATTTTGGGTACGCCAATATACTCAACCTGCATGCCAAGATGTGGGGCAACGGCAGTTCCCAACAGCTTGACAATAATCTCCCCTGGATGAATGGAAATCGTCTCTGCAAGACAGACCTTTTCCGTGTCAGCGAACTTCACAATATCACCCATCTTGGCAAGCCGCGAGAGCCCGGCAACCCGAATGCCAGAGGCGTCGATTGCAATTACCTTGCCCCATATCCGGATCATCGCATTGTCGTTCCGAAACGTGGTGCAAAGCTCCGAAAATTTCTTCAGGCGGGCTATCCCAGTCACTGTCATGAATGCAATCCAGCGTTAAAGCGCGATCAACGTGATCCCAATATTTCGATGGCGTTGCGCTCCGCCTCAAATGCCTTGTCAGCGAAGGTGCTGACTGATTCAAATGCGCGCGACACATCGATCAGATTCACCATCTCGGTGACCGGGTTCACGTTTGACCCCTCCACATAGCCTTGCAGCACGCCATTGTTGGTAAAATCAGAAACCGGCTCCGGCTGTGTGGCCGGCACAAAGCCTGCACTTCCGCGGCGGCTATAGCCATCAGCTGCGCCAACTGCAAACAGGCCGACCTGTCCAACCACTTGGCCACGCTGCAACACGCTGCCATCATGTCCAATGCTCACCTCGCCTGCATTTGGATCAACCAGCAAAGGTGAGCTTGAAGCATCAAGCAGGCTGTGGCCTTGCAGGTTCTGCAATTGACCATCCGGCGTAATGGTCAGCCGACCATCTCTTGTATAGTATGTGCCTTGCGGCGACTGATAGGCAAAGGCTGAAGGGCCGCTGACGGCAATATCGAGAGGATTGCCCGTCCGCGTCATTCCTCCCGTTGACATGTCAAGAGCGTTGCTGGCCGTTGACGCAAAGGCCGTACCCTCAGGACCAGCATTCGCCAGCAGCGTCTTGAAATTGATACTGCCGGCCTTGAACCCGGGCGTGTTTGCGTTGGCAATATTGCCCGCCAGCGTTGCCATGCGCTGTTGCAGCGTCATTTGCCCAGACAGGGCGACATAGGTGCTGATCTCCATCAGGCACCAAACTTTCGCAAGGTTTGCAGGGAGAGGATCATGCGCATGTCGATACCGGTATTCGATCCGGAAATAAGCGCGGCGGCCGGTGAGGTCTGGGCCGTGCTGTTCTCGGCCTCATATCGCCCGAGAAATCGTGTGATAAGCTGCTTCACATAGGCCGGATCAGACAGTTTGGTAAAATCGATTTTTGCTGAAAGAATTTGGGCTTGCTTGTCGATATCTGTGCCCGAAATCGCTGACGGAAGACCGAGCGAGGTTCGGGCAACCTGATACAGAGCCTTGTCCGCCAGGATACTATAGGCACTGGTGACGGTCTTGGCCTTTCTTTCAAAGTATAATGCGAGACGCAAGGATTCACTCGTGTCGCCACTCTGTTGCTCAAGATCGTTTCGCAGATACAAGTCCACTGTGCCACCTTGCACGCGATCAAAGGATGTCGTGGCGGCACCATAACGTTTAAAGTTGAACGCCGTGGCAAAGTCCCGGAAACGATGGTCTGAAAGTTGAAGTGCAAAAGCCTCGGGAGCATCAACGCCGTCATTCAGGACTTTGCGCACAAAAGCCTTTGCATATTGCATATCTTCGAGACCATAGGCTTTCAGAGCGAAATTATAGAGCCGCGTGTTCGCCATGAATTCATCGACGGTTTTGATCTTTCCGATGTTGGCCCTGTAGTATTCAGCGTCGCGCTTGACCTGCGGTTGTTCGGCAATGCGCTGGATCGACGCGGTCAAATTTCCGGCGAGGCGGTTGTAGCTCGTGATCAGACTCACCATGGATGCGGCCTTTTCGTGTTCATGCCATCGCTGGCCATCTCACATAGGTCCAAAAACTTGCATCAGCCTTGAGACATTCGAAAAGCTACACGCAAGTTCAGCCCGATAGATGATGTTTCCTGGGAGCTTGAAATGACCTTCATCATAGGCCTTGTCGTCGTCATCGTGTGCTTGTTTGGAAGCTTCGTCATGATGGGCGGCCATCTCGCCGTGCTGTGGCAGCCCTTTGAATATGTCATCATTCTGGGATCGGCAATCGGCACATTCTTTGTCGCAAATCCGATGAAGATTGTGAAGGACACCGGCAAGGGCATGCTTGAGGCGATCAAGGAAACCATGCCAAAGCGAGGGGATTACCTCGATGTACTGGCCGTGCTCTTTGTTCTTTTGCGTGAAATGCGGAGCAAGACCAAATCTGAAATGGAAAGTCATTTCGACCTGCCTCTGGAATCCGAGATTTTCAAATCCTATCCCACGGTCGTGAAAAACTCTGACTTGCTGACCTTCATTTGTGACTATTGCCGCCTGATGCTCATCGGCAATGCCCGACCCCATGAAATCGAAAGTCTCATGGAGGAAGAAATCCAGACCATGATGCGTGACAAGCTCAAGGTCTATCACGCCGTGACAGCGGTTTCGGATGCGTTGCCAGCGCTTGGCATTGTCGCCGCCGTGCTTGGCGTGATCAAGGCCATGGGTGCGCTGGACCAACCGCCTGAGGTTCTGGGACATCTCATTGGCGCGGCACTTGTCGGCACGTTCGCAGGAATCCTGTTCTCCTATGGCTTCTTTGGACCGCTGGCCACCAAGATCAAGATGGTGCGTGAAAAGCAGGTCAGAACCTATGGCATCGTGAAGCAGACTTTGATTGCCCATCTGAATGGCAGTCTGCCACAAGTCGCCGTTGAGCATGGACGCAAGGCTGTTTCTTCCTACGAACGCCCCAGCGTCACGGAACTCGAACAGGCAACGCTTGATGCAACGGCAAAGAAAGCGGCCTGATCTGATGATTTCTGGCGCACAAGAGCTTCGTCACCCTTTCAATGCGGAATTGATCCGCACACGGGGAAGCAATCTCTCCCATCAACTGGAGCTACTGGCACCGTTTTCAGAATTGCTGGCGGAAATGATTGGCACCGCCTTGTCAAAACTTGGCGGGCTTCCGGTCAAAGTGACGGTCGCATCGGCAAAAACGGAAAAGTTGACGGCCCTGTCCCAATCGGAACCGGGCTTTGACGTCGTTTCTTCAACTGCAACCCTTTGCTGCTGGGCAAAATTTGACAGGCAGTTCGACAATTTGATGTGTGAGCTGTGTCTGGGTGCATCGGGCGAAACGGAGCGGCATGCGGACCTTGAACGTCCAGCAACAGCGCTGGAAAAAGCGATGCGCAGCCTCGTTTTCGAGCGTTTGGTGCTGGCGGCATCACAAGCACTGCGAGACTTGGGTGACCATGCCGATTTGACTGTGCAGGCACGGCCGCGGGCGACCTTTCGCAAGTCGCAAGAGCCTTTGCAATGTTATAGTCTACGTCTGCTTCTCAATCTCTATGACGAGGCCTGTGAGTTTGAAATGTTCATTGGCTTTGCAGAATGCGTCAAATTGCTGGGCGGTGAGTTTGACAGTCTGCCGCCCGCCCATCAATCAGCTGATCAGGTATTGGAAAAGGCTTCTTTCTCTGTGCAAGTATACTTGCAACCCGACACGGTGGATGTGCGGCAAATTTTGAACCTGGTGCCAGGAGAAATTCTCAAGTTGAATCTTGCTGCTTCAGCGCCAGTTGAACTCCACTTGAATGGTCAGAAACTCTCGATGGGGCGACTTTCTTTCGACCGCGAGCGCGTCCGCATCAAGGTGATAGAAACCGAAGTCCCTGCTGCCGCATACAGTGCAGTGAAAATCGCTGTCCATGCTGGAGCGCAGCATGGAAATTGAGGAAGCAAAGCCGGGTGCCGTCCGTCAGGACACAGGCAGCACAAACAATGTGTTCTCTGCCATACCGGTGACAGTCCAGGTGATGCTGGGAACAGCCACGTTGCCGCTTGCTGATCTCATGCGGCTTCAGCCGGGATCCGATCTGGTGCTCGATCAGTCCATCGGAGAACCTGTGACCGTGATTGTGAATGGGACCAGGATTGCAAAAGGCGAATTGTTTGTTTTTGAATCCAATGGCGACAGATTGGGTGTGCGTATCACCGAAATCCTGTCCGGACATATGGCGTGAGCGAGCGTTCGGACACCTTGCGTTTTGTTCCTCAACTGGAGCGCTTTGGCTCCAGCAGCGGTGCAACGTTGCGCAGCAGCCGGGAAAAAGTTGCCATTCTGCTCGCGGCCCTGAACCGGGACACTGCCGTCAACCTGCTGAAAAAATTTGATCCGGGAAGTATCAAGCAGCTTCTCGAAAGTTCAGGTCAACTGGGCGATCTGAACACAGGTGATTTCGAGCCCGTTGTAAAGGAATTCACTGCCGAATTTGCCGAAGCTCTCGGGATTTCTGCTGGCGCCGAACAGTTGATCCCCCTGCTGGAAGCAGCGTTCACACCGGAAACTGTGTCCAAGCTGCTCGGGCTTTCAGTTGCGGAAGTGAAAGACTCCGTATGGTCAAAGTTTACCACAAAAATGGATGCCATTCTCGTGCCATTTTTGCTGGATGAGCACGAACAAACCGCAGCAATCATATTGTCCAAGCTTCCGGTTGACCTGGCTGTCAAATGTTTTGCATTGCTGCCGCAGGAACTGACACCCAGGTTGTTGGCGCGTTCCTTGTCACAGCGTCCCATTGCACCTGAAATGCTGACGCTACTCGAACATACTCTCGAACAACAGTTTTTTTCAAAGACTGAGGAAACCAGCAAGGACGTATGGATTGAACGGGCTGCGAGCATGGTCAATCGCATGGAGCGCGAGCAGGCCATGAGTGTTCTGGCGAGCCTGGAAAAAACCTCGCCCGAACAAGCCAGACAGCTGCGCAAGCACATCTTCATGTTTGAGGACCTGGACCGTATGGATGCCAAGTCCAGAAGCAGATTGTTTGATCGCGTTGCGGCTGAATGGGTGACGCCGTCGTTGTGGGGCATGGACGCGGCGTTCAAGGAAGGGATCCTGTCGTGCCTCAGCGCCCGTGCCCGCCGCATGGTGGAATCGGAACTCGGGGCAGGGGACCAAGAACCACGCAATGACACCTTGCCAGCGCGAAAGAAGATTGCGGAAATGGCGCTGTCCATGTCGCGCAAGGGAGAGATTTCGCTCCCCGATGATTCAGGCACAGCACCTGCGCCCGGTGCCGTTGCCGCGTGAGCGACGATCAGGACAAACACAGCAAGACAGAAGCTCCGACCGAAAAAAAACTGTCGGACGCCGTCGAGAAAGGCAACACGCCGTTTTCGCGGGAAATTGTTTCGCTGGCCTCGCTGTTGGCCATCATCGCGGCCTTGACCCTGATGTTGCCTGAAGTCGTGCTGTCTGTGACCCGTGCGCTGGCCCAGCAATTTGCATCGCTGGATCAGCCTGTCCTGAATTCTCCGGGGGACACGTCCATGCTGTTCAAGGGTTTGATTGACACCGTGTTGTTCAAGGTGGCACCGCTGCTGGTGCTTCTGGCATTGGGCGGTGTGGCAGGATCACTCTTACAAAATATTCCTTCTGCAGCGGGCGACAGGGTCGCGCCAGATTGGTCACGGCTGTCGCCTGCCAAAAATCTGTCAAAGATCATCGGCAAGGAAGCCCTGATCGAGTTTGCCAAAGCCGGCGCGAAATTTGCAGCACTCGCGACCCTGATTTACTTTGTACTGAAAGCCAAGATCAGTGCTGTGTTCAACATCGGCCTTGCTGAACCCTCTGCGATTCCCGGTGTTTTGCAGACGACTGTGCTCGATATCCTGTCACCTATCACAATACTCATTCTCATTCTCGCCGTCGCTGACTTGGTTTGGACACGTCTGAAATGGTGGAATGATCTTAAGATGACGAGGCAGGAACAGAAGGACGAACACAAGAACGCCGAAGGTGATCCCTTGCTCAAGCATCGTCGCCGCATGATTGCACAGAAGCGTTTGAAAATCCGGATGATGGCTGATGTGCCAAGGGCCACACTGGTGGTTGTTAATCCCACGCATTTTGCCGTTGCGATGCGTTATGTGGCGGCGGAGGGTGGCGCACCGGTTGTTCTCGCCAAAGGCCTCGATCTGGTGGCTTTGAAGATTCGCGAACTGTCGGAACAGCACAAGGTGCCAATTGTGGAAAACAAGCCCTTGGCACGCTCACTCTATGCAGCCACAGAAGTCGGTGACATGATTCCGGCTGAATACTACAAGGCCGTTGCAGAAGTCATTCACTTCGTGGAGCGCAAGCGGCAACTCGCAAGCAAGCCACGAGGAAGCAAATCCTCACTATAGTGACGCAGAAATTCGACTTTCAAGATTCGTGCAAGCTCGTAGGCGTATTCTTGTCTCTATTGTAAGGACGTGTGAGATGAATATTCTGGCCACTGCGGAGAAACATATGTCCTGGTTGGCCGCCCGGCAAATGGTGGCGTCCGCCAATCTGGCAAATGCTGACACGCCCGGTTTCAAGGCGCGGGACATCTCAGCATTTGGCAAGGAAATGCAGGTATCCGCGACACATCTCGCCAAGACCAATGCGGCGCACATTCAAACTGGTTCAGCAGCGGCATCCGGATATGATAGCCAGTTGCAGAACAATGATGAAGTCTCTCTGTCCGGAAATGATGTCGTCATGGAGAAGGAAATGCGTACCGTTGGTGAGAACGCGCGGCTGTTTGCATTCGACATTGGCTTGATGAAATCTTTCCAACGCATGTTGCTGACCAGCGTGAAGGGTTGATGCATGGATCCGCTCAACATTGCAAACAACACCGCCTTCTCAGGTCTCTTCGCCCAATCCCTGCGCATGAAAGTCGTTGCGCAAAACATCGCAAATGCGGAATCGACCGGAACCACTGCCGGGGCGGATGCCTATCGCAGGCGCACCGTGATGTTCTCAAACGCGCTGAACGCGACAGGTGAAGGGAATAGCGGCATCAAAGCCACCGTGGGATATGACATGTCGGACTTCGGCAAGGAATTCATGCCGTCCAGCAAGGCTGCCGATGCCAGCGGCTATGTCAAGACGCCCAATGTCAACATGATTGTTGAAATGACCGACATGAGACAGGCGTTGCGTTCCTACGAAGCCAACTTGCAAGTGATCAGGCAAGGCCGGGACATGGCCAACAGCCTGATTGATCTGCTGAAGTCGAATGGTTGAGGCGACACATGCTGGACCTTATTTCGCCCATTGCAAACTCCCAACCCGCGCTGAAAGCAGTTCAGGTTGGTGTTCAGGCCTCATCCGGAATCCTGGATTTTGCTTCGCACATGATTGATGTGGTGAAACAAGCCGAAACTGCTGCTGTTGGCGGCATGCAAGGTCAAGTACCCATGCAGGACGTTGTCATGAAAGTGATGGAAGCGGAGCGGGTGTTTGCGACCGCCATGGCCATCAGGGACAAGGCAGTGGGTGCCTATCTCGAAATTTCCAGAATGCAGATTTGAGGTTATCATGCGGGTATTATCAATTGCGGCGTCTGGAATGAGTGCGCAACAAACCAATGTTGAAGTCATTGCCAACAATATTGCGAATTCCAACACAACAGGATTCAAGAAATCCCGCGCCGAGTTTTCTGATCTGCTATATCAGGTTGAAAAAGGCAGCGCTGTCCCATCTGCCAGCGGTGATACGCTGGTGCCGGAAGGTGCCGAATTGGGCATGGGCGTCAAACTCATGGCGATCCGCAATGTCATCAAGCAAGGTCCGCTGAGCCAGACAGGCAACCAGCTTGATATCGCCATCAATGGCGAGGGATGGTTGCAAGTCAAGTCGCTGAACGGTGATACTGTTTACACGCGCGCAGGCAGTCTCAACACTGATGCCAATGGTACTATCGTCAACAGTGACGGGTTGCCCATTGAGCCGCAGATCAGTGTTCCGGCGGAGACGGTGCAGATCACCGTCAACCGCACCGGCCAGGTTTTTGCCACCACGAAAAATGGTGCGATTGAACAGGAAATCGGTCAGTTGAATCTGGCAACATTTGCAAACCCCGCCGGTTTGCGGGCGCTGGGCGGCAATCTGTTTCAGGTCACCGAGGCTTCGGGCCAGGCGACAGCCTTCACGCCAGGAGCTGGCCCCGTGGGCACCATCGAGCAGGGCTATCTTGAGGAGTCGAATGTTGATCCCGTGCAGGAAATCACGGAACTGATTTCCGCGCAGCGGGTCTATGAGTTGAACTCAAAGGTGATCCAGGCCGCCGATGATATGGCCGGCATTGTGTCCAAGGGTATTCGTTGAATGCAAAATACTCTGGCAGTTGCCTTTCTTTTTGCGGTGCTGGGTACCGCACATGCGCAGGAGGCGACACTGCTGCCTGTTCCGATTGGTCCTGTTTTCCCCGGACAACGCCTGGATCAGGCAGGGGTGACGGAAAAGCTTTTCACTGCCTCTGCCGCGTCGCGCCAGACTTATGTCTTTGGCAGGGATCAGCTTGATCACATGGAAGCCGCAAGGGTGCTGCAGGCGGGAAAGCCCATACCCCTGCGTTCATTGCGACTGGCAGAGGATGTGAAAAAAGGACAGGCTGTCAAGGCGGTCTACAACCAGGGTTCGATTGAGATTCAGGGTTTGCTGATGCCGCTCGGCGGTGGCTCTTCCGGGCAAATGATCGACGCAAGGAATATTTCGTCGAATGAAATCATCAGGGCGAGGGTGTTGCCGGATGGCAGTTTGCTGGTCATTGGCAAGTGAAGCATTTGGGGTTGATGGTGTTGGCTTGCACCTTGCTGTTGTCTTGTCCGGCCTTGTCTGCAAGCCGCGTCAAGGACATTGCCTTTGTGCAAGGCCTGCGTGACAACCAGCTTGTCGGTTATGGATTGGTGATTGGCCTTGCCGGCACCGGGGATGGCCTTCGCAATTCTCCATTCACGGAAAAATCCTTGCGCTCCATGTTGCAGCGTATGGGTGTTGCCGTGGAAGCCCAGTCCATCGGCTCAAAGAATGTGGCTGCTGTTGTGGTCACTGCAACGCTGCCGCCCTTTGTAACCGAAGGCACGCGCATTGACGTCACAGTTTCCTCCATGGGAGATGCCACGTCACTTGCTGGCGGCACCCTGGTGATGACGCCGTTGTTGGCCGCGAACGGTGATACCTACGCGGTGGCACAAGGTTCGGTGACGATCAGTGGTTTCACAGCCAGTGGTAACGGCGCAAGTGTGAAAAAAGGTGTGTCGACTGGTGGTGTGGTGCTGAACGGGGCAATCATCGAGCAGGACAACACGGCGGAAATAAACGATCTGCCGCGCTTTGCCTTGCAACTGCACAATCCTGACTTCGCCACGTCGGCAAAGGTCGCAAAGGCGATCAACAGTTACAGCCAGAAAAGCTATGGCAGGAAAATCTCGCGCGCCAAGGACTTTCGTACGGTCGAAGTGATTCGGCCTGACAAGGTGAGCGCAACGCAGCTCTTTGCTGATATCGGTGCGCTGCTGGTTGATGTTGATGTGCCCGCGCGGGTGATTATCGACGCCAAGAGCGGAACTGTTGTCATCGGGCAAAATGTGCGGGTTTCACCCGTGGCGGTGTCGCATGGCAACCTGATCATCAAGGTCAGGGAGCGCCCGACAGCCTCACAGCCGGAAGCTTTGTCAGATGGCCAGACCGTCGTGCTTCCCAAGACAGATATCCAGATCGACAATACGGGAAAGCCCGTCGGCATTCTGGAGGGAGCTTCGCTGGACGATCTGGTGGATGGCCTCAACAACATGGGCGTGAAGCCCGATGACATCATCGACATCTTGCAATCACTGAAGGATGTCGGTGCCTTGCAGGCGGAACTGATTGTTCAATAGGATTGCGGACTTGATCATGACAGCCAAACTTTCCGCTTTCACTGTGTTTTGTCTGGCGGCTTTTTGTGGGCCATGTGTGGCGGAGGAAAGCACGGCCGTGCAATTCCAAAAACCGAGGGATGAAGCTATTGATCTTTGCCGGTCGTTCGCCAAAAAGGCCGCCGAAACCAAGCTTGCCCGTCAGAACAACGAATTGCTGTTGATCAAGTCAAAGATTGAAGAACAGTTGCTGGTGCTCGATCAAAAAACGAAACTACTGGATCAATGGGTATCGAAGCGCGACAAGATCCGTGCTGCCGTATCTGACCGTCTGGTCAACATATATTCCAACGTTGAGCCGGAGATCGCTGCTCAGCAGCTTCAAAAATTAGATGCAGAGATGGCTTCCGAAGTGTTGCAGCGGCTGAATCCCAAGACATCCGGCGAGATTGTCTCGGCCATGGACGTGACGTTTGCCAGCAAGCTGGTGAAGTTGATGTCTATGGATGCGGGAAAACCCATACAAAAAGCAGAACAACCATGAAACTTGTGATCAAAATCGTCCCGTTGATATTCATGCTGTGTGCCTGCACTGCGCAAACCCGCAAACTGCTCGATCAGCCGCAGCTGTCGCCCGTGGGCAGCGGTATCAATGACGCGCTTGTCACGTCAAGCGTGAAAACGTCATTTGAGGGCCGCACTGACGATCACCAGTCCTCGTCATGGATAGGGGGGCACGCGGATTTTTTTCGGGATTCAAGGCCCCGAAGCAGGGGCGACCTGATTACAATCAACATTGCCGTCAACGATAGTGCGACATTCAACAATTCGTCCGCCAGGTCGCGGAAGTCAGCCAATACTGCGAGTACGGATTTTGATATCGGTCTCTTTGCTTTCGCTGCCCAGGGTAAGGGTGACGCCAAAATCAATGGCAACGCTGCCTCCAGCGGCCAGGGCTCCGTCGTCAGGTCGGAGAAATTGAAATTGAAGCTGACGGCGATCGTCAAGGAGGTGCTGCCCAATGGCTATTTTATTGTTGAAGGCACCCAACAGGTTCTGGTGAACAGTGAAATGCGCGACGTGCGAGTGGCAGGCATCGTCAACCCTAACGACATTGCACCTGACAATTCCATTGACTACCACAGACTGGCCGAGGCGCGCGTGCAATATGGTGGTGCAGGCACGGTATCCACGGCGCAAAGGCCTGCCTGGGGCGTGCAACTTTGGGACAAGATTATGCCGTTCTAGTCGTACAATGGCGACTCAGAAAACAGAAGCTGCGCCCAAGGGCGGTCTCAAGCATTTGCTCGTGGCATCAGTGGGCGTGAGTGTTCTCGGATTGGCCGCTGGCTTTTTCGGTGGTGCTGCGCTGCTGACAAAGGACACCTCTCCTGAACAAGCGCAGATGCAAACCGCCGCGCCCGGTGAGGGTGCTCACGATGCGAAATCGGTTGACGCCGAAAAAGCGGTGCCCGTCGAATACAACATTGTGCCGCTGCAACCCATCATCACAAATCTTGCGGACTCCTCAAGCGTTTGGGTGCGGCTGGAAGGCAGTGTCCTTATCAACAAGAAGAGCGATGTGAAGCAGGACATATTGGCGCTGAAATTATCGCAACACGTATTGGCCTATCTGCGGACCCTGAAACTGACGGATGTGCAAGGTGTGGGTGCGCTGCCGGCCATTTCCCAGGACCTGGACGAAATCGTTCAGACCTTGAGTGATGGACAGGCCCAAGGCGTTTTAATTTCCGGGCTGGTGTTTGAATGAGATCATGGGCTTATTTGCTTGCCTCAGTTTTGGTGATCGCGGTAATGCCCTGTGCCTTTGCCCAGGTGCCAAATGTGCCCAATCCTGGTCCACTCGCGCCAATAGGGAACAGTCAGGTCACGGCGCAAATGGTGCAGTATGTGGTTCTCATCACCACGCTCTCCGTGGCCCCGGGCCTTGCGGTCATGTTGACGAGCTTCACCCGTATCGTCATTGCTTTGTCATTTCTGCGCAACGGCATCGGTCTGCAAACCACGCCTTCGACAATTCTGCTGGTGACGCTGGCCATGTTTCTGACCTTCTTCATCATGGCACCGACATTTGACAGTGCGTGGAAAAATGGTGTTCAGCCCTATATGGACGGCAAGCTCGGTGAAACCGAAGCCTATGAACGCACCTCCGGACCCTTCCGCGAATTCATGTTGCGCAACGTGCGTGAAAAGGAACTGGCGTTTTTCCAGGAACTGGCGCCGAAGGAAACGTTTGGCGCCGAACCCGCTGCGGGGGATTTACGCATTCTGGTTCCGGCTTTCATGGTGTCCGAATTGCGCCGGGGTTTTGAGATCGGATTTCTGGTGGTGTTGCCGTTT
The DNA here is from genome assembly GCA_964244825.1 of uncultured Aestuariivirga sp. Lineage (GTDB taxonomy): Bacteria > Pseudomonadota > Alphaproteobacteria > Rhizobiales > Aestuariivirgaceae > Aestuariivirga. The sequence continues at coordinate 54,911 of CAXTKL010000001.1, forward strand.
CTGATCATTGATCTCGTTGTGGCCACAGTTACCATGTCCATGGGCATGATGATGCTGCCCCCCACTGTGATTTCGCTGCCCTTCAAGGTTCTGTTTTTCGTCCTGATTGACGGCTGGACACTTCTCATAGGAAGTCTGGTACGCTCCTTTCAATAGTCCCGTCAGCGCTGATATTTTCCAGGACATGACAAAGCGGTTTGACCGACAGGATTATTCAAAAAGCGCTTGCAAGAAAACCTCCGCTCGTCTTTAAGACCAACGAACTGAAGTGACTCAGAATTGCAATTTTAAACTCTGCGAGCGCATTTGACAAAAGGCATCATTCTGGCCGGCGGAACCGGAAGTCGGCTCTTTCCTCTTACGTTGGGTGTGTCAAAACAGCTGCTACCAGTGTATGACAAGCCGATGATCTATTATCCGTTATCGACACTGATGGCGGCATCAATCCGTGATATTCTCGTGATTTCGACGCCCTTGGATCTGCCGCAATTCCAACGGTTGTTGGGCAATGGCAGTGAGTTCGGGATTAATATTTCTTATGCTGCGCAGCCAAATCCCGGTGGTTTGGCACAAGCTTTTACAATCGGCGAAACATTCATCGGGACATCGTCCTGCGCACTCATTTTGGGCGACAACCTTTTTTATGGATCAGGACTGTCAGAAAGTTTGACGCGTGCCGCTGCGCAAAAAAGCGGCGCTACGGTTTTCGCCTATCAGGTCAAAGATCCGGAACGCTACGGTGTGATTGATTTTGACCAGCAGCATATAGCAAAAAGTATAGAAGAAAAGCCTTCGAAACCAAAGTCTAACTGGGCCGTAACCGGGTTGTATTTCTACGACAATGACGTGGTGTCCATTGCCAAGTCAATGAAACCGTCGCCTCGCGGTGAATATGAAATTACGGATGTGAATTCAGAGTATCTGCGCATGAATAAGCTTCAGGTAGAGTTGATGGGCAGGGGCTACGCATGGCTTGACACAGGAACACATGATGCGCTGCAAGACGCTGGTGCCTTTGTGCGAACCATTGAACTGCGTCAAGGTATCAAGATATGCTGTCCTGAAGAAATTGCGTTTGGACTTGGCTATATTTCTGCCGATGCCTTGGTTGCCCGCGCATTGAAGCTCGGTTCAACTGAATATGCAAACTATCTGTTGAAATTGGCAGCCGCTGGAGGGAGTTGAATATGAATTTCCGCCAACTTGATTTACCTGAGGTTATAGAAATTCTACCAGTCAAACATGGCGACGACAGGGGGTTTTTTTCTGAGACATTCTCCGCACGTGCGATGAGGGAAAGTGGGCTTCCGTCTCACTGGGTGCAAGACAATTTTTCGAAATCAAGCCAACAATACGTGTTACGTGGGCTGCACTATCAATCTCCTCCCCGGGCTCAAGATAAGCTTGTGCGTGTCATACGAGGATCCATTTTTGACGTTGCCGTAGATATCCGCCGTGGATCACCGCGCTTTGGGCAATGGGCCGCAATGGTTTTATCAACCAATGCCTGGAATCAATTGTTTATTCCAAAAGGTTTTGCTCATGGATTTCTGACCTTGGAGGCAGATACGGAAGTGGCCTACAAAGTGACGGATCAGTACGCTTCTGAATGTGACCGCACAATTGCGTGGAATGACCCGGTGATTAATATCGCATGGCCATTGCACGGGGTTCAACCCATTCTCTCCAACAAAGACGCGCACGCGCCACGGCTGTCAGACGTAATGACACAATTTGAATTTGAAATGGCTTCGCGATGAAAGTTTTGGTCACTGGCGGATGCGGTTTCATAGGGTCCGCAGTGTGCCGGCATTTTGTACGTGAATTAGGCTACGACGTCTCGAATGTGGACAGCCTCACCTATGCAGCCACAACAGGTTCAACCAACAACCTGGTTCACACCGGTCGATATAAACATTTTGCGACAGATATTGGCAATGTACGCGGCGTACTTGAAATCATGACGCAGGAGAAGCCAGACGCGATTGTGCACTTGGCAGCGGAAAGCCATGTGGACCGTTCAATTGACGATGCTTCCATATTCATTCAGACAAATGTGGTCGGCACGCACGCGATGTTGGTGGCGGCACGCATGTATTTTTTGTCGCTTAACCAACCCGCCCGCGAAACATTTCGCTTTCACCATGTTTCGACCGATGAGGTCTATGGTGATCTGCCGTTTGACAATTCGAAGTTTTCTGAAACATCCACTTATTCTCCAAGATCGCCTTATTCTGCCAGTAAGGCGGCATCTGACCATTTGGTAAGTGCCTGGAACCATACTTATGGATTGCCCACTCTCATTACAAACTGTTCCAATAATTATGGGCCCTATCACTTTCCCGAAAAACTCATCCCCTTGATGATCCTGAACGCATTGGAGGCAAAGCCGCTGCCAGTTTATGGCGACGGAAGGAACGTAAGAGATTGGCTTTTTGTCGAGGATCACGCGCGGGCAATTTCCGAAGTGTTACTGCGCGGAAGAGTCGGAGAAACCTATAATATTGGCGGGAACAGTGAACGGTCAAATTTGCAAGTCGTCAACGCAATCATCAACTTGATTGATCAACGTGTACCACTCTCGAACGGGAAAAATCGGCGCGATCTCATTGTCTATGTTGACGATCGGCCGGGTCATGATCGTCGCTACGCTGTTGATTGCACCAAAATCTCACGTGATCTGGGTTGGCGCGCAAATGAAACATTTGAAACTGGCCTCTTGAAGACGGTAGATTGGTATTTGGAAAATGCGCAATGGTGGGGTCCTCTGCGGAATAAAGTCTATGATGGTGCCCGTCTCGGATTTGCGCGATCATGAAAGTCTTGGTTATTGGCCGGGCCGGACAAGTCGCAACTTGCCTCCAAAGGCTCGCGACGGATGAAGTGGATTTTTCACTAGAGTGCATGGGCAGGCCAGAACTAGACTTGGAATCTTTGGCACGGGCCATTGAAATTGTGATGAAACGTAAACCGGATGTTTTGGTAAATGCTGCTGCTTTCACTGACGTCGAACGCGCTGAGGTGGAGCCCGAAAAAGCTTTTGCCATCAACGCCAGAGCATCTGGGGCGTTAGCGGTTGCAGCTAACCGAATGGGAGTTCCGTTTATTCACATTTCAACCGACTATGTTTTTTCAGGCGAGAAGACAGAACCATATTGTGAAACTGATGACGTATCGCCCATCAACAGCTACGGGTTGTCGAAACTGCAAGGGGAGTGCGCAATTCAGGCCGCACATGATGACGCTATAATTCTCCGAACGTCTTGGGTCTACAGTCCGTTTGGCAAGAATTTTCTGAAAACTATTTATGCTCTTATGCAATCACAAAAGGAAATCAATGTCGTAGATGACCAGCATGGCAGCCCTACTTCGGCATGGGAGATTTCCAAGGCCATTTTGAAAATCTGCGAATTGAAACACAAAGGCCACCAAAGTACTGGTATATATCACTTGGCAGCGTCGGGTGCTACGACATGGTATGGCTTTGCAAATTTCATTCGAAGCATGTCGGGTTTGCACACTGGACGAAACGTTCAAATGAATCCTATTCCAAGCAGCGCGTTTGCTACAAAAGCGAAGCGACCAAAGAATTCGGTTCTTGACACTTCAAAATTATATAGAGATTTTGATATCCATTTACCTGCTTGGCGGTTGTCTGTACGCGAGTGCCTTGATCAACTCATTGCATTGAATTCAAAGTGAAACTCAAATTAACTGTTGTTGTACCACACCTCAATCAACCTGAGGAGTTGAAGAGATGCTTGAGCAGTGTTTGCACCCAGACCTTGCTGAGGGCGGAATATGAAATTGTTGTCGTAGATAATGGTTCTGATGATTTACCACATTCGATCTGCGAGCAGTTTGGTGCAAGACTCATTTGTACGGCTACGCCGGGACCAGGTCCTGCGCGTAATGCAGGCGTTTTTGCGTCGCGGGCTGAATTGTTAGTTTTTATTGATTCTGATTGCATCGCTGATCGGAGCTGGTTGTCCTCTGCGCTCGAAAAATTTGCCGATCCCAGTGTCAAAGCAGTGGGTGGAGATGTGCGGATATCATGTAAAAATGCAGATCAGATGACCGCTATTGAAGCTTATGAGAGTGTGTTTGGCTATCGGCAGAAATTATATATCGAACGCATGGGTTTCTCAGCCACTCTCAATTTTGCCGTGAGAAAAGCGGTCTTTGAGTCTGTCGGCCCGTTTGGAGGTATCGAAATCGCTGAGGACAGGGACTGGGGATTCCGCGCAACAAAACTGGGATTTGCGATTGACTATCTTCCTGAAATGATAGTGTATCACCCAGCGCGCAAAAATATTTCCGAGCTTGAGATGAAATGGTTGCGGCACATTATCCACGATTTTGCAGAAATTAATGGTTCTGGAATGCGATTGCTGATGTGGTATGTAAAGGCCTTGGCCGTCGCTGTTTCGCCCGCTTTTGATGTTTTGAAGATACTCCGCTCTAACAGAGTTACAGGTCTCAAGTCATTTCTGAAGGCGTCTGGCGTTTTGTTTTTTATCAGAGGCTATAGATCGTTCAACATGATACGTGTGCATTTTCAAAATGGAACTTCCAAAACACCAAAGTGGAATATTGGTGAAACTCACCATTCTGATCGCAAATGATCTGCGATAGGAGGATATCCAAATTTCCATTGCGCCTGCCGACAATAGGTACCCCACCAGGGTTTGGCTTCATTCACGTGCTTACCAGTTGCCGTGAGCCATTCTGCTGCAGCCCTGAGCAAACAATGAAACAACATCAACTGGCGCGCAGCAAATATTTTCCAGGGAGACCAATGCTTTATGGCAAATGTCATTCGGCCTGCGAATAGCTTAACCAGTTTATCTTCTCGTGCAGTCTCGCTCATTCCGCCATAGTGCACAATTGTAGCTTCGGAATGAATAGTGGGTCGTGCGCCATAAAACGATGCTCTCTGACATAAGTCGGTTTCTTCGGCGTACATGAAAAAGCGTTCATCAAAACCACCAAGCTTCTCCCACAGAGCACGCGTGATCATAAAAAAACAACCGGACACGAATTCAACATTTCGATCAGTGTCGCGCTTCCAACCGCCATAGGCTTCCCGGTTAAACGTGTCACTGAAGCGAAATAAATGTGTAAGTCCGCTGGCGTGGCACCAGAGTGACCACAAAGACATGTGGCGCCAGCAGGATGTAGGATTGAGTGATCCATCTGCAAAGACAGTCCTGCCACCCCAAATTTGGGCATTTGCATTTCTTTCAGCAAACAGCATAAGGCGATCTACGGCAGCATCAAGAATGACAGTATCAGAATTCAGCAACAGGATAAATTCTCCGCTTGAATGCCTTGCAGCAAGATTGTTGGCGCGCCCGAAGCCGAGGTTTTCGGTTGACCTGACCAAGCTGACCTGCGGGAATGCGGCTTGTATTGCATCAGCTGAACCATCAACTGAGGCATTGTCTACGACAATGATTTCCATGGAAGACTGTTTTGTTTCTCTAAAAAGCGACTCGATACAATTCAGCGTCAGCGCTTTGGTATTGAAACTCACAATGAGTACCGAAAGGAGAGGGATTTCGTGCAATTTAATCACTTCGAGATAGGAATTTGGAATAGATACGTCATGAAGGGAGTCAGATGTCTGGGGAAGGTCATAGCTATCGATCCTGAACCAAAGTCCTAACTCAAATGATGAGGAAATGTTTTCGCATAACTTCGCCTCATTGATGAATCGGAAAAAAAATAGAGCCACTTTTTGCGTAGCAACTCTGAAACTGTGTCGACTTTTTTTAAAGCCCGCTTCTCAAATGCGTGCCAAGTCGCGTAACCAAAAATAACAATCAAGCCATGAGAAACCAATAGTGAAACCCAAAAATCATTGATGGACAAAATAATCTTTTTGGATCGGCCAAGCCGAAATATACATGCCATAAGATGGGTCGTCGGCACGCTCGATCCCTGAACATGTTGGAGAACCCACGGGCGAAAGTTTCAATAATAGAACGCGCAGAGCGCATCCACGAAAAACCAAATACCCAGTTCACCGAATTTTCCTGTGCTGATCTCGACTGGCCAAAAGTGAAAGCTCTGATAGCAAATAAAGACAGCACACACAAAAATAAAAACAATCAGCAAAGGCTTGGCGAAATCCTTCTTGAATCTCATTATGATCATCATCAATATGAAACACCAAACGTCATATTGCAGGCTCCAAATGGAATCATTGAGTGCTGGATAGGGTAGTTGTTCCCAAACTCCACTGACATAGTATAGTGGATCGCCGCGCAACAGCATCATGATGTTTTGCAATACATACCGAACATGTGCAGGCCAATTTTCATAATTCTGGTAAAACAGTCATGTCAGTGCGTATGTGCAAATCTGGACAAAATGAGATTAGGCAATGTGCGCAGCAGTCTCTCGCTTAAATATCTGAACTCGTCTGAGCTGCGCGCAAGTGAATAGAAAATCAGTTACCTACTCATCAAAAAGTGCGTCAACCGACAGTGCATCAATTGAAACGCTAAATGCACTTGGTTCGGGTAATCCCGATAGCGCAAATTGATGGCTCAAAATTGCGCCGGAGGCTGCTAAAAAGGCGCGTCAATCCAAAACTGCTGTTGCGACTGGGACGCGCAGGCTTACTATGAAAAGTAACGCTGGTGTATTGGTTGCCGTTTTCATCCGAAATGGCTGGGTTCGATACAGTTCTTGGATTTGGCATGGTGGTATCAAATTGAGTGTCAAGATCTACATTCAATCCATACAGGTGAGAGAACCTGAGGCGGTTGTGTTTAGCGTTGCGCCCTGTTTCAACCGGGAGACAAATCAAACAGTTCGTAATTCAGACGCCATTTGATCTGAGGCGCTGAGAGCAGTTATGGATCCGAGCAAGAAAAAGAACATGGTATGTGAACCACTCCACAAATCGACTGTCACCATAGAAATGCATGTTCCCGCCAACAAACTTAACTGAGTGATTGACACACGAGATGCCAAGGAATTTGGTATGTCTTTCCTGTTCGTGATCCCCCTTGCTGCGGAAAAAACTGCGATCAAAATAAAACAGATTCCTGGGAGGCCAAAACGCATCGCTCTGAGAAGCCAAAAATTGTCGATGCTTGAAGTGAGCCAGTTCGGGCGAATCCAGTCGTTGAAGCCGATCCCAAAAATTGGATGCCTGAACACTTCAGCCGTTCCGAATCTCCACGTGAGAACGCGCGTGAAAGCACTGTTCACATCGAAAGTAAGATAGGTTATGAAGACTTCGAATGGGGTCCTGTTCGATAACAGATCGACGGTGATGTACCCAAGCGCACCGAAGGCGGCAAGCAAGCGCCAACGATAAACCGATGTTTTGAAAACCTCATTCCATGCGATAAAAGCACATTGGCCGATAATATTCAGATAAGCACCCGTTGAGAAGGATAATAATGTGGCAAGCGCGGCTGCTGTACCTGCAGCCGCTCTGCTCAAAAACGAATTGGTCCGCGTCAAAAGCATCACCGCAGGTGAAAAAGCGCCGGCGCAAAAAACACCAAACAATATGGGATGCTCAAATACACCTTGAACTCTGTCGAGTCCGAGGCGCTTACCCATTTCCACATTGGGATATGTTGTGATAACACCTTGCAGTGTGTCCAGCACCAGTGCACGAGTTGTGAAGGTCTCGACTAACGCGAGTGGAATAAGGAGCAGAACACTCGTGAAGAGGCACTTGGTCCAGAAAACGAATGTTTCTGCGTTCCCAAAAGTGACTCGCGCCAGCCAATAGCTCCCTACAACTTCGATGAGGTGTGAACCCGCTGGCTCAATCCCACTTGCAAGACCCTGATTGACCAAAAAACAAATGGCTGCCCACAGTCCATAGACGGGGATCAAAACGTCACAGACGGTAACCGGTCGTAATCTGATCGCTGCAATCAGAACCGGGAATAGTGTCAGAAGCAAGAAGGCGCGCGTGCCCGTGAATGTGAACGAAGCAATCTTGAATGTTGCAGGGAACATTACGGCACAGATATACGCGCACAAAATTGTGCGTGCGTAAGTTGGAACTTGTCCCTGTTCTTCATCTTCTGTGGCAATTCTGATATCTGGCGTGCTATCGACATTAGATTGCCAGCGTCGGGAAGACGGAAGGAGGGCCGGTTGATAGAACGGACGGTCAGCTGATGCTCTGTGCCTAAATTTGGCTGGAAATTGATTTGTCAAAAGTGAACCTTTGATGTTCAAGCTCAATTCTTTGCTATTTGTGGCTTTGAGGCTTGCGCAGAGTGAGTAACGACTTACAAAAAGCGACTGAGAACCAAAATAGCGTGTTGAACCTTATGGGCCGATTTCGCAATGATTTCCAGAAATAGTATCTGGCCTGACGCAGGTTTCCGGTTTGCAAGTATGTTTTGCCGACAACATGAAGATGGTGCGCTATCAGGTCGTGCCGTTGCGCATATTCGGCTTGATGATCTGCGAGTATTTTCAACCGCGCGTCGATCCCTTTCTGTACATTACGGGTAAGGCTTCCCGGTGTGTCATAGGCGATAATCAAAGGCTCTTCGACACAACACAATGCGCCCAAGGAAGTGACGCGTAGTGCAAATTCCCAATCTTCAAGAGCGGGCAAGCTCTCGTTGAACCCACCAACATCTTCGAAACAAGACCGTTTCATCAAAATTGTTTGTGTGCTCACGAAATTGGACAACAACAAATCGTCTTTTACGAAACCAGACGTGTGTTTGAAAGACTGGTGGGGTACAAGCTCAATTTTCCCTGCATAATATTGTATGAAACGGGAATAGTATAGTATGGCATCGGGGAAATTCTTTACCAATTCCATTTGCTTTTCGAGTTTGTGTGCGAACCAATAGTCATCGCTGTCTTGAAAAGCAATCCAAAGTCCCTTGGCGTGCTTGACGCCAAGATTGCGGGCTGCGGCCGCACCGGATTGTTTTTGGCTACGCACTATTCGAAGTCTGCTGTCTTGGATGGACGCCAATACGCCCAGTGTGTTGTCTTGCGAGCAATCATCAACAACAATGATTTCCGTGACAGGGTAGCTCTGATTGATAACGCTGACCACTGCGGCTAAAATAGTTTCTGCGCGGTTGAACGTTGGGATGATGACCGAAACAGTCGGCAAGTTAGTGATTTTTTGATTCATTCTACGGGATATTTTACCAGTCTGAATCAATGCGGCCTCCGCTGCGAATACGCTGAGCGCGAAGCGACGTGAAACCTACTTTCAGATTATGTTTGTCCGCTGTAAATTGCAGCAATTCTTCCGCATGTAAATAGCCATGCTCTTTGGCAAAGCTTTCAACTTCACGCCGCCGACCGAGGATTGGGAGTAACGCACGCTTGTTCAAGAAGGCAAAGCGGTCGTTAAGTCCGCCCCAAGCTTGCCAATCGGGGACGATCAAATCGCATTCTCCGCTTCCTAACCTGTGAAGCATATCAAAAACACGGAGTTGATCGCGGTATCTGAGGTCAGCTCTCAAAATTAGGAATAGGTTGGCTTGGTCTAAGCCTGTCATTTCAAGAATGTCGCGGCAACGGCTGAGGCTGTGAAGCTGGTACAAAAGGTTGCGCAATGCGTTTTTAAACTGCGGCAAGTCTTCTTTCCATTGTGCAGAGCCCAATTGTTTGAGTTCGGCTTCAATGTGATCCGGCGTTTGGGGTTCGATCCACAAGACATCGCAATCGAGAAATCGGATACTATCGCGAGATCGAGATACACTGGACTCGCGGGAGTTGGACGAATTAATGGTACGAACGGAATTAAAGTGACCCACAACAGTCACGTCCATTCCAGCTGAGATGAGCGGTTTCAAGATGTTCTGGGTGATGGCCCAACTTGTATATTCGAGAGCCCGATCGATGCCAAAAAAGCACACGACAATATGACGGCTGCCGCCAGATCTCACTGCAAGATTTCGTACGCGTGATTTGCCCAAGATGCGAAAAAATATCAAATAGCTCGCGAAACTCACGTAGCGCCAAATGTGTCTGTCAACATGTTTGAAAACACGCATGAAACAGAAGGCCATAAAGTCTGAGAGGTCTTTTGCTTTGGAAAGAAAACGTGCCATATTCATTTTATCCAAAGTCAGCTTTTGATGTATCGCCGGTCATCGTCACTGTTTTCCACCGATAACGCGCGATCGAATTGACATTAAAATCCTATTGTAAGCGCTAGGGTTCAGCTTTCTGACCAAGGCCGTCGAAATTGCGAGGCCAACGCACAGTTTCAAAGCGAGAACCGCCAGCACCCCAAGAACACTGGAGGTGACGAAATAGTTAACCACTATGACATTGAAAAGGTATTGACTTGCAACAGTTGCTACAGCCAACCACAGTGGCAAGCTCCAATTGGATATTAGGTCCGACCGCGTATAATCCAGTGTGTTGTGGGCTGATTGCCAGTAAACAATGGCTGTACATGATGCAGGTATCGTCAACATCCAACTGAGAATTGGCAGATTCCATCGTGTTGCAAACATAACAGTAGTGACGATTAAAATCAAAATGATAAATTCGTTCCGAAATATCGAGCGGGCGTTACCTTTGGCGACCAGATAAACGCGTGGCAAGTTTGAAAGTTGCTGAACAGCTTGCGAGATGCAAATGGCCTGAAGAATGGGTGCAGAGCCGGTCCACTGTTTTCCATACAGCAGTTCAATCACCTGAGCAGAATTTATCATCAAAAACGAAAGGATCGACCAGCTAAACATCAGAGTGAGTTGATCAACTTGTAGCATAACCCTCCGTATATCCTGTCCTTCCCGCATCCGCGTGGCTAACTCTGGTGCGGTCGCAGTTTGTATGGGCGTTGTCACCAGGCGGTCCACGACAATGGGCAAGACCCGGCCCCGGGCAAGGATTGCAGTTTCATGCAGTCCCATGAGTTTGCCAACGATCAGGTCGGGAACTGATTGTCCAAACGATGTGGCGAGGCTGGCCAACGAGATCTGACTGCCATATTTTGAAATCTTTTTCCAAGACTTCAATGAGGGCCAAAGCTTTAGATGTTGAGGCCAAAAATACAGAGCGACCATAGATTGCGTGACGCTGCCCGCGAAGGTGCCAATTGCGAGAGAAATTGCGCCGTAATTCTTAAATGCCAGCGTGCAAGAAACAACACAACCAACGAAAGATGCAGATGTTGAGACGACCGCGAGATCGGAAAATCGCCTCTCACGACGGAGCATGGCAGTGGCGGGGAGTCCAAAAGGGAAGACAGCAAAGCTCAGGCTCAGCATCAAAACGATGTCTTCGATTTTGGGGTTACCATAAAAATATGCCATAAAATGCCGCGCGAGGAAAAGTGCAAGGCCAAGCGACCATCCTACAATCAAAGAAATCGCAAATACGGTACGTATGTCATCCTGCGTAATTGCGCTTTCCTGAAAAACATAGGAAACGATACCGAATTCGCGCACGTGCTGAATAGTAATTGCGACAGCCATGGCAACAGTGAAAAGGCCTATTTCTTGAGGCGAGAGTATACGCGATACAAAACTGGTCGTAAGCATTTGAAAAAAATACACGGCAACATTCGCGCCAAAACTCTTCAATATATTCAGTCTAAGTGTCAAGAACGCCCCCAAATCATGCCGCAATAAAGCGATTATGCCTTATGACATTCCAGGGCGCCTTTCCAGTTTCAAATTGTAGTAACTCTGATATGGTCGGTGCAGTACGAAACCCCCATCTAGACGAGTAGCTTCACGCGAGACCCTTCAAACAGAATGAGATGGCAAAAATCCAAGGGAGCGAAGTGGACGTTCTGTTGTTTCAGAAAGACATGCTTGATCCAAGCTTTTTGCGGCTCACAACAGTTCCAGGCCTTGCCTTGAACGCGCTCTCTGGCACTTTGCCTACGAACAAACTGCCAAAGTAGAAACTCTTCAACTCATTCAGCCGCGTCTGGCTCTGGCGCGAGAGCAAATAGTTTTCTCGCCCCGGGTCGTTGATTGGAGCAAATATTCCCCCTACCACATTAGCTGTAATTTTTACATCCGTAGACAGTTTTGCGACATTGATGGCGGGTGCCCACGTTGATCGGTCAGAGCCAGTCCCCATCGACGAAGCAGGATTCTCAATCAAGGTGTTATTTGCAATGACCAGGTGATTGGTTTCGCCCACGGTGATGCCATGCAGATGCCCATTGTAAATGACATTGTCCTTCACGGTAATTCGGGAATAGTATCTGCCGACGGCTGCTACAGCTTGGTCCGCTTGTTCATTGCGCATGAATATGCTCTGCGTGGCGGGCCCATCACCGCTGAGCAACCAATTTTTTTCGATGTCTATGTCGCTTGATACCAAAGTCGTGTTTGTCGACCACAGCTGTATCATGTCGCTATGATTGACTGTCTGATCAGAACCGAGGAAATCATGAATGTGATTGTTTGATATTTGAACACGTTGGACACCTCCCATTCTCAATCCGTCACCTTGAAATAAGCTCAGATCATTCCGGTCTATTTGGAGATCGGTTGACTCGAGGATTGCAATTCCTTGACAAAAATTGGAGAATGTAGAATTACGAATTTGGATATTTTTGGACCACCGTACCAACATCAAGTCTTCGCCGGTCGCTTTCGATTGATTTGATTTTGTCAAATACTCAGTCGCGGTTCCCTTTATGGAACATTGCGAAAGCGTGATGTCCGCACTTCGAATAATTTCGATGGTTTGCGACTTGCCATCGCGCGTTTGTTTTGATGCAATCACATGAATATTTGAGATTATTATCCCTGATGATTCTACTATTTTGAGCATCGGAATTTCAGCAGGAAGCGCACTCACGAGACTTTCAACTGTCAAAGGAGGCGAGAAATGCCGGTTTTTAATCACCATTTCAAAGGGAATATTAACAGCGAGTTTTATCACGTCACCGTTTTCCGCTGTCGTTATGGCGTCTGCAAGCTGTGTTGGATCGCGTACAACAATGTCCTTGGCACTTGCCGGACAAAGCAGGACGATGAATGACATCAAAAGCGCGGAAATGCAGAGAGCGAACGTGCGAATTTGGGAGTCAGTCAATAGGAACTCCGACTTTCTGGAGAAATATTGATTTCGACCCGACTCCTGCGTTACGACGTCCATGGCAATCAACCTATTTCTTGTATTCATATGACTTGCAATTCAAACGAAATAAGCGTGGTGTGGAGATCGTGCAGCGCTGTTCGATCACATCGTCTTATTATACCGGTTGTACGGAAGAACACCAACATCATGTTGAAGGTGCAACCAGACAAACCGTTGCCACAGATTTTTAATCTTTCGACGAAGCCTTGCGCCTTTTTCGGTTGTAAGCGAGCGACAATGTTTCAACAAGCCAGTGTTTTGGTTAGGGAAATTTTTGCAAAATTGCGAAGGCGGTTCAGGAAAAAATTTGTTCGTAAAAATTGAGCAATTTGTGTTTTTCAGTTTCCCAGCTAAATTCACGTTCCGCTTTATTTCTACCTAACACGCTCATCTGGCGCAGTCGTGGGGTGTCATGCAGCAATTCTACCATGCCTTCGGCAAGCCCGACACTCGTCGCTTTTTTCACGACAAAACCCGCTTCGCCGCCTTCCAGCCGGCTTTGTGGCAGATCAAATTGTACGAATGGCAGCCCCAGGGCCATATACTCGAATACCTTGTTCATCGAAAGCTTATCGTTGCACGCACTGGGCGGATCAGGAATGACGCCAATGTCAAGCGAACAGAGGTGCGCAAGCAGAGCGTTTCCGGTGAGATAGCCGGTAAAATTTATGTATTTTAGAACATCATGCCTCTTGGCCAACGCTTTCAAATTGTCTAACTCAGAACCAGAGCCAATGATAACGCAGCCAATGTCTTTTCGGTTCAGGACGTGCACAATGTGGACCATGGCATTGACAAGCAAGTCGACGCCATCTTGATTGCCCATGATCCCCACATAACCAACAAGATGTTTGAACCCCCTGCGAACAGTTGGATCACTTGGCACAGCTTTGAATCGTGCGAGATCAGGGTAACTTTTGACAACAGTGACGTTTTGAGCGGCCATGCCACCGCGCTCGATCGCAATCTTCTTGAATGTTTCGTTGGTTGCAATGCTCGCGTCTGCACACTTGAAAGTCAGTTTTTCCAAAAGGCAGAGCAACTTGTATAACAGACCTGATGTGTGTCCGAATTTGACTTCGTATAGCTCCGGATTGAGATCATGTTGGTCGAACACGAATTTCTTGCCAAACAAAAACTTGTAAAATCCACCGATCAGAAAAATCAGATCCGGTGGGTTGCAGGCTTGGATCGCGTCAAATCCATGCCTTTGCCAGACCCTGAAAGACAACCAAAATTCCCAGAACAGGGCGGCGGAGTATTCAATCAAATAGCCCGTGGCATGCGACGCTTCCAACGGTAGGGGGTGTCGGTAGATGTGAATGCCTTGCAGTACTTCGTAAGGTGACTGATGGCCTTTGCCTTTCGGGCATATCACTGAAACTGTGTAGCCCTCTTCACGCAAAGCGAGCGCCTCTTGCCAAACGCGCCGGTCAAAAGGTACGGGTAGGTTCTCTACAATGATGAGGATTGCACGGTCTTTTTTAAGTGTGGACACTAAAATTTCCCGGAGTAAGTGACAGCGCGAAGTTGCTTGCTTCACCATCATGCGACCAGCAAGACGATCCACAGCCCATGAGCCTCGGTGGAAAATATTCTAAGGCAAAGTGTTTGCTAAGCCAAAACAACCAGATCGATGTCAAAAATCTAAATTCCAAATGATCTCAGTCGTTTTCTCGTCACCATGCCGAAAGCGGCGAAGGCTGACAACAGCATAGGTAGGGATTCGGGCAAAGGCACTGCCGAGGGTGCGTTGTTCACGGTAATGGACGCTACCTTAAACTCATCATTGTCTTCATAGGCACCGATGCCAAACAGGCGGCCGATATACTTCTTCGATTCAAGGGCTGCGAACGTGTACGTTCCGTAAAAACTGCTTCCAGGAATGTCCTTGGTTTTCCAAACTAGGTCACCTGCCAAATTTCCGTTTTGGTTCTTATCAAAAAAGAAAGCAAAGTCGTCGTTGCCGTCATTGTATGAAAAGGTGATTGAAAGTATCCTGACAGCCTTTGAAAAGTAAAACCCAAGCAACTCGTTTTCGACTGAACCGTTTTTCCTGCCATCAATAAAATGGTCGTCACCCGATACGCCGCTCAAAATTCCTAGGCCTTGGGGCCACCTGCCTACCTTGCCTACCGTGGCGACTGACGTGCCGGTGTTGTCCCACTTGTATGAACTGACAATGAGAGTGAGGCCGCTCTTGGAGAACGTCATTGTGGGTGATTGACTTCCGCTACCACCAGCAAAATCGAACGTTACAGGCACTGCTTGCGCTGAGATGCAAAATGTGAACATAAAAAGAACGGATGCAACCGCTCCATATATGTGCTGAACTCGCTTCATTACGCCGTACTCCCGTCATTCGAGCTTAGGCTTGCCGTGTATTGCGGTCAAGTCCTGCAACGATCTGTTAACCCTGAACGAATCAAAATCTTGCGCGTGACAAAGAATTAAAAAATCCTTAAACGAAATCGTCTCCGGCGTTTTTTCTCAGGACACCTCATGGTCACAGTGTTTCGCAGTCTTTTCGTTCTTGCTTTCCTTGTTTTCTTTGGAACTTCGGCATTTGCCGGATATCATGTGAAAGCAGGTGATGTATTAGAAATCAATGTCTGGCAGGAGCCAAAGCTCAACCGTCAGGTGGTGGTTGGTCCTGATGGGCGAATTTCCTTGCCGCTTATTGGGCATCTGCGTGCAGGCGGGTTGAGTGTTGAAGAAATCGAGGGCAAAATTATTGCCAAGCTCGAACCGCAATACACCACCAAATTGGATGTCACGGTTATTTTGGCCTCCGTGAAGGAAATCCCAATAATACCTGAACCTCCTGCACTCCCACCCGAGAAAGTGCCGGACCCAACTTTCTATGTCACCGGTGAAGTTGCAAAACCTGGACAATATGCATTTAATCGGCCGACCAACGTCTTGCAGGCAATTGCCGTGGCGGGTGGATTAGGCCCGTTTGCGGCGGGACGAAGAATAAAAATTCGCCGGAAAGTTGGCGGAAACGAGCAGCTGTTTGACTTTGATTATGACAGTTTTGTCGCCGGAGAATTCCTCGAAGGCAACATTAGGCTGCATCATGGTGACGTCGTTATTGTGCCGGAAAAGAAAATCTTCGAGTGAGCTTTGCCAAAGTGGAGTTTAGGCAAAAATGCATTGTGCGACGTACCTCGCTCATCGTTGGTACTTCTTTGGTGCTGATCGCAACATTGCGTGGAAGCTACGCTGGAGATTGGTCACTCGAAAGTAAGTCTTCGGAGATCGCTGATTTTAGTGACAACTATGCATTGAAACAAAAATCAGACGGTTATGTCTTTGGGTCTACAACAGCTCTAAACGCAGATGCGATTTACAAGGGGCATGATTTTCGTTTTGATGCTGTCGGTGACATCTCTTATCGGCGGTTTTTCGGTACTGGCTCACAAAGCATTTCGGATGTCCTGAGCCCGAGATTGCAGACCAAATTCAACAAGCGCAGTAAAATCTCATCGTTTGATTTTTCAGCGGACTTCGCGCGTACCGACGCAAGCGCAGTTGATGTGTTGGATGCAATCATAATCACGAACAAAACTTATCGGGACACAATCACGGCCAGCGCGGCCTACTCTGCTGCGTTCGGTCCGCGCAATACATTTGGCGTTAACGCATCGCTCCAAAACGTTATGTTTGAAAACAACGCTGATAACCTTACGCCGAGCATATACGGCATCGTTGGAACGTTTGCGTCCAGGCGCCTGACGAAACTCACGAATGCAAAGTTGAGCAACAACGCGTCGTGGCTGGTATTGGATGATGCCGCAAAGACTGAACGGAAGACGCTGACCACCCGCGTTGATTTTGACTCCCAGGTTTCCCAACGCCTGAAATTCGGTGTTGGAGGAGGCGTACGGGTTACATTTTCAAGACAATCTGAAGGTATTCCCCCTTTTGTCAGTCCGAGAAATGCCACGGCACTCGGTTGGGTCGGAGATATCAGGATGGATTATGCCTACAAATTGGGAGCGATCTCGGCCTTTGCGTCCCAATCAACTGAACCGTCGGCCTTGGGTGATTTGCAGACCCGCTACACATTTGGTTTATCGGCATCGCGCAAGCTCACCGATGCATCAGATTTCGTTATCGTCATGCAGTACCGGATCGCAGATGTAACCCCAGACGAAACTCAAACTGTTGTTTCAATTGCGCCATCTTTTTCTCACAGGTTTTCCAAGGACTGGAACTTGCAAACCGGATATCGATTTACACAAGTCAAGGGAAACAGCGGAATTGCACGGTCGAATAACTTGTTTCTGTCCGTCACAAAATCGCTCACGCTTTCACCGTGAATTTGGTGTCCCTGGTTTTAATTGTTTTGAAGGAGGTGGACGGCGGTCACCTCCCTGCGCATCAGGGGAATCGCTTGAAGGTCACTGAGCGGTGCTTGTGATGATTGTTTTGAGATAGTCCTGGTCCCAGGCTGAGACCATGTGCAGGGCGTGGGCTTCCGGGTTTTTATAGAGCCAGATTTCACGTGCCGGTTTTTCCGCCATGGCCGTCAGCATCAAACTGCCTCCACCCATGTCAGTCACTTTGTACCCGCTGACTCCGGCCGTTCGTTTCCCGAGATTGATGCGTCCCTTTGAGTCTGGGCGAATCACGGATTCAGCGGTATCGGCCGTGGCGAACTCCTGTGGGAAGTAGTCTATTTCCCACTCACTTTCAATCCCTTCGCTTTTGCATAGTCCAGACAGTCGCGCCAAGGCCTGATGCTGGATGATGTTGCGGCGGAGTGCAGCGATGTGGCGGCGCTGGCATTGGCGAGGGCCAAGGCGCGCGCGAGTGGCCAGCCTTCGTGGATGCCAAAGAGCATGCCTGCATAGAAGGCATCACCTGCACCAACGGTACCGATGATGTCTTGCTGTGGGACGTTGACCGATGCTGCGAAGGCCTGTTCGCCGTTTTTGCGCACTGCGACTGCACCTTCCGGGTGATGAATGCTGACGAGATCATGGACGCCCTGATCCAGCAGGACCTGTGCTGCGGCACTGGCAAGCGATGGATCGAAATGGCTGTCCCTCGTTACCGGCAGGCCTGACAGGATTTCAGCTTCCGAGTCATTGATGACGAAATAGTCGAGCAGTGGCAGGCAGGGCAGGGTTTGTTCGCGTTGCAGGCCGGCTGGCACGGGGCAGAGTTCCATGCAGGTTTTGAAGCCGCGTGTGCGGGCGGCTTTTAATGCGGTGCGCCAGCCGTCCGTGGCATCCATGGATGACGAGATGCCGGGGGAACCAAGGTAGAAAATTTTGGCCTTGTCGTCCGCAGGGAGCAAGTGTTCTGCCGTCATGGTGCCATTGGCCCCTGGGCGGAAGAAAAACGTGCGCTTACCCGTGATCTTCGATGTCATCACATGCGTGACATCCGTGTCATGGCCCGCAACACGGATCACGGACGATGTATTGAGGCCAAGCGCTTGGGCTTTGCGCAGGAATGTATCGCCTGCGGCGTCGTCGCCCACAACACAGATCATTTCGACAGGAAAGGGAGCACCAAGCTTGACAAGACCCGCAGCCGCGTTATGCGGCGGGCCGCCTGGGGCTTCGATACTTTGACGGATGAAGGCGATCTGCTCTTCATCCGGCCAGTTATCAATCATGTGAACAATATCGAGGACGACGGTTCCGGCAAGCACGATGCCGGAGCGGGTCATTTTTTGTAGCCTTCCAGCACACTCTCGGTAATCTTCAAGTCATCCTCCAGCGCGCGCACGGGGCGGAGTTTCTTCTTGCCGAGAATGGCGTGATACTGTTTCACCGCTTCTTCCGGCGTGATGTGACGCTCGATCACCGGCCGGAACAGATCGAGCAGATCGAGAGGGCTTTCCGCCAGCTTGATCTTGCGGCCAAACAGTGCCACGCGGGCACCGGATTTTTCGCCTTGGTGGATCAGCTCCAGACAATCGCGCGTCGTGCCGCCGCCACCGCCGAGTATGCCGACAACCAGTTCCGTGTCATAGCTTGCAAGTTCCTCCATGGCTTTCCGGCCGTTGAACGGCATTTTGAGGAAGAGTGGACGATCAGCCCTGGTCATGCCGCCGAGACAACGCAGAATATTGTCGTTGACGAAGAAGGGCATCTGCTCCGGCGACAGGTTCTTCGGTGCGTTGGGATTGAAGACTTCCAGGAAGTGGCGAAATTTCAGTTTGGAAGCTTCGGCGCGAAATTCATTGTAGGCTTCAAGGTGAGCATAATCGGCGGAGAGGTCATTATTGAAGGTGACGGAATAGAGACCGAGGTCGGCAAATTTTTTGCAATGATGCAGGTTCGCGGTGCGGAAGGGGCGCGCACATTCCTTGGTATAGGACGATCCCCGGGCGCGCCAGATGTCGGTGGCATCATTGGCGCGAATGGCGGGGGTGACATGGGATTTCTTGAACGTGCCCTTGGCCGAAACCGCTTCGAGGGAAGAGGCGGCCACAAGCATGATATCAACAACGCCATGTTTCACCACGTCGATGATGGACTGGCGGAAGCTTGCGACATTGTGCTGACCCTTGCTGTCGTCATGCAGGTCCCTGGGGCCGGGAGAAGACACGCCAGCAGACATTTCGGGATCCTTGGCATCGGCGACGATGAAATCCGCAGGCTTGTATTTTCCTGCGGTGATGCGTTTGAGTTTGGCGTCGAGAGATTTCATGGGGCGGGTTCCTTTTCGGATGTCCTTATGAAAGGAAGTGCTTGCCAAGGCAAGTCTCTGGCGGAATAGATGGCCCGATGAAAACGCTTGTCCTGATCCCCGCCTTTGGTTGCGACGCCAGGCTTTACGCTCCGCAGATCAGGGCTGTCGAAAATTTCGTCCGTATACAGATTGTTACGCCTTCTGCTGACCGCTACGCTGGAATGGTTGAAGACGTTCTCCACCAAACCCCGGAAACCTTCGCCATCCTCGGTACCTCCATGGGCGGACGGGCGGCGCTGGAGGTGGCGCTTGCGGCTCCCGAACGGGTGGAAGCACTGTGCGTGATCGGCGCAGGGGCCGGTGCTGTCGCAGATCAGGCGGCGGGGTTACGCCGTTCAGCGCGGATCAGGAGCGGCGAGAAGGCGCAAGTCATCGCCGAAATGGGGCAGATGATTGCGCACATGCCTGGACCACGCGGACCTTCCGCAAAACAGGCATTTCTGGAGATGGCAACTGCGATGGATCTGGAGATGTTGGCCCGGCAGTCTGATGCCCTTGCACATCGCATGGATTTATGGGACCGGCTCGACGAGATCGAATGTCCAACCCTGTGCCTCTGGGGCGAGCATGACCCGTTTTCGCCCGCTGCTGATGGACTGCGGCTTGCCGAAGCGGTGCAGTATGGCAGTTATGTGGAGCTGCCGGACTGCGGCCATTTTCCAACGCTGGAATATCCCGATGAAGCGACGCAAGCCATTGCCATGTGGCTGGATGATATTGATGACGTGGGCGAGGATTTGGAATAGGCTATTTCAGACTGATGATATACGCGGCAATCGCCTTCACATCGGCTTCCGGGAGTTTTGACAAATTGCTTTGCACGGCCCCCATGCCGCCGGATGCCATGCGGTCGTAGCCCATGAGTTCACCGTTCTGGAAGGCCAGGGTCAGGTCAGCGGCGTCTTTGTATTTGCCGCGTCCAACCAGATTGTGCAGCGACGGAACCTTGCCCTTGCCTTCGGGGTGCGGACCGCCGAGCAGATAATTTGCGTTGTCCGAGGTCATCAACATCGTGCGTGGGGTATGGCACTCGTTGCAATGGCCCGGACCATTGACCAGGTATTTGCCACGGTTCCAGCTTTCACTTTGCGAGGCGTCTGCAACAAACTTGTCTTCATCAAGACCGATGATTTTCCAGGCGCCCAGACCACGCCGGACAATGGGAAGTGCAAACACCGCGTGGTCCTTCACCTGATTTTTCACAGGCGTCAGGCTCATGAGATAGGCTTTGATGTCCAGGACATCTTCCACTTTCATGTGCGTGTAAGACGTATAGGGGAAGGCGGGAATATAGTGTTCGCCTTCCGGGCTCAAACCCTTTTGCATGGCATTGACAAAGTTTACGTCAGTCCACGTGCCAATGCCGGTTTCAGGATCAGGGGTGATATTGGGTGGATAAAGTGTGCCGATGGGGGTGACCAGGGGCATGCCACCTGCTGGCAAATCGGGATCGGCACTGGCCACATCTTTTGCGGCCAGATGGCATGAGTGGCACCCGCCTGCATTATAGAGGTTCTTGCCATTCACCAGGTCAGCGCTGTGCGCAGGAATCGCGTCCGCTGTCAGCGGACGCGGCATGGTAATGACCCAGAAAGCCGCCAGGCCCAGCACTGCTAAAAGCGCCAGACCTGACAGGTTTCGTTTTGTAATCAAATTTGCGATGACTTATTCCTTCGGCTTGCGGAATTTTTCGTGGCAACCCTTGCACGAGCCGCCGAATTCACCGAATGCAGTTTTGAATGTGGCGTCGTCAGTCGAGGCTTTCAAGGCTGTCACGGCTGTCATGTAGGCAGTCTCTGCTGTCTTGAAGCCAGCTGCATCGCTCCACACTTCGGGTTTGGCCCAGGTTTCAGCAGATTCGCCCTTTTGTGTTTCAGGCGCCCACCAACCTGCCCAGCCGCCGCAAGCAGCGTCAATGGCGTCGGTAGCTGTTTTCACTGCGGCTTTGTCATAGGGCTTTTCACCCTTGATGATCGGCACGAAGACGGCCATGGATGCGCCATTGGCCTTCATGCAGGCTTGGCGGGCTTTTATTGCGTCATCAATGGGTCCGGCAAATGCCGATGACGCCAATCCTACAGCCAAAACAGCCGCTGCAAGTGTATATTTCATCATGAGATTGTCCCTTTCATCAGACTAAAGGCATTGACGCCCACCAGAAAATGCCGACACAACATATGTTACACATGGATTCCATGACAAAGCTATCACGAATTTGTGTTTCGGCAAGGGGGTGTGCGGAATTTTCACGGGCGGTTAACCACGCCTTGTGAATGCCTGATGAACGCCCTGTTGCGGCCCGCTTCATCCGGCATCTGCTTAAAGGCTTTGTAAGTTCAATCTGCTTACATCAGCGCCAAGGGATGCCGAAAATGTCAAAGTCAAACAACAATAATCAAGCCATCATGCCAAAGCGCCTGAGCCCGGAGCTTGCCGAAGTGCTGCATATGCTGAAGTCGCTGGAAACCCAGCCTGCCGCCAAACTGGTGTCCGTATCTGCTCGCTGAGTGGCAGCACGCACATCCGGTAAATCTGAACGTCAGGCCTGACGACTGCTTGGCGCCCTATTGCACCGCACACCACTGCCATTGCCATTGCCCAATTTCCGTGCTTTCAAAGCGCTATGGAAAATCCTGCTGATCAGACTCTGTTCGACCTGCGCTGGCAGCGCAGCGAGCGGGATTTGCTTTCGTCCTTCCGTTTGCTGTATGGCGAAAATCCAGCAATTGAAGCCCGTTTGAAAGCGCTTTTAGCGCGCCGCTGGACGGAACGTCCCGACGCGCTGAAACAGCTCGACCTTGCCCGTGACATCACACCGGACTGGTTCCTGTCAGAAAAAATGCTGGGCTATGTATTTTACGTCGACCGTTTCGCAGGCAACCTCACGGGTGTTCTCGATCATCTCGACTATCTCGAAAGCCTTGGCGTCACCTACGTGCATTTCATGCCCTGTCTGAAACCACGCCCTGGCCCCAATGACGGCGGCTATTCAGTGATGGATTATGGTGCCATCGACCCGCGCCTTGGAACCATGGCGGATTTTGAAAAAGTCACCGCAGCCCTTCGTGCCCGGGGCATGAGCGTGTGCATCGACCTTGTACTCAACCACACCGCCAAGGAACATGCCTGGGCCGAAAAGGCCAAGCAGGGCGACAGGAAATACCAGAACTATTATTGGATGTTCGACACCGACACCGTGCCGAAACAATACGAAAAAACCCTCGTCGAAATCTTTCCCAATGATGCACCGGGCAGCTTTACCCACTATCCCAAATTCAAAAAATGGGTCTGGACCACCTTCAACGAACACCAATGGGATTTGAACTGGTCGAACCCGGACGTTTTTCTCGACATCGTTGATGTGATTCTCAATCTCGCCAACAAGGGTGCTGAAGTCATGCGGCTCGACGCCGTGGCCTTCATGTGGAAACGCATGGGCACCAATTGCCAGAACCAGCCGGAAGTGCATGACATTCTGCAGGCGCTCCGCGCCGCCACCCGCATTGCTGCCCCCGCCGTCATCCACAAGGCCGAAGCCATCGTGGCGCCCCGTGATCTTGT
The DNA here is from genome assembly GCA_964244825.1 of uncultured Aestuariivirga sp. GTDB lineage: Bacteria > Pseudomonadota > Alphaproteobacteria > Rhizobiales > Aestuariivirgaceae > Aestuariivirga. Next base: position 78,260 of record CAXTKL010000001.1, read on the forward strand.
GCCCTATCTGGGCCAGGGGCGTCATGCGGGCCGTGAGGCCAACCTCGCCTATCATAACAATCTCATGGTGCAATACTGGTCGTCACTGGCCACACGCGACACGCGGCTGATGACCCACACCTTGGCGAAGCACTTCCCGGAAGGATTCCGCAACGCCTGCTGGGCCACCTACATCCGCTGCCACGACGATATCGGCTGGGCCATCACGGAAGAAGATGCTGACGCCATTCAAGGCCTCTCCGGACCGGGCCATCGCCGCTTCCTGTCAGACTTTTACAGCGGCGCATTCAAAGGCAGCTTCGCCCGTGGTGGAATTTTTCAGGAAAATGAATTGACGGGGGATCGCCGCAACTCCGGCAGCTTCGCGTCACTCGCGGGCCTCGAAGCCGCACGTGAATCCGCCAACAATGAGGAGGCCAACCTCGCGGTGCAGCGCATGCTCATGGGAGTCGCGCTGATGTGTTCCTTCGGCGGCCTGCCACTTCTCTACATGGGTGACGAAGTCGGATTGTTGAATGATTACGGCTTCAGCGAAATCACCGAACACGCCCACGACAACCGCTGGCTCCACCGCCCCGCCATGGACTGGGACGCGGTAAAGGCCGCAGAAGCAGGCAAAGGCGCTGCCGCCGAATTGCTGCATGGCGTGAAACAGATTTTGACAAAACGCAAGGCCACATCGCATCTCGCCTCGCAAGTTCCAACCCGCATCATCGACACGGGCAATGCAAAGGTCTTCGCCTTTACGCGCCTTGCAGACGAAGGCCCATTGATGGGCCTGTTCAATTTCACGGAACAATGGACCAGCGTCTCCGCCACCCAATTGCGCAGCCGGGGCATCACAGAATTCCAAGACGTCCTCGGCGGCGGAAAAATCACACCACACGGAGACGCCGTACCCGTGGCACCCTATGGGCGGATGTGGTTGTTATGAGCGGGGTGCATAGGGCGCAAACAGGCCCACATAGGTTTTAACCCCCGGCGTCGCATAACCTCCGCGTTTTGACGTCGCAATCCCGCAGCGCGACAACATCTCGATCAGCCCCACAGCAGCGGCCACACCATCAATCACCGGCAAACCATGCTCAGCCGTCAACGCACGCGCCAGATCCGCCATGCCTGCACAGCCCAACACAATGACATCGCAACGGTCTTCGCGTTTGGCCGCGTCAATCTCCTGGGAAATCCGCAGGCGTGCCTGTGAACCCGGCTCCTCAAGCGACAGCACTGCCACCTCGGCCGCCCGCACCTTCGCACAGCGTGTGGCCAGGCCGTAGCGGACCAGGTTATGTTCAATCGCCGGAATGGAACGGCCAAGCGTTGTCACCACACTGAACTTGTAGCCCACCAGACTGGCCGCGTGAAATGCCGCCTCGCCAATGCCGACAACGGGTGCAGCGGCAAGTGCCCGCGCCGCATCCAGACCCGTATCGTCAAAACAGGCAATCACATGGCCGGCAACACCCCTGGCTTCAGCTTCGGTTATGCGGGCCAGCATGCCGGGCACCGCATAGGCCTCGTCATAATATCCCTCGATGGACACCGGTCCCATCTCAGGCTGCGTTGTCAAAACCTCAGTGCCCGCCGCCGCCGCCTTCTGCGCCGCCACACCAATCTTGTCGGTCATCGATTGGGTTGTGTTGGGATTGACGACGTGTATCAGCAAAAGGTCACACTCCCTTGCCAGCGTCAGTGCCAAACTTCCGCTGGCGTTTCTGCAACAGGAGAATGGCCGCGAGAGCTGCACTGATCACTACAAACGACACAGCCGTGGTCACCGTCCCCAAGGCATAGATATCCGGATTGGTCACCGTTGTTGTCAACCCCTGCAATTCCAAAGGCAGGGTATTCACAGCCCCGACGGTTTGGCTGGACCGCGCCAATTCATCCCACGACAAGGTGAAGCCGAACAGGCCAATGCCAATCACGGAAGGCAGGATAATCGGCAACACCACATGCCGAAACGCCTGCCAGGGCGTAGCCCCCAGATCCCGCGCTGCTTCCTCCAGCCGTCCATCAAAGCGGTTGAAAATCGCAAACATGATCAGAAGTCCAAACGGCAAGGTCCACGTCAAATGCGCACCCAATGCCGACGTGAACAAGCCCATACCCGTTTCCCAGTCACTGAAAAAATAGTTCCGCATCACATCATCAAGAATCCGGAACTCCAGCGCAATGCCCAGTGACGTGACAATCGACGGCACAATCAAACTGGCCACCGCCGCATAAAACAGGATGGATGATCCCCGGAACTTCTTGCGGAAGGCAAGGCCCGCCGACACTGACAAAACGACCGTAATGAGCATCACCGCAAGGCCAAGCAACAGCGACCGGCGAAAAGCCGATCCCAGGTCCACAATACCATTGCCCGCCATCAATTTCGAAAACCAGTGGAACGAAAACCCGTTCATGGGGAAGGTCAGGCCACCCGATGGCCCCTGAAACGACAGGATGAAAATGGCAAACATCGGCCCATACAGGAACAACACATAGGCCGCGAAAAAGCAGGCCAGCACATAGAAACCTCTGCTCCGCCCCTCGCCCATTTCAAAGCTCCTTGCGAATATCCACCAGCCTGGTGAGCATGGTGATGATCAAAAAAGTAATGCCAAGCAGGATCACGGAATTCGCCGCCGCTGCCGGAAACTGCAAGGCATTCAAACGCACTTCAATTATCTTGCCCGCCGCCGCCACCTGCTGCCCACCCATCACCCCGATGGTGATGAAATCACCCATGACTATGGTGATGACGAAGATGGACCCGATGACAATGCCGGGCTTGCACAGCGGAATGATGATGTTCCACAAGGTCTGCCAGCCGGTCGCACCCGCATCATAGGCGGCTTCCAGCAATCTCCGGTCAATACGCATCATCGAGTTGAAGATCGGCACGATCATGAAGAAGGTGAACAGATGCACCAGCGCCAGCACAATGGAGAACTCGGAATAAAGCAGCCACTCCACGGGTTGTTGGACAATACCCAGATCAAGCAAGGCACCGTTCACCAATCCATTGCGGCCCAGCAGCGGAATCCACGCAATCATGCGGATCACATTCGAGGTCCAGAACGGTATGGTGCACAACAACGACAGGGCAATCTGCCAGGTCTTCGAGCGCACATGAAAGGCCAGGAAATAGGCAACCGTGAATCCCACAAGCAACGTGATGAGCCAGACAATGAAACACAGTTTGAGCGTCTTCAAGTATGTGGCCAGCATCGTGCACAGACCCGGCAATTGCGTCAGGCAACCCTCAAAACTTTCGTAATAACCCCGCGTCGTAAACGTGGGGATCATGGCATATTCGTTATAATCCCAGAAACTCACGATCACCACGAACACCAGCGGCGCCATGAAGAACACCACGAACACCAGCAGCATGGGTCCGGCCTGGAGCCAGCTGACAAATGTTTTGGAAGATTGTGCCGTCAATTCGTACCGTCCCCCATATTTTCGAATACAAATGCCGTCACGCCGGCGAAGGCCGGGGTGACGGTGTTGCTGGTTTAACTCACATCACGCCGCAATGAATTCATTCCATTTGCGCACCATGTAGTCATTCTCGTCCATCACAGCGTTCCAGCACGCCACATTGCCCATGCGGTCATCATAGGAACCACCGTCGCGCACGGCACCTGCTTTTTCCAGCAACGAACCATCCGGCGCCATGATGTCCTTTTCGGCGGGCTTGCCTTCCATCCAATAGGCCCATTCATAGGGCTGCATGTTGGCTTGTGCCGTGGACAGAACAGCAGAGTAATAACCCTGGCGGTTGAGATAACCCCCTGCAAAACCGGAGAGGAACCAGTTCACAAACTCATAGGCATAGTCGAGCTTGGCACCAGACACACCCTTCGACACGCAGAAACCCGACGCCCATGAGCGATAGCCTTCCTTCAGTGGCTGGAAGGTGCAGGGAATGCCCATGGACCGCACCTTGGTCACAGCAGGCGACCACATGGACTGGATCACTGTTTCACCCGACGACATCAGGTTGACGGACTCATTGAAATCCTTCCAGAAGGCGCGGAATTGCCCGGCCTTCTTGGCTTCCGTCATCACCTTCATGGTGAGGTCGATTTCTTCTTTCGTCATGTTGCCCTTGTCGGGATATTTATAGGCACCCGTGGCCTCCACAACCATGGCCGCATCCATGATGCCGATCGACGGGATGTTCAGGATCGAGGCCTTGCCCTTGAATTCCGGGTTCAGCAATTCCGACCACGACGAAATCGGACGCTTGATCAAATCCGGGCGGATGCCCAGTGTATCAGCGTTGTAGACGGTGGGGATCAGTGTCACCCATTGCGTCACTTCCGTGGCAAACTCGGTCGAGTCAGCGCCCTTGAGGAACATCACTTTCTTGGGGGCTGTGCCCTGGTCGCCAATCTTCTTGCCCGATGGCAACTCGCCCTTGGTGAACACTGGCGTGATATTGTTGAACTCCTTGATCTTGGAGGCATCAAGACCAAGAATGTTGCCTGATGGCACAAGTTTCTTGAGGCTGAAATATTCCGTGTCCAGAACATCGAAGGAGTTGGGCTGCGTAATGACACGCTTGGTCACATCGTCGGTCGTGGCTGAAATATATTCCAGCTTGATGCCCGTATCTTCAAACAGTTTCTTCGAAATCTCGTCAGCCTGGTTCACCGCCGTGCCGAGGTAGCGCAGCACTTTTTCTTCGCCAGCGTGAACTGCAGGAAAACCTGTGATCAGGCCAGAGCCTGCGGCCAGTCCTGCACCTGCCTTCATGAGATTGCGGCGATTGATTTTTTTCTGTGTCATTGGTTCATCTCCCGGATACATGTTGTGGCGCTTAATGATCTTCCCGTTTCAACCAAGCGCGTGGGCTGAAGCGGGCTCCCATATGGCGTGAACGGCCGTTCCAATGTTGAGGGGTGCGGAATCAAAGCTGGCCTCTGCCAGTTGCACGGTCAGGTCTGCACCCTCGGCGGTCTTGACAGACACATGAAAACTGGTTCCCTGATATTCGATGTCCGAAATCGTTCCGGCAACGGCATTGGGTTTCAGTTTCCCCTTTGCAAGTTGCAACATCATCTGGTCGCTGCGCACGGCATAGGCCGTTCCGCCCCGTGTCACAATATTATGGCCACCCATGAACCGCGCCACAAATTCATTGGCCGGTGTGTTGAACACGTCGCGGGGTGACCCTGTTTGCGCAATCTTGCCGTCATGCATCAACACCACAACATCAGCCAGCGCCATGGCCTCGTCCTGGCCGTGCGTCACGTGAATAAAGGTAATGCCAAGCTCCCGTTGGAGGCGCTTCAGTTCGGCGCGCATGCGAATACGCAGGAAGGGGTCAAGCGCCGACAGCGGCTCATCCAGCAACAGCACCTGCGGCTCGGTAATGAGTGCGCGCGCCAAAGCCACACGCTGCTGTTGCCCGCCGGACAGCTGCGCAGGCAGGCGCAAACTGTAATGCGCCATGTCCACAAGTTCCAAAAGTTTCTGGGCCTTGCCGTGGCGGACAGGCTTTTCGACGCCGCGCATTTTCAGGGCAAAGGCCACATTGTCGATGACACTCAAATGCGGAAACAAGGCATAGGACTGGAACATCATGGCCGTGCCACGCTCTGCCGGCGGCAACGTTGTCACATTTTGGTTGCCAAGGATCACGTCGCCGGACGTGACAGTTTCATGCCCCGCAATCATTCGCAGTGTCGTGGTTTTTCCACATCCGGACGGACCCAGCAAACAACAGTAGCTGCCCGCCGGTATCTTGAGATTGATGTCATCAACAGCTGCCGTGGCCGCAAACCGCTTCGTCACAGCAACCAATTCGACATGCGAGTCTGAAGTCATGCATCCCCATCCGGCATTTCAGTGGGAATGCCGAAACAAACTAAGCAACCCCCATGCCAAGCCGTCAAGACTTTGTTAACGAATTTAGAAAGCCAAAGGATTGCAATGAGTTACGACTGAACATTAAGGCCTGAACAAGCGGAAAACTTTTTCAAAGCAAGCGCTTCGCACCACCAATGCTAAAAAAACGGCAGTAGTTTCGCATCTGCTGAAAATATAAACACAAGCCTTCTGTACCTTTGTCTTCAACCCTTTCGACAATCCGCTGCTTGGGATGTCGAAAACGCAAACCTGGTCTTCGTTCGGTCCGGACTGTCGCGATATCGAAAGTCTAGTATCGCTCTGAAAGCTTTTTCGCCAATCGTCATCGTTCCATATTGCTGATAGAATTGCTCTTCCAATTGTGCAGCCTCTCGCTGGTTCAGCGGGCGCGTGGTGTCTGGTTTTTGCCAACATAAGAAATAGGGTGTCATGTGTCTCTCCATTGCTGTTCAAGCACGAGAGATAGGGCGAAATCCTCATGGTTTAATGCGCGAAGACTGCATGCTATATTTCAAAAATGAAAAACCTGAACTGGGATGATGTGAGGGTATTTGTCGTTGTCGCCCAGTCCGGCGGACTGACTCCGGCTGCAGCGATCCTCGCGTCCAGTGCCGCAACCATCGGTCGTCGCATGTTGGCTTTGGAAAAGGCCCTCTCCAGAAAACTGTTTGTGCGTCACCAATCAGGATATGATCTGACACCGGCAGGCGTTGAGTTTTTGCACAAAGCATTGGCCATGCAGGCAACTGCGCGTCCCATTCATGAATGGGCCGAGGCCGACACTGTGAAACCGGCCGTGCGCATTTCGGCAGGAACCTGGACCGCCAATTTCCTCTGCGAACATTTTTCAGAACTTTGGACTGCGGCTGATCCTTTCATCGTCACCTTCCACACCACCGAAGCCCGTCTGGACATTTCACACCGCGAAGTGGACATCGGCATTCGCAGCCACAAGCCAGAGGGAGCTCATCTGGCGGCACGTAAAATCGGGTCGGTTGCCCATGGCTGTTATTGCGCACGAACTGCATCAAGCCAAGCGCGAGGCCGCTGGGTATCCATGTTGCCAGAATATGCCCGGACCGAGGCCACGCGTTGGGTCAACGCCCAGGAAAAAGTGGAGATCGTGGCTTGGGCAAATTCACCACGCACGGTCTACGACCTCGCATGTGCAGGCATCGGCATCGCCGTGCTGCCGTGTTTTGCAGGTGACCGCAACTCCAACCTCGAACGCATCGGCCCGTCGCTTCCGGAATTGACGCAGGAGCAGTGGCTGGTCATGCACCACGAAGACCGCCACCGCCCCGAGGTTCGCACCGTCATAGAACGCATCGCCACCCTGCTCAAAAAACACGAGTTGCTGTTCAGCGGACAAATTCGGCCTGCAACGCAATAAATGCATCACGAACCTTGATCAGCAGACTGCTTGGCAATCCCTTCGACAACGCCAAGGCCGAAAGCTTCATGAAAACCCTCAAGCACAAAGAAATCAACGCCCGCTGCTTCACCACAATCGAAGACGCAAGCGCCCGCATCAATGACTTCATCACAAACATCTACAACACCGAGCGCCTGCACTCAGCCCTTGGCTACAAGTCACCGCTTGAATTCGAAGCCGCATACGCCCAAAGCAAAGCCAGCTGAATACGAAAATGAAAACCACTGTAACCGAAATTATCGTGTCTCACTCATGGGGTGCAGTCCACATCCCTCCAAGCCACCGCAAATTGTTAGCCACCTGCACCATGGGGACGATTTAAGAAAAATGGGGCGCGACGTATTCCCAGACTTACTAACTCAATTCGCACCAGTCAAAAATTTTACTCTCCACACCATTCTTGAATCTTCGACTAATGCGTTTCAAACCCACTTCCTGAACTGGCATGGGCTTGCTCAATGTCAAATCAACCCAACGAGCGGAGGGATAGTAGCCCCCTTCATTGGAAATCAACTCCCCTGCATTTTGATCGAGGTAGTCATTTGGATTTTTGTATAACTGATGCGATGCAACAGTGCCTTTAAAAAAGTTTCTTGATTCTGAATCAATGTACCAAATATGGCCGTATCGATGCAGCATTTTGCGTTCAAAGTTGCGCAAAGTCGTCTTTTCAATTTTATGAAACGTATCAAATGTGGTAAGATTACTTAACCAAGATGGGCGCAATAGCGCCACCCAAACGACATCGACATCAAGCAATCTCCAATCGAAAATACGGTTATCAAATTCGGATGAAACTAATGAAGCTCCTTGGACCTCTACTGCAATAGAAGTGCATTTCGAGTCAGCAGCAGACCTATTGAGCAAAATGTCACAACGCCTGTCTTTTGCTTTCAGATTCAATGAGGCAGCGACCGAGCCCTGAGGTCCTATTAACTTGGCAACATCCGACCAATAAACTTCTAGCTCAGCCTTCACTTTCCGATCAAGATAGCTTTTCTGTAATAGGATTTTTGCTGCTTCGTGTTCTTGTGACTCACCGTCATTTGAGCAGCGTGCTTTGTCAAGATGAAAAAAATGCGGCACGTATCCTTTGCGGTTCCGAAGTCTCATTTGCCCGTGACAACCTGGGTCCGGGCACAAATAGTCAAGTCCGGCAAGTGCATCGCTTGCCTGCACTCTCAGTTCGCCTTGCTTTGCAATGAGCATACCAGACTTTTCGCAGTTGCGGAGTTCGACACATTGAATCGCGTGATAGAAGCTGATTTGTCAAGCTCTGTAACCAGTAGTTTCTGGACTTACAGCACACTGTCTTTGTTGTACGCTCGATGACTTTAAAACAACATTTTGAAGGGGGACGCTTCCGATTGATTGCCTTTGCTTGCCACCATGCCATCAGCGATCTTGCGTCCCTCTTCAAAATCTGCGATACCCGTATCTCAAACTGGAGACCATCGCCATGGCTGTTTCACTTCGCCTGCCTGAAGACCTGAGTGCGAGGCTGGACAAGCTTGCCAAGCGCACGGGCCGCAGCAAGACTTATTACATGATCGAAGCGATCCGGGAGCAGATCGGTGATCTTGAGGACATCTATCTGGCTGAAAAAGAACTTGAGGACATCAAGGCCGGTCGTTCAAAACTCGTGTCTCTTGAAGATGTGATGAAGTCCTATGGCATGGACAATTGAACTCTCGGACCTTGCCCGGAAAAATCTCAAACAACTGGATCCACAGACAGCAAAGCGCATCCTGTCATTTCTCCATGACCGTCTCGCCACGCTCGAAAACCCCCGTGCCATTGGCGAGGCGTTGCGCGGTTCCAAACTGGGGGAACTCTGGAAATACCGCGTCGGCGATTATCGCATCATCAGTTCGATTGAAGACAAGACAGTCCAGATCATCGTTGTGCGCATTGGAAATCGCAAAGATGTTTATCGGTAGCATTGTCATCCCATACGTCGGGCTATCGTCAGCCCGGCGCACGCTTGGAGGCCCGCAAGAGGGCTGGCGCCTGCATGAGGGGGATTATATAGGTTTCCCTCATGCTGAGATGCGCGCCCTTGCGAGCCTCGAAACACGCACACTCTCCACCCACTCAAAATAAATTCCCAACCCCGAAAATTCCACTTGACATTGTTCTTATTATGTTCTAACTGCCTCCTCAAGCTTGCCCCAAACGGGGTCCGGTTCATGACGGT
>CAXTKL010000002.1:0-82421 GCA_964244825.1 uncultured Aestuariivirga sp.
ATTTCCGCTTGGATCGCGAGCCTCTGTTCCGCCTTTGCCGGGATTCCAACCGCCCGAACCAGAACCTTTGCCGACAGCAGCGGCATTAGGGGGTTGATTATTTGGACCAGTTGGCCCACCACGATCCTCAAATGGATCGTTGCCACCCTTTAGGACATAGACACCTGGCCCCAGACCAAGATCAGGAAGCTCATCGTTCAATTTTCCGGCTGGTGTAGTTTTCGCGGAGTTATCGGGCTCAAACCCATCTTCGGCTATCAAAAATGCGCCATTCTTTCTCAAGGAAGTTGTATTGTTCAATCCTTTAAGAGCAGCTTCTTGTGGACCAACATTTCGAAGCGCCTTTAAGTATGGATCGTCAATGCCGCCGCCGAATACTTTTTTTGCGGCTTGCGGTCCCCCCGGTACTGAAACCTTGTTGCCAGCGTCGTCAAAATAAAGTTTTATCTCGCCAGTTGAAGGTTTCCCATCTTTGCGTCCGATACGAACTTTAATAAGCGCGTCACCGTACCCTCCACCAATAGGATATTGATCCTCTACTATCCTATCGAGTTTATAGTCGTAGTGCTCGACAGTTACCACGGCCGGTGCAGTGTACCCTAATGGAGTGATACCTGAAATTCGCAACCTTAGACTTCCAGGAGTATCTGTTGAGTAAGGGATAGAGTCGACCATACCTTCTCCTTGAGAGAGTTCAGAAAAATTGGCCATAGTTTCACCTCCAAAACTAATATGGATACACTGACACTTTTGGTTCTATTTACTTTTCTGCCGATTTTTAAATTTGGTAAGCAAGTCTCAGAGTCCAGCAATATTGGAAAAAATCGTATCTAAGAATTTCATGAATCTAAAGAAAAAGGTTGGCTTGGTTCTTGACTTACTAGCGCCTTTCTCAACGGAAGCTTTATCCGCAATACGCTCGGACTTATCCTCATGGCGTTCATCACCAGTACTTTTATCCATCGCGCTCAAAAAAACAGCCCTTAAAAATCAAAAAAGTGAAACATAACAAAAACAGATAAATAGGAAATAATCAAGGAGTCGCTAACCTATTTTCCGCTCGCAATCTGACCTGCTCACATTCGGTCATCCGAACACCTTTATCCATGCTACGATTTTCCCCCTCAACCATCGAATTCCAAACCTATCGACTGGGACCGTCAAGCGTGAATAGCAAGAATTTTTCTACTGCCTCCCCATCACGCTGCAATCTTAAACTCTACTTTCGGTATTTGCCTCACGTCACCCCCTAAACGAGTAATGAACTCGTTAGTTCTCACCCCATTGCTCACAAGAATGCGTTCAAGTTCGCAGGTCTCATGGCCGCCTACACCACCAAGCCCGTGCGCGTCGATGCGGCAATCCGGTCGCGGTCGGCGTGACGGCCTTCTTGCGGTCGGTCCAGCACCGCAAGCCACTGCTTTTTGCGTCCAGGCTTCGGGCCGCGCTTGCGGTTCAATCCTTCGGGACCATGCAGCTTCCAGGCCCTGACCCAGTCATGCAGCGCCTTGCGTGTCACGCCAAGGTCCCGCGCCACAGGCAATACACCCTCGCCGCGCTCCACCCGCTTGATGGCCTTGATCTTGAAGGCAGTCGGGTACTGTCCACCCTGCGATTAGCACAGTCTTTCCTCCTTGGATTGACTGTAACCGAAATTATCGTGTCTCACTCAGGGGGTGCAGTCCACTTGCCTTATGTACCTTGTGTGTAGTCTATTATTGCGAAACCCTGTTGGCGCGCGTTTTGGTGATCGAAGGAAAGCGATAGCATAATGATGATGGCCGAAAAAAATATTGTCGCAAAACCGTCTGGAAACCAATTCCTGGGTATGTTGAAATGAGTGGCTTTGACGTAATCGTATGCGGGAGCCTGCACCTTGATATCGTGGTTTCGGCACCAGCCTTGCCGCGTGTTGATGAAACAGCCGTGGGAACATCGTGGAAAAAGGTGTGCGGCGGCAAGGGTGGAAACCAGGCCATGCAGGCGGCACGGGCAGGCGCGCGCACTGCAATGATCGGGCGTGTTGGACGGGATGATTTCGGTGCAACCCTTGTGCAGAACCTCGCTCAGGTTGCCGTTGATGTGTCTTGCATATCAGAAGAAGGTGAGGTGGGGTCTGGTATGAGTGTGGCGATCCTTCAGGACAATGGTGAATATGGGGCGGTGATTGTGTCAGGCGCCAATCTCACTCTCGACCCACAGTTTTTACCAACCTGTTGGGCAAAGTTGGGAGGCGCACGCGTTCTCGTGCTCCAGAACGAAGTGCCGCATGCCGTCAATGTGGAAGCGGCGCGGGTGGCCCGGGCAAATGGTGCCAAGGTGGTCTTTAACGCTGCACCTGCGCGAACGGCAGACAGGCAGTTGCTGAAGAATATCGACGTGATGATTGTGAATCGGGTCGAAGCTGAAGCCATGTCAGGCCTGCCAGTTCATGATCGTCGTTCCGCTATGGCAAGTGCAGACGCCTTGCAAAGTGATACACTTTCCGTTGTCGTGACACTGGGTGGCGATGGGTTGGTGGTTGTCGAAAACAACGGCAACAGCTTCGAGGTTGATCCCATTTCCGTTCGCATTACATCGGCCCACGGTGCTGGCGATTGTTTTGTTGGCACCCTTGCGGCGCAATTGTCGGCGGGCAAATCTTTGAAGCACGCTTGTGAAGCTGCGAACAAGGCGGCCGCGGCCCATGTCTCTCGAAAGGAATAGCCAGTCAGATGTTGCGCCACATTGATCCTCTGATTTCAGCCGAACTGCTCTATGCCCTGATGTTGATGGGGCATGGGGATGACATTGTCTTGTGTGACATCAACCATCCCGCCGTCACCATTGCCAAGCATACAATCTACGGAAAGCTGATTGACCTGTCCGGGTGTGACATCCCTCGCGCCACCCAGGCGATTCTCGCACTTATGCCACTCGATACATTTGTCGAACAGCCAGTCATGCGCATGCGCGTCGTTGGCAATCCTGAGGCAGGCGTTCCGATTTTTGAGAAAATGCAAGCCACACTTGATGCCTGCGAAAAACGCAGGGTCAACATGGGTTCCTATGACCGGTTTGATTTCTACGACGCTGCCAAAAAATCCTTCGTCATTGTCCGCACGTCGGACCCTGGCCCCTATGGCTGCTTCATCCTGCGCAAGGGCGTCATCATACTGTGAACGGCAGATTGGTTGGAAAAACCATGTTGCAATGCACAAAACGAGTAAAGTTTGTGAAGTGAATTGAGCATGGGTTAATCATTCAACATCGCAAAAAAGTGAATTTCCGTGTTTTGTGAATATTTCAACCTCTCCGGTTTGAAGAATGGGGTATTTCTTCACGTCAGCTCAAATTCAATTTACAAAACTTCGCATTGGTGTGAAGTGTGCCAATCTTCTGAAGGGCCTTCGCGACGATGTCCAATGTCAACCGCGTCTATAAATACGCAGCCCGGCTGAATTCATTCAGGAATGGTGCAGCTGCTTCGGGGGTTCTGGACTTGCTGTCGCGCGCTGCGAAAGTGCCGGGATTGACGGCTGTTGACCTGAATTTTCCGGACCATCTTGAAAAGGTCGAATTCCAGGAGATGCGCCGCCATCTTGATGGTCTTGGCCTGTCGGTGAATGGCTTCGCCATGCGCTATTACAGTGACCCCGGTTTCAAGATTGGTGCCTTCACAAACCCCGATGCACGGCTGCGCCGCCTCGCCATTGACCAGACCAAGCGTGGCATTGACCAGATGCTGGAACTGGGCGGCTCCCTTATGACACTCTGGATGGGCCAGGATGGTTTTGATTATTCCTTTCAAGCCGACTATGCGCGGCTGTGGGATCAAACATTGGAGGCGATATCTGAAGTCGCTGATCATGTTCCATCATCGGAAGTCAGCATTGAATACAAGCCCAATGAACCGCGCAGCTTCGCGCTGATGCCGGACATTGGCACAACATTGCTGGCCATTCGCGAAATGGGCCGCAATAATGTTGGCGTCACCATCGACTTCGCCCATGTTCTGTATGCGGATGAAATGCCGGCCTATGCCGTGGCCATGGCAGCACGTGCTTCCAAACTCTTCGGCGTTCACCTTAACGACGGCTACGCCAAGCGCGACGACGGCCTGATGGTTGGCACGGTGCATCCGGTGCAAACCATGGAACTCCTCTATGTGCTCGAAGAGATCAAATACAGCCGCCCGATCTATTTCGATACCTTCCCCGATACGACGGGCATGGACCCGGTTGCAGAATGCAGTGCCAATATTGCAACCGTGGAAGCCATGCGTACCGTTGTCAGAAAACTGCAAGCAGACAACCGCCTCACCTCAGCCATTGCCGGACAAGATGCTGTGACCAGCAACACGATCGTGCGTGAGGCACTGTATGGAGGACTGACCGCAGACACAGCAAAACCGTGAGTGCAGCGGCGGGATACGCCGCGCACTCACCATTGAACATTTCGTTTTAATCTTTGGGAGGATACTTTGATGATGAGACTGACAAAACGCTCGGCCCTTTTGGGTGCCATTGCCGCCATTGCGCTTTCAACTGTTGCATTCGCGGGCGACATGGCTCCGCTGAATTCAGATGTTGAAGCAGACCGCATGGACTGGTCGCAACTGGAGGCCAAGTTCGGACCGTTACCAGCCGTTGAAAAGGGCATGAAGGTGGGTGCCGTTGCCAAGGCGCTGACCAATGAATACTGGCGCAGCCTGGGTGAAGGTTACGTCAAATTCGGCAAGACCGTCGGCGTAGAGGTTGACCTGCAGGCCGGCCAGAATGAAAATGACCAGCTGGCCCAATTGGCCATTGCTGAAAACATGTTATCGCAGGGCTACAAGCTTCTGCTGGTCTCCCCACAAACTGACTCCAATCTGCAGCCCGCCGTGGAAGCCGCCGAAAAGGCCGGCGTACCGGTGATCAACGTCAACGACGCAGTCATTCCCTCGGCCAAGAATTACATTGGCAATGTACAGAAGGACAATGGTGTACGTGCGGCGCGCTGGTTCATTGCCAACCGGAAAGATGGCGGCAAGCTTGCCGTGATTGAAGGTATGGCTGGCGTCTACGCCGCCGTGCAACGCACCGCAGGCTTCAAGGAAACCATTGCCGCAGAAGGCAAGGGTTTTGAAGTTGTAGCCTCGGTTCCGGGTGACTGGGATCGTCAGAAGTCTTATGATGCCGCCACCAACATCATGCAGCAGAACCCGGATATCACAGGTTTCTATTGCAATAATGACGGAATGGCCTTGGGTGTTGTCGAAGCTGTGAAGGCCGCAGGCAAGCTCGACAAGATTTCCGTCATCGGCACCGACGGTGTCAGCGATGCCTACGCTTCGATCAAAGCGGGCGAACTCACAGCGACGGTTGACAGCTTCCCAGTGCTAACGGGCGAAGTTGCCTTGGAAGTCGCACTGCGTCTGCAGGCCGGCCAGAAACTGCCGCGCGTCGTGGCAACGCCACAGGCGCTGATTACCAAAGACAATGTGGCCCGCTATACGGGTGATGAAGCAACTGTGCGTGCGAACCTGATGGAAGACGCCAAGAAATAGGCGTAACTTCAGGTGCGGCGGTGGGCACTCCCTGCCGCCGCCGCACTTTAGTTTCATGGCCAAACAATGTCGACTCTCACCCCACATTCCGCACTTGAGCTGAAATCTATCTCCAAAGGCTTTCCTGGCGTTCAGGCGCTGGAGGCTGTGAGTTTTGCTGTGCAGCCCGGCCAGGTTCTCGCCCTGTTGGGTGAAAATGGTGCCGGCAAATCCACGCTTTTGAAAATTCTGTCCGGCATCTATCACGCCGATACGGGCGAGATTCTGATCAAGGGAAACCCCACCGCAATACGCAATCCAAAGGCCGCGCGCCTGGCGGGCATCGCCCTCATTCACCAGGAGTTGCAGCAGGTACCTGAACTTGATGTGGCGCAGAACATGTTTCTCGGCAACGCGTTGACCAAGTTCGGTGTGATCACCGACCGTGCGGC
The DNA here is from genome assembly GCA_964244825.1 of uncultured Aestuariivirga sp. GTDB lineage: Bacteria > Pseudomonadota > Alphaproteobacteria > Rhizobiales > Aestuariivirgaceae > Aestuariivirga. Next base: position 5,962 of record CAXTKL010000002.1, read on the forward strand.
CATGCAGAGCCGCGCCACTGAACTTCTATCGCAACTTGATCCCAGCATTGATGTGCGCACAAAGATCAAAAACCTGCGCGTGGCCCAACGGCAGATTGTCGAAATCGCCAAAGCACTGCTGGGAGAGGCGCGCATCATTGCCATGGATGAACCCACATCCAGCCTCACACCTGTTGAATTCGAAAAGCTGGTCAGCGTGATTGATCGTTTGAAAGCCGACGGCGTGGCAGTGATTTATGTGTCACACAAGCTGGATGAGGTCTTCCGCGTTGCTTCACATGCGACGGTTCTGCGGGACGGTAAACTGGTGGCCAATCTCGATCTCGCCACCACCACGCAGGATGCTCTCGTCAACATGATGGTGGGACGCAGCCTCGACATTCCACCGCATCAAAGCCATGTGCTGGACACCGTTGTGCTGTCTGTCGCAGGTCTTAGCCGTGGCCTCGAGGTCCGCAATGTTTCCCTGGAATTGCGCAAGGGCGAAGTGCTGGGCATTGCAGGTTTGGTGGGATCGGGCCGCACGGAACTGGTGAAATTGCTCGCTGGCGTGGACCGTCCGACTGCCGGCAGCATCACGTTGCACGGCAAGTCGGTACATTTCGCTACACCGCGCGAGGCCATTGCAGCGGGCATTGCCCTGTTGCCGGAAGACCGCAAGAAGGAAGGCATCATTCCCTTGCGTTCTGTCGCGGTCAATGCGGCCATGCCCAGCTACCGGAAACTGACGCAGATCGGTTTCATCCGAACGGCGCACCTTGCAGCACGGGTGAACGAACTGGCGCGTGACGTGAATCTGCGACCCCATGATATTGAACGTGCCATACGTCTGTTCAGCGGTGGCAACCAGCAGAAGGCCATTGTGTGCCGCTGGCTGATGGCGGGATCGGACATTCTGGTGTTTGATGAACCAACACGCGGCATTGACGTGGGTGCCAAGGGTGAAATCTACAAGCTGATTGAATCACTGGCTGCTGCGGGCCGAAGCATCATTGTGGTGTCATCGGAATTGCCGGAAATCCTGCGACTGTCGGACAGTGTCATCGTCATGCGCAGTGGCGCAATGGCAGGCCGAATTGCGCGCAAGGATTTGACGGAAGAAACGGTCATGAGCCTTGCCATCACGGGCCAACGGGCGGCATGACACGGGATGGGACACAGAAGATGAGCAATTCAATATCGGAAAAATTGGGCGGATGGAAAATCAGCTGGCGTGACATGGGCACCGTAGCCGGCCTCCTGATCATGGTCGTCGTTTTCTCCAGCATGTCCCACGTGTTTCTGACCGAACGCAATATCGTCAATATCCTGCAGCAATCCAGCATCAACGCCTGCATCGCCATCGGCATGACACTGGTCATCATCAGTGGTGGCATTGATCTGTCCGTGGGACCCGTGGCTGCCTTGGCGGCTGTGGTGAGTGCAAGCCTGTTGATGGCCGGGTTTCCGGTACCAATCGTTCTGCTGTCGGCGCTGGCCGTGGGCCTTGCCTGCGGCATCGTAAATGGCGGCCTGATTGCCTATGGCGGTTTGCAGCCGTTCATCGTCACATTGGGCACGCTCAGCCTGTTTCGTGCGCTGGCCCTGATCTATACGGGCGGCAATCCGGTTTTGGGTTTGCCCAATGAGTTCCGGCGTCTTTTCACCTCGGAACTCTTTGGCCTGCCAGTGCCCGTCATCATCGTTGCCGTGCTTGCCGTTGCTGCAACGGTTTTGCTGAAGAAAACGCCGCTGGGTGAATACATCTTGGCCGTAGGTGGCAACGAGGAAGCAGCGCGTGTGAGCGGAGTTCCCATTGAGCGTACCAAGGTTCTGACCTACATGATCTCAGGCGGCCTCGCTTCATTGGCGGCAATCATCCTCATTGCCCGGCTGGGTGCCGCCGAACCCATTCTCGGTAACCTGTGGGAACTGGAAGCCATCGCTGCCGCCGCCATTGGCGGGGCTTCGCTGATGGGAGGCAAGGGCTCAATCTTCGGCACCATCCTCGGCGCCATCGTGCTGGGGGCCATGCGCAATGGCTTGACCCTCTTGAACGTTCAGGCCTTTTATCAATTGCTGGCAACTGGCATCATTATCATTCTTGCCATGCTGGTAGACCGTCTTGCGCGTGGCCAGGGATGAGCTACCTGACCTTTGACCCGCGCACGGTTGGTCCGCGCATACGCATGTTATTGCCGGACCTAACACCGAGTGAGGCCCGTGTGGCGGAGCTGATGTTACGCAGTGCTGCTGGTGATCCCTTGCCGCTGAAGCAGGTGGCAGCGGATGCCGCAATTTCCGAAGCCATGGTGGTCAAGACGGCAAAGCGTTTGGGCTATAAGGGTTTCAGGGAACTGCGGGCAGCTTTAGGTGCCTATAAGCGCTTGCCCAACGTGGATTTGCATGAAGACCTGGACCAGCACGACAGTGCGGAGGTCATCGTTCAGAAGGTTTTCCGCACGGCCATCCAGGCGCTGGAGGAAACCTTGGCGATTCTTGATATGGACGGGTTCAAGCGGGCTGCCGGGCTCATCCACGGCGCGCGCTACCTTGAATTCTATGGCCTTGGCGGTTCAGCTCAGATTGCCCGCGACGTGGCCCACAAGTTTCTACGCATCGGCATCCGCGCCTCGGTCTTTGACGATACCCACATGATGGCCATGTCGGCGTCACTGCTGAAAGAAAAAGATGTCGTAATTGCCTTCTCCCATTCAGGCCGCACCACGGGCGTGCTCGAGGCCGTGCAAATTGCGCGTGTCAATGGCGCTGCAGTCATTGCCCTGACAAACTATGAATCATCACCGCTGGCGGATGTTTCCGATGTCTTGCTCTGTTCCACGGCGCTTGGATCGCCGCTCAACAGCGAAAACGCCGCTGCCCGCATTGCGCAACTCAATATCATGGACGCCATCTTCATGGCCGTCGCACAAAAAAGCTACCGTGCGGCAGAAGAAAACCTGGCGCGAACCATGGGCGCGGTGCAGACGAAGCGAAGGGGATAGTAGCCCTTGTGGTCAAGGCAAGTCCAACGAGTCAAAGGCCCCTATCCCTTCTGGCGGCGAATATCTTTTGTTTCTCTGATCCTGCGCTTGGAGGGCGGCTCAGCAGGGGTCTCTGCCATCACATCCGCTTTCATCAACATCTCGTCGAAAATCACGCCTGATGTATCCGAAATTTCCTGAAGTGACCGCTGGTAGGTCCCGAATTCTCCCACGTCGAAAGCTTCGAGGCCCTTCTTTTTAATGTTGCTGGCTTGTTCGAGCATGAAGCCATAGGCCCGCAGGGTGCCATATCTACTCTTGTCATCTTCGGCGACGACGATAATTTTCCAGAACTCCAATGGGATTTGGACTGTGCCTCCGCCCCAGTCGTGGATAAGATCATGGGCGTTGTCGAGGATCGGTCCTGCCAGAATGTTGTAACGTTCGCCCGCTGTCGGTGCCTGACGGGTCACGTGGTTCTCCAAATTACCCCAAGTGCCATTGAGATTGGAACGGTTGAAGCTTTCATGTTGTGGTGTGCAGTTGGTCAAATGGAACGTGTCCGCATTTGCGTACAAGATTTCCTGCAAGGTGGCACCCCAGGCACCGTCCTCCCGGCGCACCATATGGCCCCTGTCGAATTTGCGCGCAGGGCCGTAGAATTCCGCTTCGCTGAGTTGCAATGAAGCGGGGACGCGTGGGTCCAGGGACCAAGGCCCATCGCCCAATTCCTTACGATCCTTTCCTGCCTTCATGCGTGGATCATAATTCACATTCGCAGCACACCACATTTGCAGCCGCCGCTCTTTATTCATGACCACAGAATAGTGATGGTAGTCCAAAATCAGGGGCTGGTGTCTTCTGTCAGTGTAAATTTCTGACAGCCGCGCGGACGCAATGCCGGGCAACGGAACATCATGGCCTAATAGAAAACCAGGGTGATAGCCCGTACGATTGCCGTAGTCAGGATCGAAGACTGCCCGTCTTTCCACTGCCACGCTTTCCTTTTGCGTTGCACCAGCAGAGTGAGCTGCCTGCGTGCCGCCAATATTGATTGTGGTGTTCCCCGAAATATTGATTACCGCACTTGCCAGATTGTCGGCCATAGAAGCACCTGCAAAATGTTTTGTTGATAGGGAGTTCGAAATCCTGGCTTCTGTTGACGTGTTGCTGATATCCGCGACCGGGGCCTCAAAGACCTGCATCATGAGGGTTTGTTGGTCCGGATGAGGCAGCATTACAGTTTTCAGGAAATTCATAATGCTGCTGACGCGGACACCTTCGTTCGCGATCCAGTTGATGTCATCATCGGTCTGTGTGTTCTTGTCCCAAAACTGCCCACGGCGGTCAAGAATACGCCCGTCGCGCATATCCGGCACACCAGAATGGTGCAGCGAAACAACCTCCCAGAATTCGCTGAAAGTGGGCGATCCGGAGGACCCGGGCAGCGTGTCTGTCTCGTAGTGCAAATAAGACTCAAACACGTCCATCAACTTGTTCTGTGAGACTGCGTATTTCTTGGGTCCGCCTTCCGGGTATTGAATGATGTTTATGGGCTGCCCGATCAGAATTTTACCGGTCTGGGAGATCAATTTGTGATAGCCGAATTTTTCCAGCTCTTCGCCTGTCAGGCTGCTTGATTTTACTGCGACCAGTGCGAAATCAAGCGCTTGGTTGCTGTAGAAAAGCCGACCCGGATCAAGCTCGAAAATTTCACCTTCATTGATACCTTCTACACCGCGTTCATAACCGAAATTTACACCTACGCCTGCCGTATAGCCTTCACCCGGCAATACATGGTTGTTCGTCATCAAAACACCGGGTGCCACAAGAAAGCCGGTGCCGAAGCCTTTGGGCTGAACACCTTTTCCCATGATCTCAACCACCCGCCCGACAGGCCGTCCGGCACGCCGCGATGCTTCATCTGACGGCCTGTCAGTGAAATCCAAAGTCGGGCCAATGATGCGTTCTTGGATGAACTCCACCGTGCTGGTTTGTCCCGCGCGGCGTCGCAGCATTTCCCGGAACGCGTTCACGCGTTCGGGGCTGTCGGCGGCAGCGGGCCCAAGTCTCGCCGCCTTGATTAGTGCGTCCTGTCGTTCAGGTGCGCGCTCCATCCAGCGTTTTCCAGCGTTGAATGCAATTTCTTCACGCCGTTTCAGAACATCATCCAGCCTGGCCATGTTGCCTCCAGTATTAAGTCAAAGACGACAGCCTCACTGATTATGCGTCCAGCAGCATTTTGAACTGTTCACTCCGGTTCAACACATCAGCCGAATAGTCATGACCTGTTGTGCCTACATCAGGATTTCCAGAAAGACTGAAATTCATATAGGCGCGCAGGCCGGAGTTATAGGCAGCGATGCTGATGCGCAGCAGTTGCGCATCAGTTACATTTGCGCCGGTGAATCTCTTGCTGCCGACATGTAGTGACTTTCCCTTGCCGTTCACGATGTCCTGCCGCTTGTCGCTGAGCACCAAGGCACCCTTTGGCACACCCTGATTCACGTCCTTCCAGGCGCCGGATCTGCACCAGCCTCCAAAACTTCTGTCGTCGATCTGCATCAGGCCATGGCCGTGGCCACTATCACCGATGATGTTGCGCATGTTGGTTTCACGTGACGCAATGCCCATCAGCACTTCCACAGGGAAGTCAAAGGTTCGGGCCGCTTGCTTGAATGCGTCGATCCAACCCTTGGTCCTGGCGGACCGGAACTGGGCGGCGAGGTGGTGGGGTTGCCAATCTGCGGCAGGCGAGCTTGGGGCTTCCATCACTGACTCAAGACCGCTATCGGAGTCGCTGCTGGCCGCATGTAGATATTCATGCCGCACAATCGAGCGGATGACGGGATCAGCCAAGGCATTTTCTAGTTTCGCCGCCGCCTCCTCAACTCTGGCAGACGTGAAGGCGGTTTTCGATTTTGCGATTTGCGGCTTAGTGTCCACGGCCTCAGTGGAGAAGGCAGCCGTCACATCGGCAACGAAGCTGTCCCAGCCCCCCGGCTTGTGGCGCAACACACCGGGACAATCCTTGCCGCTCCAGTCATGGTGCTGCTTCAAGCCATTAGCCGGCGTCTTGCCGATCTGCTTCAAAAGCTGGACCGTCAACTGAGCCGCGTTGCGATAGGCGGCTTTCGCATCAAGGTCGGCGTTCTCGCAGATTTCAACGCCAATGCTGGTGGCATTTCCGGCGCGTTTGCCAGCGTGAAACGCCATTTCAGTGATAGGGAGGTGGCGATAGATCGACACGTCATCAACAGTGAAATGCCAGGAGCGTATGTATTCACCCAGCAGCGAGCCCGACACCAGCGCGCGGGCGTGGGCCTTGGCATTTGCACCCCGGTCCGGATTGTCGGTGTTGTGAATGGTGACACTGGTGGCCGTGATCGCGGTGCCCGGCCTGTCCCTGCGGCCCCGGGGAATGATGGCATCGGTGATGGCAGGCATGGCGCTTGGCGCTTCCGATGCTTCCGTCACGCTGACCCTGCGCCTTGCAGTTTTGCGCTTTGGTTTTGGATTTGGATTGTCGTGGCCTGGCATGCGGGAATGATCCGTTGCAAGGCCAGGATCTTCGGTGATGAGTGATTTGAATTCAGCCGATGACTCCAGACCCTCCGTCGACTCCAGCATCAGGAAATCGACTTCGGCTGTGAGATAAGCCGGGTCCCAATGGACATTCTCTGGCACGTTGGAGTGGCCGTAATGGCCCGCTTTGGTATTCCAAACCTCGGCATTGCGGTTATGTCCACCGGGGTCCTGGCCATTGTTGTCAGGCGGCTTTGGCCGGCCATTGGGCCAGACTTTGGGAACGTTGTGCTCAGCTTCAATCCAGCGGCAAAGCCGTCGCACATTCTCCAATGTAGCTTTGGTCTTGGGCCGGTGGGCAAAGCCTACGATTTCGATCTGGACTGCAGAATCCCGGTTGGTCTGCACGCCACCCGGCTCATTGAACAATGCACGGGCGGCACTGCCGGTATCGATATGCTGCCAGATATTGGTGGCATCCACGGTGAAATGCGGATCAGAGCGGTGGGAGCGGAAAGCATCAAAAGCGCCCTGCGCCGAAGACCCTTCGGTGGTATGATGGACAATCTTGAAGGGTCCACCGATATTGGAACCAGAGGCACCGCTGATCGGCATCCATTGGGCGAAGGGGCAACGTGGCATGATATCCTCCCTTGTGAAAGCCTCTCACGTAGAGAGGCAGTTGTGAAACCCCCATGGTTCATTTGTCAGCACCGACATAGCTGCGCACGGCGTCAAGATACTGCAGGGATTTGGGTTCGAGTATGATCTGCTTCACATCAAGAGCGCTTAAATTTTGCCGGAGCGTAGCACGTGTGTCTTTCCAGTCCGGGGCATTCCAATATTGCACGGGAATGAGTGACAGGATGAACAGCAGGTAATGGCAACCCTGCGGCGAAAGAGATGCAAACTGATCTTTGTTGGTCAGGTTGACCAAGGCTTTACCTAAGGCCAGTCGGTCTGCATTATCGTCTTTGGGATCGCCACTCTTTCTGCGCAGGCGACGGCTAAAGTCCAAGGCTGCGCTCAGACGATCTTCATCACTTCCGCTGTCGAATGACTTTTGATCTGGCAGCGTATGGAACTCGATGTTGGCTGGACCGCGAATTTGTTTGACTGCGGGGCGGTTGTCCAGGCGAGTGCCATTCTGCATATTGGCAATCCTGTTTTCAGCACGCCTGGCGCGATCATTGGATTGTTCGACATCTGCAACGAGTTGATTGTTTTGCCGGATCAGCTTCTGCAACAACAGGCTCTTCTTGAGTTCAGCGATGTGTATTGCTTTGACAATTTCGAAGTTTTGTCGCGACATTTCATTGAGTTTCCAGAAATGATACGAAAATCCCAAGCCAATAATCAGCGCAACCAACAAATTTCTGATGAGTCGAAATTTACGATCGTTTGCAGTAATGAATTCTTCACTCGCCTCGACAAGTTCATCAACATCCTTGTCCTGCCCCTTAAACGCCTTGGCATCATCCAGCGCCTTGCCCAGCAGCAGATAGCCCACGGATTTTCCACTCTGCCGCCATTGCCGGGCCAGTGCACTGATGCGAATGAGTTGCCGGGCATTGTCGTCGAGTCTTGCAAGTTCGGCCTTGGTCCGCTCAGCGTCCGCTGGTGTCTCGCCACGTTTCTCTGCCGCCTCAAAGCCAGCAAGGCGGGGTTGACTCCAAGTGCGCAGGTCCGCACCGCCAATACTGACCAGTGTTGATGACCAATAGTCTAGAATGCCCTGGGCTTCGCGGCGCTCACTCCTGTCGTCCAAAACTGTGCCCGTCGCCTGAATGCGGGCGACGAGAGATCGGATTTCCCCCAACTCTGCTTCGCTGATATGATCATCCCGCGAAGCATCACGTTCCATGACATTCAAGTGCGCGAGTCGCAGCTCGCTGATGGATGCAAAACAGCCTGTGACGGCAGCGTCTGATGTCTGTTTTTCATCCATTGACGGTGGTTTCCAGCAATCGGAGCAGGGGGGCACTCATACGCGAGAGGGCGGAACAATCTTTTTTCAGATTGGAATCAACCGCAAAGAACTGGGCACGTGTCGACTCGCGCAAGGTGTCATAAGCTATTTGAAGTGCGGGGCTGAATTCTTCCTTTGCGACCTGATCATCCAGATCAACACTGTATCTGGCGCATTCGGTTGCCCAGGTCGCACCGGATTCCTTGTCCATCAGCGCCTTGATCTTGTCCTTCACCTTTGGCCAATACAGTCTGAAAGCTGCCAACAGGTCTTTGCCCTGATGGTCGGTCAAAGTATCGAGAATCGATGTAATGCGATCCGTATCCTGCCACATCTTGTGCTGTTCAACGCGGGTGGTAATGCTGGGGCCAAGTTGGCGCATGGACTCTTGGGCCTGCACAATCTTGCTTTCGTAGGCACCAATCGCGGTGCTGATGGCTTCAATGATGCCAGACAGTTCAGTGATTGGAAGCGTCTTCGCCTTCATCATGATTTCTTCGTTCAGCCGCACAGGCACAGTAGCCAGAATCTGGTTGATCTCCATGAGCGCATCAGAGGCCGAATTGGAGTTTTTTGCGTCGAAGGCTGCATTGTAGCTGTCTGACAATTTCTCCAAATCGTTGATCCAGATTTCCTCACGCATAACCTCAGTTTCATCCGGTGGCAGATCGGCAATGCTCTCGCGAGCCTGAAGCAACATGGTTTGCACTTCGGTGCGATATTTCAGAAGGATGAGCCGCTGCGTATTGTCGGTTGCAAATCTGTCAGCTGCTTCGCGCAGTTCAAAATAGGGCTTGACCTGGAATTGATGCAGACAGTCATGCAGATTCTTGTAAACCGCCATGTAGCTGACATTGCGGGCCACCTTTTCGATTGGCGTGCGGGATTTTTCGATGACCGCCTTTCCATCGGTAACACCGAGAAGCTTGATCAACGTTTCAAGTCCGGTGTTGACAGTCCGTGCAGGTTTTTTAATGTTGGTATCATTGAACACTGTGGGATAAACTCCCTCGATCAGCGTCTTTAGTCCACTATTTCCAGGTCTTTCAGCATAGATGATGGCGAGTAGTTCCTTTTCCGTGCCGCGCTGTTGCACTCCCAGCAACAAATCCATGCTGATCTTGACCCGCGGTTCATTTTTTGTAGCGAAGTTCATGTACAGATCTTCGTCGGTGGCCTGCAGGCACATGCGTTCAATGTCGTCCGTCGTGAACGCTGCAGCGATGGCTTCAGCGAATTCGGGTATGCGATTGTTGGGTATTGTGGCCATGTCAGTTCCCCAGCCTCGCAGACTGGCCATCAGCATCGATCTGTGTACGGATCAAGTCAATGGGTATACCCTGGTTGTAAAGCGGTGAGGTGTTCCAGGCCGGATCGCCAAAGTGGTGCAGCGCCAGAAGCTCCCAGTCCATGGAGAAGCAGGGGGAGCCGGAGGACCCTGCCTCGGTGTTGGTCGCGTAGCGCAAGCGGGTCTTGTTGGCGTTGTAGTCGATGATGGAATTAGTATCCATGGCCAGCTTCATCGGCGCCCCATCGGGATGCTGGACAATCAGCAGCGGCGCACCTTTTTCCAGCGCCACAGTCTTGTCCGGCAACGTGATCCAATTGCGGTTGTCTGGGATCCCCACAGCCTCAGCCAATCGCAGCAAAGCATAGTCAAGTTGATTGGCCGTGGGTGGAGGATCACCCGGCGTGGCCGTCAGTTCTGCTGGACTGTAAGGGCGGGAACTGATGCAGCCGTCTGTATGCAGCGCCACAGCCAAGCCAGGCTGACGGGTATTGTTGTCGAGCCGCAGGTAATCAAAGCGGCAGGCAAGTTGCCCCAGGGTATTCGCTGTCTTTGTGGCCGCCACCACATGCCAGTTGGTCAACACCGCATCCGGACCCACAAGGAAACCAGTGCCTGCTGCATTGCCGTTGATTTCAATGCGGCACACCTGGCGTTCAATTTGCGCCAGCCTGTTGAGCCAGATATTGACGTCAAGCTGGTGTAGATGCGGTTTGATATTGCGCTGAAGGCCCGGTGCGAAGGCGTTAACGGGTTCGTTGGGTTGAGCCACGCCAAGGGTTTGAACTTCGAGTGCAACGGCATCGTTGCGCGGCGGTGCAATGGCTTCCGGCATCAGCCTTGCAATTTCGTTGCGCACATCGGGCCGGCCTGGCCGTTGCTGATAAATGACCGCGAGAAGTTTATCGGTTGTGCCCTGCAATTCAAGCTGCTGCAGAAGCTCGGTGGTCGTTGGAAGCAGCGGTTTGCCCGCTCCTGCGTAAACCCCGAACAAGGAATCACCCGTAGCCTGCAGCACAAACATCTCCAATTGGTCCATATCAAGGGTACTGGTCAACAATCTTGCCAGTGGCACCAAGTCCTCTCCCTTGAGTCTCGTCATGCCTCATGCTCCCGCGCGTTTACGCTTTTTCACATTCGACCGCTTGGCAATTTCACCACCGCGTTGCGTGTCAAACTGGTCGGCATTCCGCACGCTTGCGTCAAATACCACCCCCGTCATCGCCTCTATGTCGGCCAGCGCACACATGGCGGGTGCGAATTCCGCAGGCACGGTGAATTCCTCCCAAGCCACGTCTGCCAGGTCCTGCTCCAGCACAAAGCCATAGGACGCCAGGCCAGCACCCGTATGGGCCACGATCACCTTCCAGAAGCGTGAGGGAATGCGAGCGCTCAGGCTGGTGCCGCGTTCGCCCACGCCGGAAAAGATTTGATCGTCATTGGCCAGAACGGGGCCTGCAAACACGCACAGCCGCTCATTGGCCGCCTCGGACAGGACATGGTTTTCCAGATCGCCCCAATTGTTCTCACCATTGGCCGAGCGATTGAAACCCGCCACCTGGGGTGAACAATTGGTCACGTGGAAACTGTCGGCATTGCCGCGCAGCAGATCATCATAGCTTTTGCCCCAGGCCACATCATCGCGCCTGACGATATGGCCCTTGTCAAAGGCCTTGCGATCTTTGGTGAAGAACACATCGGGCAACTGGTGTTTGGCATCCACCCGGGGGTCCGCATACCACTTGTCGGATTCGCCACCCAGGCCTTTGCGTGTATAGTCGCGGCCCGGCTCCGGTTTTTTCAGCGCTTCGTCCTTGGTCACATTCGAGGCAGTGAACAGGGCAAGACGGCGCTTGGCATGCATTTGCAGCGAGAAATTCTGGTAGTGGAGTGTGCTGCCGCCGTTCTTGACGGGGGCGAGGTCAGCAACCGTTTTCGCTGCGGGCAAGGGTACCGTCAGTGCTGGACCTTCTACACCGCCTGCATTGAGGAAGCCCGGATCATAACCCTTGCGTGATGCGTAGTTGGTGTCACGCACAGGGGCTGGTGCTTCCAGCGTCTCGGCCATGACGGATTCGGTCTTGTTGTTGACAACACTTCCCAACTGGATGGTGATGCGCAGTGGAATTTCAAAACTCACAGTGCCGTCTGCGCCGTGCATCATAAGCGACGCGTTGGACGCCGTACCTGGCACGGCTTGTAGAATAGGCTGTGCGGGTGCCGCGTTATCCACCGTTTCCATGGCATCAGCCTTGGCCCACCAGCTGGACCAGCCCGTGCCACCACCCGGCGGCTTGCCTGCAAATTCCACACCGGCTGCGATCACGCGGTCGTCCTTGGCGAGGTCCGATGCAGGCACAGCGAAGTTCTGTTCCTTGTAAAGTCCGCCGAAATGTAGGGCGAGAACTTCACCCGTGTCCATGCTGAAGACGGCGGAACCAGAATTTCCACCCAGCGTCGAACAATCGTGGGTCGCCGCATCGACCATCTTGCCAAAGCTTGCCGTCGTCATGCCATTGTGCAGTTCGCCGGGTTGCAACCGCTTCACACCGAATGTCGTACCAAAAACCTGTCCCTGCACATCCGCCGGATTGCGTGGGTCAGAGGCCGGATAGCCGATGACAAAAATCTCATGACCATTCATCTGGCGCGGATCGGACAACGAAAGCTTCATGGTATTGTGAGCCTCCGGCAACCCGTCTACGGACAAGAGCGCCATGTCCCAATAGGGATGAATGAGAACGACACGGCGCACCAGTAGTGTGGCCCCGCTGTCGTTGCCCAGCTCCTTGATGAAATTGATGCCGGCCTTCTCACCCGGCAGAAAATCCAGGCGGCGATCCCCAAGACCCTGGGCAAAGATTTCGGCGACGTGGCGGTTGGTCATGATCAGATCCTTGCCCACCACGAAACCAGTTCCGCCATAGGGGTAGCGGCGGTTTCCGGGCAGTTCAATTCTGCCGACAAAAGGAATTTTAGATTCAATCCGTGTACGGATCGTCTTGTCATCCGTCAGTTTGATCCACAGCGGGTGATTGGATTCATAGCTGCCGCCGATGATGTCGATGGCAGGCCGTATTTCCGGAAAGATGATGGCCTCCAACCCATTGCTCTGCTGCGGTGACAAGGCCTCGCCTCGCTGCATGGCCGTCACCCCTTCCTTGACATGGGTCAGATCAAGCGCTGGGGCTTCAATGCTCTCCATGCCCGTTGGCTTGCGTTTAGCCGCGCCCAGTTGATCGATGACGCCGTCAATATTGCCGTGCTTGCGTGTGATCAGTTCCAGGTATTTTCTGTTGCGTTCGGTTTCGAGGTTCGACATGGCAAGTTCCTCCTTCCGCTAAAACCAGGGCCGCAAAAAGCGGTCGTGCCCAGTGTCATGGCCCATTGACTCATGCCCAGTGCCTTGCGGCATTTCATTGTGGCTGGGCGGTGGAGCCGTGACAGCTGCACCTGCGGCACTGGTGCCTGCGGACGCAAAATAAACGACAAAGGCATTCAGCACGGCCAGAAACCAGTCATTGCCGGTACCCGGCGATGACAAGTAGGTCGTGGTGCCGCAGCTGAGCAAGGCAACAACCAGCCCCAGCCAGCGCGGTTGCCAGTTAAAGGCGCGGGACAGGCCGTTGGTCACAGCGGTGGTCGCCACCACCTGTCCACCAATGGTGCTCAGGGTTGCGAGGTTCAGGAGTTGCAAAGGAATTTGATCGGCCATCTCGATATCCTTTCAGCTGTTTAAACGACCAGAGTGGCAGGCCGTCGCGCGCTCAAAAAATTCAACGCACTGCGGCTGGGCATGAAGAAATAGCCGCCGCCGCGCACATCAATGACGTCAGCCACATTCTGGATTTGCAACGCCCCTTCCTGGGTGGGAATGGTCAGTCGGGCCAGTTGCCGGGTATCGCCGGGGTTGGCAACACCACGCGCCAGTATCGGATCAACTTCGTTTTCAAGGCCATGAAACTGCCAGGCCATGGACCAGGTTTGCTGGATGAACTCAAACTGCCGCTCCAGATCGCCATTGAAACACATAAACAAGAGGCCGGGATGTTTTGCATCATTGATGCCGCTGCCCTTTGCCTGATAGCTGCGGCCCACGCGCAGGATGCGGTGGCGGTTGCTGATGGCAAGTTGATCCTTTGACCCCGGCGACAGGCTGTCTCGCGGGTTGGCCCGGCGGATATGCGCACCGAAGGGGCAACGCTGGCCCGTCGGGTCTTCCGTGCCCGGCAGAAAATCATTGTCGGGTGTTGCCGTGAACTCACCATCCCATCCCGCACCGGGTCGGTGCGGGTAACGGAACAGCGACGTCCCATCTTTCCAGCGGCCCACCATCTTGGCGGCAATCCAGTGCTGGCGTTGGGCGGCCGATGTGAAATGTTTCGGCATGCCCGCGTGGCTCTTGAAGCTTTCCGCCGTGTCACTCGTAAAGCGCTCGAAGGCATCGGTTTTCTGATCCAATTGCCGGATCACCAGAAATGAGCCATTGCGGGCGAAGTCGCGTGCTGCATTGGCCCCCGTGCTGTTGAAGTCTGGCAGCAGGGCACCGCCGTGGCCGGGGTTGGCAACAGGCAGAATGTTATCAGTGTCAGCCGTCGAGGGGACGGCAATGGCGGGTGTCACATCGCCCCGGTTGTTGGGATAGCCCAACAGGAATTCGCCTGGTTCCACCACATGAATTGCGTCAGTGGTGCTGACAAAACGCCGGGTGCCACGGATCACGGGTTGCGAAATGCCATCGGCAAAGCCAAAGGCCTCGACGGACGACATGCGTCTGCCTTTCGCATCGCGCCGATCCTGCAGTTCTGCAAGAATGACTTTATGAAGTATGCTGCCACCGTGCCGTTTCAACACCGCTGCCACGTCCTTCTGCTGTGCTGTCAGCAGCTTGGCATTGGGAGCATAGAGCAGCAGGGCCGCGTCCGGCGGGGTCTGGCCCCAGACCCAGTGTTCAGGCGCGTCCTTGCCCGTATCAGACAGAATATTGGCCCGTGTGGCATGGGCCATGCCTTGCCGGAAGGCCATGGGAAAGGCCCGCAAGGTGGCTTCCGGCAGGTCGAGCTTGGCCAGTCCCTGATGTGACAGGCTGAGAATGCGCGTATCGGACTGGGGCGGATCGTCGCCAAAGCTCAAAGCAGGTACAACTTCTGCAAGCCAGGCGCGCGCGGCACCGGCATTATCCGGCAGGTTGAGGATTAGGCAGGCCGCATGGGCGTGGTTGCTGAAACCACCGAACAGCAGGCTTTGCACTTCCCGGGTTTCAATCACCGAGGCGGGGGCCGCTGCTGAGCCGAACAAGGCCAGCCAGGCCGCAGCTTCGTCACTGGTGGACGCCGATGCCAGACCTTGGCGGATCGCCGCATTGCTGCGCACCCGTGCCGTTGTGAGATAGGGATAGGCAGAATACCAGAAGCGCGTCGGCTGTTGCTGACGTCTGGCCCAGCGCTTGAACCGGTCACCATCGACAGCACCACCCTGGAACAGGTTCCAGGATTTGGGAAAACCGATGGTATTGCTCCAGGCCCCCGTCAGGCCATTCGCAGCCTTGGTAATGAAGTCTTCCAGGTAGCTTTCCCAGCTGCCGCCATAGTTTGAAAAGAACAACAGCTTGTTGGTCTTGGGCAGCAGCACCCACCTGGCAAAATGAATGGTGCCGATGTCAGCAAGGTAGCCGGGCTTGTAGATTTTCTCGGCCATCTGGCGGATGACCCAGAAGGCCATGCGCAGGCTGAAATAGCGAACCCAGCCCGGCTGCATGCGCGATATTCCCGCGAGGTGGTTTTGTGCAGTCTGGTTTTCGTGCGCCATCACGGCATCAAGCGTTGCGGCATCGGCCAGGCTGTTGTCTGGCTGGTTGGCCAGTTCTGCCGTGCGCAGGGACTTGTAGAAAAACCCGAGCACCAGCACCAGGATCATGGCTGACAGCAGCAGGCAGGTGACAGTTGCCATCAGCATGGCGCCCGGCCTGTGCTGGCTCGCCACAATCACAATCGACAACACCAGCAACAGCAAAAGCAGGGGCCAAAAGAATTTGAGCAAGGCGCGCAGCACAAGTCCGACATAAAAGCCCAGACTGGTTTCACCCGCAGGCGCAAGCCTTGGCACAGGCACGGCAGCCAGCAGAGGTGCCAGCTCCGGCATTGTGCCGATGTGGGCACGAACATCTGCCACGGTTTGCAGCGGCGGTGCGGACACAGGATGTTGATCAAAATAGCTTCTGATCTTGCGGGCCAGCTGGTACTCGGCTTTGATGCGCTCAACCGTCATGCCGGGGTGACCTGTAAAATTCAGTCCCGGCGTGTCGAACAGTCCTTGACCGGTTCTGATCTGGTGGCGGGCCAGTTGCGTCGCAAGTGTGGCATCACCGGCTGCCGTTGTGATTTCGTGCAGCCAGGGCGCAAGGCTTTTTTCAACTGTGGCAATGGCTGCAGCCTCCTCACCATCAGCCGCACATTCCAGCACCAGGTGCGTAGGCTCAGCCTGTTCGCCGCGCACCACGGTGATGGTCATGAAGTGAATGCCCTTGCCGCGCAGGGCATCGCGAATGGCCGCGTTTTTTTCGCCATTCAACAGCGGGATCATGGTTTCCAGCACCTTGTCCACGGCGTCGGCATTGCGCAGCGGGAAGGGCGCGGCAATGGTGATGAAGGCATGGCTCATGCTGCTTCTCCCCTGATCCCCACAACCAGTTCGTCAGGAAAGGGACCACGATGTTTCAGAGGCCCGATTGACGTGGGGTTGCGCTTCAGCAACTGGCCCACCAGAAACGGAATCTGGATGGCGTTGAGGTCCCGGCCCGCGCACAGGTGCAGGCCACGCCCGAAATGCATGTAATTCTCGCGCGGGCGCGTGGGGTCAAGACATGAGGGACGATCAAACACGGTGGCATCCTGCATGGCTGAAAGTGTGATGGCATAAACCTTGTTGCCGGACAGGATAGTCTTTCCGGCAACCATCGCACTGTAACCTGCTTCACGCAGTACCAGCGGATTGTGGGGCCTGCGCCTGAGGATTTCGAGGCACCAACCCCACAGGCGATTGGCATTGCCGAGATCAGCGCTGACGTTCGCTTTCAGGGCCGGGGCAGACACGATCTCCGCCATGATGTTGGCGACACAGGTTGCCGTGGTGTCGATTGATCCCACCAGCAGACCTGACAGGATGTGCGCAACTTCTGAGTCGCTGAGTGTTCCGGCGTTGACCTGCAGCATCAATGCACCGAGCAGATCTCTTCTGACGATACCGTTCGCCCGGCGCTCGGCCATCTCCGCCTCTATCCATGTTTTCAGTTCCTGACCCGCCGCAATGCCCGTGGCCGTAACAGTTTTGTCGGCACTGAGATTGAGGAAGGTTTCGTGAAACACCGCGCGGGCCACGCGCAGCAGGTCATGTTCGCTGGGACCAGATAAGCCAAACAAGGTGGCAGCCACCCGGCCTGCCACCAGACGGGCATAGGAATTGACGACATCGATACGGCCAGATTGCTGCGCCAGCGTTAACAACTTGTCAGCCTCCCCTTCCATGACTTTGCGCACAGCTGCCATATCCACTGCATGTAGAGCAGCGTAGAGAACTTGACGCTGGCGGAACAATTGCTCTGACCGGTCCATTCCCAGGATGAATGCACCGCTCACAGCCTCAATGCGCTGGCCATTCACCGGGGCAATCTGAAAGGCGCTATCATTGTCGCAAACCGCCGCCACATCGGCCCAGCGGAACACAATTGTATTTTTTCCAAAGTTCACCACGCGGGGACCAAAGCGGGCGACAAGGCGCGCCACACCCCGCAACAGCCGCGCATTTCCTAGAATGCGGTCTTGAAGTGTCTTGCGTGGTTCAGCGGTGACAACGGCGAAACGAGGCGGCTCCATGACAGACCCTCACAGGTTGAAGCTCAATGCCCTCGTAGCGCCAGCATAGCCCTGCGTAGCAAATGATCAACAGGAATCACACAAGACAATACCAATCACGACGAGATTGTCTGCGCCTTCGACTAATGGATCGCACAATTATCCAAAAGCTTTCCAGCTTCCCAACCAAGAATAGCCTTCTTGCGCGTCAGGCCCCAGTGATAACCAGTCAATGCTCCGGATTTTCCAAGGACGCGGTGGCAGGGCACGACAAAGGACATCGGATTTTTGCCAACAGCGGCACCTACGGCACGGGCTGCCTTTGGTGAGCCAACTGACATTGCGATATCGCCATAGGTGGTGGCATGGCCAACGGGGATTTTCAAAAGGGTTTCCCAGACCCGAATTTCAAAGTCAGTACCAATGAAAGTGATGCGCAGGGGTTGGTTGGACCCGTACTTGTGACCAGCAAAAAGCTGCGCGGCGATGGGCGCTGTGGTGGCAGAATTTTCCGTATACTGAGCATGTGGCCAGCGCCGTGTCATGTCATGAAGGGACGCAACTTCACCGCCCACGTCGCAGAATGCAAGACCGCAGAGACCATAGGGAGTGATCATGACGAGCGCCAATCCAAATGGCGAAGGGTGATAGCCATAGGAGATCGCCAGACCTTCGCCACGGTTCTTATATGCACCAGGACTCATGCCTTCATGTGTCACGAACAAGTCGTGCAAACGGCCAGGACCGGACAGGCCCACGTCCAATGACGTTTCGAGAATGCTGGCCGATTGCTCCAGCATGCGTTTGGCATTATCAAGGGTGAGGGCTTGCAGGAAGGCCTTGGGGGTCAGTCCGGCCCAGCGCGTGAACAGGCGCTGCAACTGGTCAGGTGTCAGTTTCACGCGTGCAGCCAAAGCATCAAGCGAAGGCTGGTCACGCCAGTTTTCACTGACATGGGCGATCACGTCACAAACCTTGGCATAGTCATCGAGGGAAGAAGCTGTTGTCATGTTGCAAAACTAGGCGAAGCCGAAGCGGCAAGCCACCCGATTTACGCCAGCGCCTGGACCAGAGCCTTCGACAGGGATTTTCTTTCATCGGCTCCAAGAAAGGAACCAATCTCGGTCAAGGCCCCGCGGTAGGACAGTAACAGGCGCCCCACGATTTCACGGGCCTCGTCAAATTCCAGTTCAACGCGCAGCCAGCGGCGGTTGAATTCCAGTGACTCGCTTTGGCCCTTCGTGGAGAGGCGATGCAGCGTCACCTGATCACCCGCCACCACAATACGCTCCGCGCGTTTGGCATCCGCATAGTTCTTCCGAAAAGCCCACCAGACCAGAAGCACATCGAGCCCCATGAAGCCTGAGATGGGCCAGGCACCCGCGATCATAAAGAACAGGCCACCCGCCAGATTGATGAAGACCAACACGCCCATCAAGGCCACGAATCCCTCGCGTGAGAGGGACCGGTGCGGGGTCAAAGTGACACTCCAGGATGGGTCTGGCTTGCTTTCGTCCATGCTGTGATGATTATGGCTCCCGGATGTGAATGCAAGTAGGATACGACAACCCATGGTGCGCAGATTGCCGCAAGGCACGATTGATGAAATGTTCCGCCGCTTCCAGGCGGCGAACCCGGAACCCAAGGGTGAACTTCAGTCTGTGAACGACTTCACATTTCTGGTGGCGGTCGTACTATCGGCGCAAGCAACAGATGAAGGTGTAAACAAAGCCACCCGCGCGCTTTTTGCTGCTGCTCCTACGCCTGAGTCCATGGTAGCTTTGGGGGAGGAGCGGGTTCAAGATTTCATTAAGACTATTGGCCTGTTCCGGGCCAAGGCCAAAAATGTGGTGGCACTGTCAAGGCAGCTGATGGAGTTGCATCATTCGCAGGTGCCACATTCGCGCGAGGCGCTTGAGGCCCTTCCAGGCGTGGGCCGCAAGACCGCGAACGTAGTTTTGAATAATGTCTTTGGGGAATCCACCATTGCCGTTGACACCCACCTGTTCCGCCTCGGCAACCGACTCAAAATTGCGCCGGGAGCGACACCTATGGAAGTTGAACAAAAGCTGTTGAAGGCCGTTACGCCGGCTTATCTGCGCCATGCTCACCACTGGCTGATCCTCCATGGGCGTTATGTGTGCAAGGCCCGAAAGCCTGAATGCTGGCGGTGCGTGATTGTGGATCTGTGCCCGTTCAAACCGAAGACCGCTGCACCCGTTTGAACAGATGCAGAAAATAGGAAGTGGAAAAAATCGGCACCAAAAGGTTGAGAAACGGCACCAGCGCCATGGCCGCAGGCAGCAAACCCGCCACAAATACATGAAAGCCGTATTGCAAGCGCAGGTCTTTTGCCTCTTGCCGCTCCAGATGGCGCATAGCCGCCATTTCAAAATATTCGCGCGACAGCAGATAGGCGTTGATCACCACGAGGGCGATGGCACCAAAACCGGTGAACACCAGGGGCAGAGCCAGAATATTAACGGCAAGAACCAGCAGGCCAAATTGCAGGCCAACAATCAGCGCCTTCACCGTTGGCAATGGCTTGCCGGGAATGTCCCTGGCATAGTGCTTCTGCTCCAGTTTGGCTGATACATCATCGAGGTAAAGCCCGGCGAACAGGGCGGCGACAGGGGCCATCAAAAAGAAGAACAAGACAAACAGGCCAAGCCCCGCACCAATGGCGGCGATAGTTTCCACCCAAGGCCAGGGAAAAAGCGACAGAAACCAGAAAGCTGCCTCCACAGCGGCAAGCAGGGCCACAAACAGCAACACGGACAAACCGATAGCTTTCCACAGCACCGTGCGGAATTCGGGCGACAGGACATCACTGAGCGCTTTGAAGGCGGCGGCAAGCATGACGGCATAACTAAGCATTCACCCTTGTTTCTGCAAGTTATCTCCGCTAGTTCGCGCCAAAACGAGGAACCGGATTGTGACTGACCCAATTGATGTGCTGACCATTGGCAATGCCATTGTTGACGTGATTGCTAAGGTAGATGAAGCCTTTATAGCCCGCGAAGCGCTGGTGAAAGGATCCATGAACCTGATCGACGAAGAGCGGGCTGAAACGCTGTATGCCCATATGGGCCCCGCCACGGAAATCTCCGGGGGTTCAGCTGGCAACACGGCGGCGGGCGTTGCCTCCTTCGGCGGCAAGGCGGCCTACTTTGGGAAGGTCCGCGATGATCAGTTGGGGAGCATCTACCGCCACGACATGAGGGCGCAAGGCGTGACTTTTGATACAGCTGCGGCCACCGAGGGCCCGGCTACGGCACGCTCTTTCATTTTGGTGACACCGGATGGCGAGCGCACGATGAACACTTACCTGGGGTCTTGCGTGAACCTAGATGAACGCGATGTGGACGCCAGTGTGGTCAAGGCCGCTGCCGTCACCTACATGGAAGGCTATCTCTACGACAAACCTGCCGCCATGGCCGCGTTCCGGCTTGCTGCAAAAATTTCGCAGTCCGCAGGCAAACTCACGTCAATTACGCTTTCTGATTCCTTTTGCGTGGAGCGGCACCGGGACGCCTTTCTCGACCTGATCCGCTCGTCCATCAGTATTGTGTTTGCCAACGAAGCCGAAATCAAGGCGATGTACAAGACGCAAAGTTTTTCCGGTGCCATTGACGCTGCGCGCAAAGACTGCCCGATTGTGGTGGTGACCCGGTCTGAAAAAGGCTCAGTGATTGTGAAGGGTGAAGACACCATTGAGGTTCCGGCCCATCCCGTGAAATCAGTTATCGATGTGACCGGGGCTGGTGATCTTTATGCGGCGGGGTTTCTGTTTGGATATACGTCGGGCGTTCCCCTGGCGCACTGCGCAAGACTGGGCAGTCTTGCTGCGTCAGAGGTGATTTCGCATGTAGGCGCACGGCCTGATGTGAATTTGGCGGCCTTTGCGAAAGCGCAGGGTTTGTTGTGATCGTGTGAAGCACGCACCCCCTCACCGATGCGTGAACACTGCTGTTCGCTTTTCGAGAAAGGCAGCCATGCCTTCTTTCTGGTCAGGGCTGTCGAAACGGTCGTAGAAAATGGCCCGTTCGCGCTTCAATCCGCCGGAAAGTGAATGCTCGAGGGACTCATTGACGGCGCGTTTGGCGGCGATAATGGCGGGGTTTGAGATCGCAGCGATTTTTTCTGCGGTCGCCAGCGCTTCGCTCACCAACTGGTCTGCGGCCACCACGCGTGCAACGACGCCCAAGCTTTCCGCTTCCATTGCTTCCATCACGCGGCCCGTGAGCACCATCTCCATGGCTTTTGATTTGCCGATCATTTTTGTCAGGCGCTGGGTGGCGCCGGCGCCAGGGAAAATACCCAGGGTCACTTCCGGAAGCGCGAACTTCGCAGTTTCAGAGGCGATAATGAAGTCGGCGGCGAGAGCAAATTCAAAGCCACCGCCCAGGCAGTAACCTGACACCGCAGCAATGATCGGTTTACGGATGAGACTGATGTGATCCCAGATTTTCAGGAAGTCTTTTTGCTTTGCCTCGACGGCGGTCAGATCCTTCATTTCACGCACGTCGGCACCAGCAGCGAAAGCTTTTTCATTTCCTGTAATGACCATGCAACGAATGCCATCGTTGGCATCGAAGGCATCGAGGGCTGCGTTGATTTCCCCGATCATCTGGCTGTTCAAGGCATTGAGTGCCTTGGGCCGGTTGAAGGTGATGACGCCTACTGCAGCTTTGGTATCAGCGATGATGGTTTCGAAAATCATGGGTCACTCACTTTTGGCAGGTGGGACAATAAAAGCTGGACCGGCCTGATTGCACAATGCGTTTGATGGTGCTTGTACAATCCGGCGTGAGACAAGCCTCACCCTCACGGTCATAGACCAGAAAGCGTTGCTGGAAAGCCCCCTTCTCGCCAGAGGTGCCATGAAAATCCTGCAAGGTGGAACCACCGGCGCGAATGGCTTCGTTCAGGATATCCTTGATGTGGCGCACCAGATGATCAAGACGCGGGTCCGGCCCCCTGCGCCGCACGAGTTTGCCCGCTTGCAATTTGGGTAAGATGCGGGCGCGGTGAAGGGCCTCCGAGACATAGATGTTGCCCAAGCCCGCCACCACGTGCTGATCGAGCAGCGCTGCTTTCATGGGGGCCTTCTTGTTGCGCAGTTTTTCGATGAGGTGATCAAGGTGAAAGCCGTTGCCCAGGGGTTCGACGCCTATGTCGCGGAGCAGCTTGTGTTCGTCCCGGGTGCTGGTATCAGCCCAGTCCATGAAGCCAAAGCGGCGGGCGTCGTTGTAGAGGATGCGCGAGCCATCATTGAGGTGCCAGATCACATGGTCATGGGGGCCGGGTTCGGCAGAACCTCCGGTTTGGTGATAGAATGCGCCGGGCTCAAAGCGCTCACCACCAGGCTTCACAACGGTAAAGCGTCCCGTCATGCCGAGATGCAGGATCAGGGTCTTTCCATTTGAGCAATGAACGAGAATATATTTGGCACGGCGCTCAAGGGCTTCGACAACAGCACCCTGCATGGTCTGAGCAAAGCCAACAGGAAAAGCAAAGCGCAGGTCTTTTCGCCTGAGTTCCAAACGGCTGAAGCTGCGGCCCAACAGGGCAGGTTCCAGTCCCCGTTTGACAGTTTCGACTTCTGGTAGTTCCGGCACGTTAACCTCGTTGCCGCAGAGGACGCGGCGCAATGGAATTTCAATTCCGTATAGCCTATGTAAGCGTCATGAGCATTGAAACCAAATTCGGCTTCCGCGATGTGGAAAAGGGTGAAAAGCAGGACCTCGTCAATGAGGTGTTTGCCAAGTCCGCCGCCCGTTATGACCAGATGAACGACCTGATGTCCGGCGGTCTCCATCGGCTCTGGAAGGATGACTTCCTGACGCAGCTCAATCCGCCACGCAGTGACCGAGCATTCAAGGTGCTTGATGTTGCGGGAGGTACAGGTGACATTGCATTCCGAATTGCAGGTGTGGGCGGCGCGGGCACCCATGTAACCATTGCAGATATTTCGCCCGAGATGGTCTCCGAAGGCAAGCGCCGGGCGGAAGCAGGGTCACTGGCAGACAAGCTGGATTTTACGGTAGGCAATGCTGAGGCACTGGCTTTTCCTGACCAGAGCTTTGATGCCTATACGATCGCCTTTGGCATTCGCAATGTTCCACAAATTCCACTGGCCTTGAAAGAAGCCTATCGCGTGCTGAAACCAGGAGGTCGCTTCATGTGTCTGGAGTTCAGCCATATGGACCTTGAAGCGCTACAGAAACTCTATGACGCCTATTCTTTCACCGTCATCCCGGCGGTGGGTAAGGTGGTAATGGGCGATGGGCAACCCTATCGCTATCTTGTCGAATCCATCCGCACCTTCCCCAGACAGCAGGAATTTGCCGACATCATCGAGGCCGCTGGTTTCTCCCGCGTGACCTGGCGCAGCCTGACGGGCGGTGTAGTGGCGATCCATTCGGGTTGGCGCATCTGATGGCCTTTGCGGTCACGAATTTTTTTCGCATCATGCGGGCAGGATTCATTCTGGCGCGGCACGGTGCGCTGTTGCCAGCGGAGCAAGTGGCACAATTGCCGTGGATTGCCCGGCAAGGTTTGACCCTGGCGCAGCTTGGCAGTGACACGCGGGAAACCGAACAGGCCAACAGAATTTCCGCCGCACTTGCCGCTTTGGGTCCAAGCTATATCAAGCTGGGGCAGTTCCTGGCAACGCGCCCTGATGTGATTGGCGCCAAGCGGGCCTTCGAATTGAAAGTGCTGCAAGACAAGCTGCCGCCGTTTCCGATGCATGTGGCCAAGGCCATCATCCTGAAAGAACTGGGGCAGCCCGTCGAGACCTTGTTTGCTTCGTTTGGTGAACCGATTGCTGCGGCCTCGGTGGCCCAGGTGCACAAGGCGGTGACCCATGACGGGCGCAACGTCGCCGTCAAGATTCTGCGGCCCGATGTGGACCGGCGCTTTGCGTCAGACATTGACAGTTTTGGTTTTGCTGCACGGATGATCGAACGCCTGTCGCCGGAGGGACGCCGCCTGCGGCCCGTGGCAGCTGTGGCCATGCTTGAACAATCCATGAAGCTGGAACTTGATCTCCGCATGGAGGCTTCGGCACTTGGCGAAATGGCCGAGAACACGAAACATGACCCAGGCTTTCGCTTGCCCAAAGTGGACTGGGCCACCACATCAAAACGCGTACTGACCACGGAGTGGATGGACGGCACGCCGATGGCGGATGTGGCAACCTTGCAGGCACGCGGCCTTGACCTGATTGCCATGGGCGATACCGTGATCCAGAGCTTTCTGCGCCATGCCATACGTGATGGTTTCTTTCATGCTGATATGCATCAGGGCAATCTGATGGTGGACGCCAAGGGCAATCTGGTTGCCTTTGATCTTGGCATCATGGGACGGCTCGGCATGAAAGAACGGCTGTTTCTTGCTGAAATCCTCTACGGCTTCATCACCCGGGACTACATGCGGGTGGCACAGGTGCATTTTGATGCGGGCTATGTGCCGCAGACGCAGGATGTGAATAATTTTGCCCAGGCTTTGCGGGCCATTGGCGAACCAATCCTGGGTTTGCAGGCCGACCAGATTTCCATGGCGCGGCTGTTGACACAATTGTTTGACGTGACAGAACAATTCGAGATGCAGACGCAACCGCAATTGCTGTTGCTGCAAAAAACCATGGTGGTGGTGGAAGGTGTGGCCCGCACGCTGAACCCCAATCTCAACATGTGGAAAACGGCAGAGCCTTTCGTGCGCGCCTGGATTGAACGGACGCTGGGACCGATCGGAAAACTCGAAGAAGCGAGCGAGAGCGTGAAGGCACTGGCGCGCATGGCGTTGCAGCTTCCCACACTTCTGGATGAAGGCCACAAGGCCATGCAGACCCTGGCAGCGCAACAGGATGCAGCTGCGGAGACGAAGGCCAAATCCGTAGGTGCCATGCAGCCCTGGCAATTGGCAGCCTTGGTATTTTCATCCATCGTATTGGCTTTGATGGTGGGACAATTGTTATGAGCAAGTCTGTTCTCTTGATCATCGGTGGCGGCATTGCGGCCTACAAATCGCTGGAATTGATCCGTGAGCTGACGAAACGCGGTATTGCCGTGCGTTGCATCATGACCAAGGCGGCGGAGCAGTTTGTCACGCCACTGTCGGTAGCGGCACTTTCAGGCCAGAAAGTTTTTTCCGACCTGTTCTCGCTCACCGATGAAACGGAGATGGGGCATATTGAGTTGTCGCGTTCGGCTGATCTGGTGGTGGTGGCCCCTGCCACGGCTGATCTGATGGCGAAGATGGCTTCGGGATTGGCGAATGATCTGGCATCCACCACGCTGCTGGCGACGGACAAACAGGTTTTGATCGCACCCGCCATGAACGTGCGGATGTGGCTACACGCGGCGACGCAACGGAATATCCGTATATTGATGAATGATGGCATTCTGTTTCTTGGTCCCAATGAAGGGGACATGGCCTGTGGCGAACATGGGCCGGGCCGCATGGCAGAACCATTAGAAATTGTCGCCGAGATTGAGGCTGCACTGTCACCGCAAGCAAGACCTCTGGTTGGCAGGCATGTGCTGATTACGGCAGGTCCGACGCGTGAGGCGATTGATCCTGTACGCTATGTCTCCAATCACTCCTCCGGCAAGCAGGGCTATGCCATCGCGGCTGCGGCACTAAAGCTTGGTGCCCGGGTGACACTCGTTTCAGGTCCGGTCAATCAGCCGATCCCCGCGGGTGCTGGCATGATTCCAGTAACATCTGCAGATGAAATGTTGAAGGCCGTGCAATCGTCATTGCCCGCTGACATCGCCATTTTCACCGCCGCTGTGGCGGATTGGAAAGTGGCCAAGACCGCAGATGAAAAAATCAAGAAACAAGATGACGGATCTTTACCTGCACTCTCTTTCGCTGAAAATCCGGATATCTTGAAAACCGTCGCTACATCGAAGCAACGTCCCAGACTTGTCGTCGGCTTTGCCGCCGAAACCGAGAAAGTCATCGAACACGCGAAAGCCAAACTTGCGAAAAAGAACTGCGATCTCATTGTCGCCAATGATGTGAACGCTGAGAACAATGTGTTCGGCGGCGACCTGAACACGGTCCACTTGGTGTCAAAGGCCGGCGTTGAGGACTGGCCAAAATTGACGAAGGCGGAAGTTGCGGAGCATTTGATGTTGAAACTGGTAACGCTGTTGTGAAAGTGCGCATTCTTCGATTGACCAATGGAGCGGACCTGCCCCTGCCATCCTATGCCACAACGGGCTCGGCCGGGGTCGATTTACGATCAGCCGATAATCTGACTTTGAAGCCCGGTGAACGGGCGCTGGTGGCGACAGGTCTTGCGATTGCGCTTCCTGACGGGACAGAAGCACAAGTCCGCCCCCGCTCTGGCCTCGCGGTCAAACATGGCGTGACCGTTCTCAACTCGCCTGGCACAATTGACTCAGACTATCGCGGTGAAATCAAGGTGCCGATGATCAATCTCGGATCTGAAGACTTTGTCATATCGCGTGGTGACCGGATTGCGCAGATGGTAATGGCGCCGGTGCTGCGAGTTGATTTGATTGAGGTTGAGGCGCTGGATTACACGACAAGGGGTGCCGGCGGGTTTGGATCGAGTGGGAAGACGTGATAGCGGGTATTTCAACGCGTGAGATGATTGGAGGCTGCTGCTCATGCCGCTTTCTGACATAGAAATTGAACGTTACGCCCGGCACCTTGTCTTGCAAGAGGTGGGTGGTCCTGGACAAAACAAGCTCAAGAACGCTTCAGTCCTTGTCATCGGCGCAGGTGGATTGGGTGCACCTTTGCTCATGTATCTGTCAGCAGCAGGTGTAGGGCGGATTGGCATCGTTGACCATGACACCGTGTCGCTCTCGAATTTGCAGCGACAGGTGATTCACGCCACGGAACGGGTGGGACAACTCAAGACCCAAAGTGCAGCTGCGCACATAGCTGCAATCAATCCCCATGTTGTCGTGGAACAGCATCCATTCCGTCTCACAACAGACAATGCACTGGACTTGATTTCGCGGTATGATGTGGTTGCAGATGGCTGCGATAATTTCCCCACGCGGTTTCTGGTAAGTGATGCTAGTTACTTTGCCAGGAAGCCCTTGGTTTCGGCGGCGGTGGGACAGTTTGACGGGCAGATGTCGACGTTCAAGCCCTATGAAAGCCGCAATCCGACGTATCGCTGTTTCATTGGTGATCTACCAGAGCGTGGGCTGTTTCCGGCCTGCGAAGAAGCAGGGGTGATCGGTGCCTTGCCGGGCATCATCGGTTCCATGCAAGCCATGGAGGTGATCAAGGAGTTGCTTGGTATTGGTGAAAGTCTTGTCGGCCGAATCCTGATGTATGACGCTCTGGCAGCAAGCTTCTTTGAGACGAAACTTGCGTGGTCCCCAGATAATCCGCTGACAGGGCTGAAACCCACTATTCACGGTCTGCGCGCTGAAAATTACGACGACAAATAAAGCCAGTTATCTGAATACATCCCACGCTCTACCGCAGCCGGCGTGGTGCCACAGCCACTGCTGTGAACGGGTCCTCGGGCCATGCATGTTTGGGATATCTTCCCCGCATGTCTTTCCGCACATCAGGGTAACCTTGCACCCAGAATGTTTCGAGAGACTGTGTCACGGCAACGGGTTTCATACCCGGCGACAGCATGATGATCTTCAAGCGCGCTCGGCCATCGGCCACTTGCGGGGCCGATGTCAATCCGAACATCTCCTGCAGGCGCACACCCAATGTGGGATCACCCTCCACTTCATAATCAATCCGGTAACTGCCGCCACCGGGCACCGTCATGCGCTGGGGCGCAAGCTTGTCCATGCGGCGGAGAAGGTCACCGGGTACCAGTCCATGCAAGATTTGCAAAACATCAAGTCGCGCCAGATCGGCCTTGCGCATCATGCCTTCAAGATAAGGCAATAGCCACACGCCCGCCGTTGCCAGCAACGCATCGTCCTGCAAATCCGGAAAGCCCGCATCTGGCATGACCCGCGCCAGAAACTTCACCCGCGCCTGAAAACTTCGCGCCCCTTCGCTCCATGGCAATGCGCCAAGCCCCATTTGCCGCACACCCTCTAGCATGGCCGCCGCCGTTTGCGACGGGTCAATTTCTGCCATGGGCTTTTCTTGCAAGACAATGGCACCGAGACGCCGCCTCACACCTGCTTTCACCGCATTGGCCCTGGCATCCCAGAACACGCCACTGGTTTCTTCAATCAAATCCACAAAATGTTTTTCGATATCCCGCTCGGATAATTCTGCCGCCAGCCGTGCCTTGCCATCTCCCGCCGCGCCATCCAATGTCGCCACCGCAATCCAGTCGGACTTGTTCAGGTTGTCATGCTCCGGCAACACCGCACCGCCCCCACCCGACAACTGAAATCGGCCCCCACGTTTGCGCCCAATGCGGTCAGGGTAAGCGAGGGCCACCAACACGCCATGGGATACCTCAGCGCTATCGTCCTGCAGTGAAGCCTGATTGCGGATTTGCTTCACTGTCTGCTTCCACCGCTCCCGCGCCGCACCCCTGAGCTGCAACAAGCGCTGTTCCACATCAATCGAAGCATCGCGGGCCGCACCATCACGCTCTGACAGCAGTGCCGCAATCTGCGCAGCGGACTCACCCACCCCCATGGCCGCACCTGCAACCACCATATGGGCAAGTCGTGGATGCAGCGGCAACTCGGCCATGGCGCGGCCATGGGCCGTGATGCTGTTGTCCCTGTGCAATGCGCCAAGCCGCTGCAACAAGTCCTGCGCCTGACCGAACGCGGCACGAGGCGGCGCTTCAAGCCAGGGTAATCCCACAACGGAAGATACACCCCAGCGCGCCGTCTCTAGAACCAGACCTGACAAATCGGCTGAGCGAATTTCCGGCTCGTCATGGGCAGCGAGAGCCCGCATCTCGGCTTCCGGCCACAGCCTGTAGCACCGCCCTGGTCCAAGCCGCCCGGCGCGCCCCTTGCGCTGTTCAGCTGATGCTTGCGATACTCGAACGGTTTCAAGCGAGGTCATGCCAGCCGCAGGATCAAACCGGGGCACACGTTTCAGACCCGTATCAATCACCGCCTCAATGCCCTCGATGGTGAGAGACGTTTCGGCAATGGTCGTTGCCAGCACAATCTTGCGGCGGCCAACAGGAGAAGCCCGTATCGCCTCATCCTGCCCCTGCAAGGCCATGGCCCCATAAAGTGGCCGCACATCAACATTGGCCGGCAAATCCGCCCGCAACAACATCTCCTCCACCCGGCGAATTTCACCTTCGCCCGGCAGGAACACCAGCAGACTACCCGTCACATCTTGCAGCGCTCGCCTGACTGCCTTCACCGTGTCATCAGCAAGCGTGAAACGCGATGCCTTCTCCAGATGCACCACATCGACAGGAAACATCCGCCCCTTGGCCGAAATCACATCGCCCGATGCGAGATGCGCCGACAGCTTTTCTGAGTCCAGCGTGGCTGACATCACCATGATCTTGAGATCATCCCGCAGCCCGCGCTGCACATCCAGCGCCAGCGTCAGTCCCAGATCTCCGTCCAGCGAGCGCTCATGAAACTCGTCGAAGATCAGAAGGCCTGTGTCAGACAATTCCGGATCATGTTGCAGCCGCCGCGTTAAAACCCCTTCCGTCACAACTTCAATCCGTGTAAGGACAGATATTTTTCGCTCCGACCGGACGCTATAGCCCACGGTTTCGCCCACTGCTTGGCCAAGCGTATCGGCCATGCGCTTGGCCGCTGCCCGCGCCGCCAGTCTGCGCGGCTCCAGCATCATGATTTTCTTGCCCAAGAGCCATGGCTCGTTCAGCAGCGCCAGCGGCACCCGTGTGGTCTTGCCAGCACCAGGCTCGGCAACCAGCACGGCGCAAGCACGCACCACAAGTGCCGCCTTCAAATCCGGAATGACAAGATCTACGGGAAACTCCAAATTCTCTCTCCGTCACGCTACGCGCGACACCTCTCCCGCAAGCGGGCGAGGAAAGCAGAACCTACCTTCCTCGCCCGCTTGCGGGAGAGGTGGATCGCAGCGCTGCTGCGAGACGGAGAGGGAGCGCCTCTCACACCTCATTGGCCCAGGGCGGATTTGCACCGGGGCGTGACACCGTGACGGCGGCGCATTTCATGGCGAACTCTGCGGCATGCATCAGCTGTGTGGCCTCAATCGACGCCATGGATTTCTTCGACAGCAAGGCATTGCGATGCAGATAGGTCAGAAAACCCGCCGTAAATGTATCGCCAGCGCCAACAGTATCTGCCACCTTCACCTTTGGTGCCTCGAGGGAAAGCGAATGCAGCCTCGTGAACACCTCCACCCCTTCACCGCCACGTGTGATTGCAACGATCTTGGCACCCAGCTTCAGCCAGGCCTTCGCTGCCTTGGCAAAATTCTGCTGCCCCGTCATGTAGAGAACATCCTCATCGGAAATTTTTACAAGATCAGCCTTCGCCATCAGCCGTTTCAGCCGCGCAAGATGTTTCTTCTTGTCCTTGATCACCGTTGGGCGAATGTTAGGGTCAAGCGAAATAACATGGCTCTTCGCAGCTTTCTTCAACAGGGTTTCATAAGTGCCGCCTGAAGGCTCCGGGATCAGCGAGATCGATCCGAAATGCAGGGCCGTAATCGCCTTCGGCAATTTCGGAATGTCGCGTTTCTCCAGCATCCGGCCGGCCGAGCCTTCGTCAATGAAGGAGTAGCGGGCATGGCCATCGGTCAGTTTCACCAGTGCCAAGGTCGTGTGCAAATCCTTGCGGCGAATGAATTTCTGCGAGACGCCTGCGTCCTTCAAACCCTCTGCTAAACTGTCACCAAAAAAGTCAGTCGACAACCCTGCAAAGAACCCAGTGGGAGTGCCCAGCCGTCCCAATGCGATGGCGGTGTTGAACACCGAACCGCCGACAAACGGCTCATAAACATCTGCGCCTGCAACACCCTTGCGCGGCAGCATGTCAATCAGTGCTTCACCACAACATAAAATCATTCCAAACTCCCGCCTCGTTGCACAAAGCTTAGCCATGCAAGTGCTGAATAGCAATAAATCGCCTTAACAGATTTATTGCCAATGTCACAAAGCCGCTGTAGGCACTGCGCTCTTGAGGTGCGCACCTCAAGCGCCTATTGCAAATAAAACATCAACAGAAGCCGCAGCATGACAACCCGCATCATTCCCGTCGACGATTTTGATATCGTCATCTTTGGCGCCACAGGCGATCTGGCCCAGCGCAAATTGCTGCCCGCCCTCTTCCACCGGGACGAACAAGGCCAGTTGCCCGATGGTGCCTGCATCATTGGTACTTCGCGTAAATCCATGTCCCGGGAAGACTTTCGGGACTTTGCTGCAAAGGCCATCGACAGCCATGCCAGGTTCATGAAAGCGACTCCTGAAGTGATTGATCGCTTCCTCGACCGGCTCAGCTATTATGCCACCGAAGCGACAAAGGACGATGGCTGGCTGGCGCTCGAAAAAGAACTGGCAGACCGCCAGGACGTGATCCGGGTGTTTTATCTCGCCGTTGGCCCAGATCTTTTCGGCCCCATTTGCGATCGTCTGGGCGAGCACAAGCTGGTCACACCGAAGTCCCGCATCGTGGTGGAAAAACCCTTGGGCAAAAATGGTGAATCCGCCGAAGCCACCAACAACGCCATTGGCCGTGTATTCAAGGAAGACGCGATCTACCGCATCGATCATTATCTCGGCAAGGAAACCGTGCAGAACCTGATGGCGCTGCGCTTTGCCAATCTGCTGTTTGAACCAGTCTGGAATTCCGCTCATATCGACCATGTGCAAATAACTGTGTCGGAAACCCTTGGCGTGGAGGGACGTGCCGGATACTACGATACGTCAGGTGCGTTGCGGGACATGGTGCAGAATCATATCCTGCAACTTCTCTGTCTTGTGGCCATGGAACCACCCACATCGCTTGACGCCGATGCCGTGCGCGATGAAAAGCTAAAAGTGCTGAAAGCCCTCAAACCGATAACGCCTGAGCGCTTCGAGCAGACCATTGTGCGCGGCCAATACAAGGCAGGAGCGTCGGAAACCGGTCCTGTGAAAGGTTATCTCGAGGAACTGGGCAATCCTGACTCCACAACAGAGACCTTTGTGGCCGTGAAAGCCGAAATCGGCTCCTGGCGCTGGAACGGCGTTCCTTTTTACCTCCGCACCGGAAAGCGCCTGCCGTCGCGCGTGTCGGAAATCGTGGTGGAATTCAAGCCCGTCCCCCACTCCATGTTCGGCAAATCAGCGGGCACCATTTCGCCAAACCGCCTCATCCTGCGCCTGCAACCCGATGAAGGTGTGAAACTCTGGCTCATGATCAAGGACCCTGGCCCCGGCGGCATGCGGCTGCAACATGTGCCACTTGACATGAGCTTCAAGGACGCTTTCAACGTGCGCAATCCGGATGCCTATGAACGCCTGCTGATGGATGTGGTGCGCGGCAATCAGACCCTGTTCATGCGCCGCGACGAAGTGGCAGCGGCGTGGAAATGGATTGATCCTATTTTGGATTACTGGAAATCCTCAAGTGATGTTCCTAAGCCCTATACCTCTGGCACCTGGGGCCCCGCTGCCTCGGTGGCCCTGATTGAGCGTGACGGCAATACCTGGGAGGAATCGGCACCGTGATTGCGGCTCGCCATGACTTCGAAAACCGCGACGGTCTGGCCGAAGGCCTGGCCGGGCGTGTGGCGCTGGGCTTGTCACGGGCGATCTCGCGGCAGGGCAGTGCCGTGCTCGCTGTTTCGGGCGGCACCACGCCGCGTCTGTTTTTCGAACACCTCTCCCGCGAACCCATCACTTGGAACAAGGTGACCATTACCTTGGTAGATGAACGCCAGGTCGATGAAGACAGCGACCGCTCCAACGCCCGCCTTTTGCGCAATCATCTGTTCCAGAACAATGCGGCCTCCGCCCGCTTCGTGCCGCTGTTTCGCAATGAACTTGCAGCCTCTGCACTGGAACCCGACGTTGTTGTATTGGGCATGGGTGAAGACGGCCACACCGCGTCATTTTTTCCTGGCGGCAACAAACTGGACGTCGCACTGGACCCCAAGACCACAACCGCCCTCATTACCATGGCGGCACCCGGAGCGGGCGAACCACGTCTCACCTTCACCTTGGCCCATTTGCTCAAGGCCAACGTGCTTTGCCTCCACATCGAAGGTCAGAACAAGCAGGTGACGCTGGAAAAAGCCCTTGCTGGAGACAATGCGAAAGACATGCCCATACGCGCCGTACTGCAATCAGACCGTCCCCTCGAAATATTCTGGTGTCCGTAAGGAGACATCCCATGACCCATTCCGTTACCGAAACGATTTCCGCCGTCACCGAGCGCGTGGTCGTCCGCTCCAAGGCCTCACGTGCGCGCTATCTTGAACGCATGGAAGCGCAACGCTCCAACCAACCCAAGCGCAAGTCCTTGGGCTGCGCCAATATTGCACACGGCTTTGCTGCCTGCGGTCCCCACGACAAGAATGAATTGCGCAACGGCGATGGTCCTAACCTGGCCATAGTGACCGCCTACAACGACATGCTTTCGGCCCATCAGCCGTTTGAATATTATCCTGATATCATTCGCAAAGCTGCCCGAGACGCAGGTGGCACGGCGCAAGTTGCAGGCGGCGTTCCCGCCATGTGTGATGGCGTGACCCAAGGTGAAACCGGTATGGACCTCAGCCTGTTCTCCCGTGACGTGATAGCCCTTTCAACCGCCATCGCCCTGTCGCACCAGATGTTCGATGCGGCCGTCTATCTTGGCGTCTGTGATAAGATCGTGCCGGGCCTGATCATGGGCGCATTGAATTTCGGTCATCTGCCTGCCGTCTTCATTCCCGCGGGCCCCATGACCACCGGCATGAACAACGACGAAAAGGGCAAGATCCGTCAGCTCTACGCCGAGGGCAAGGTGGACCGGGCCGCACTGCTCGCAGCTGAAGCACAATCCTACCACGGCCCCGGCACCTGCACCTTTTATGGCACGGCGAATTCCAATCAGATGCTGATGGAAATCATGGGCCTGCATCTGCCAGGCTCTACCTTCATCAACCCCGGCACGCCCTTGCGCGATGAAATTACCAAGGCTTCGGCCAAACAGGCCATGACCCTGACAGC
Organism: uncultured Aestuariivirga sp.; assembly: GCA_964244825.1. GTDB lineage: Bacteria > Pseudomonadota > Alphaproteobacteria > Rhizobiales > Aestuariivirgaceae > Aestuariivirga. The sequence continues at coordinate 40,658 of CAXTKL010000002.1, forward strand.
ACTCGGCAACCGTTACACCCCGCTTTCGCAAATCTACGACGAGAAGTCCGTGATCAATGGTGTTGTCGGCCTGCTGGCCACGGGCGGTTCTACCAATCACACCATGCATGTCATTGCCATGGCGGCAGCGGCGGGCATCGTCTTGACCTGGGATGATCTCGCAGCGCTGTCCCACAAGGTGCCCTTGCTCACCCGCATCTACCCCAACGGCACGGCCGACGTGAACCACTTCAACGCGGCAGGCGGCATGGGCTTTCTGATACGCGAATTGCTGGGTGCAGGCCTGCTGCACAACGATGTCATCACAATCATGGGCAACGGACTGGAAAATTATCTCCACGAACCAAAACTCGACAGTGAGGGTGGCTTGATGTGGTCTGGTGCGGCAACACAATCCGCCGACCCGAAAGTGCTGCAAGAGGTGAAACATGCCTTCCAGCCCACGGGTGGCTTGAATGTGCTGAAGGGCAATCTCGGCACAGCGGTCATCAAATCCTCCTCCATCCCTGCAGACCGTCACATCATCGAAGCGCCGGCCAAGGTCTTTCATTCCCAGGACGAACTGCATGCCGCCTTCAAGACAGGCGATCTCAACTGCGATCATGTTGCCGTGGTTCGCTTCCAGGGTCCAAAGGCCTGCGGCATGCCGGAACTGCACCGCCTCACACCACCGCTTGCCGTGTTGCAAAATCGCGGGCTGAAAGTCGCGCTGGTCACCGATGGCCGCATGTCCGGCGCTTCGGGCAAGGTGCCTGCCGCCATTCATGTGACGCCGGAAGCCGCGGATGGCGGCGCCATTGGCCGCATCCGCGACGGTGACATCATTCGCATTGACGCCGATGCAGGCACTCTGGAGGTACTTGTGGACGCAACCGAATTTGCCGCAAGACCATTGGCAATTGCCGATCTTTCTAAAAACACCTGGGGCACAGGGCGCGAACTCTTTGCCGCATTTAGAAAACTTGCAGGGCCCGCTGACCAGGGCGCATCGATTTTTGAGGTAGCGTAATGGGCATGAAGAAAAAACAATCCGCCGTTGAGGCCATCCTGAAGCAGGCACCCGTTGTGCCCGTCATGGTCATCGACGATTTGAAACAGGCCGTGCCCCTTGCACGCGCACTTGTTGCAGGTGGCTTGCCCGTCCTCGAAATCACGCTCCGCACTGACGCTGCCATTGACGCCATGAAAGCCATCATGTCAGAAGTTGAAGGGGCTATTGTGGGGGCAGGCACCGTGCTGACACCGCAGCAATTCCGGCAATGCGCAAAGCTGGGCTGTGCCTTTGCTGTATCCCCTGGTGCTTCTGGCCAGTTGCTGGGTGAAGCGGAAGACCAAGACATGCCGCTTTTGCCTGGTGCTGTGACAGCGTCTGAAGTCATGGCGCTGCTGGAATGGGGCTACTCGTTCCAGAAATTCTTCCCCGCCGAACCCGCAGGTGGAACCGCCTACCTCTCGTCGCTGTCACAGCCCATTCCGCAAGTGAAATTCTGCCCCACCGGCGGCATCACGGCTGAGAAAGCGCCAGCCTATCTGAAATTGCCAAACGTGATCACGCTCGGCGGTTCATGGATGGCACCCAAGGCAATGGTCCAAGCGGGCGATTGGGCAGGCATTGAGTCGCTTGCAAAAGCTGCATCGGGATTACGCGGCTGAAAGAAAAGGACCTCATCAGCCCTTCGGGCAGCTTCTCCAGGGGAGAAGCGAATCGTTTGAAGACCTCCCCAAATGGTCAATCATTGAGGGAGGACTATAATCCAGTCGCTTATCCTCTGGAGAAGCTGCCCGAAGGGCTGATGAGGTCCCTTCCTCAAATAACACTCTCGCCCTTTTCATGCTTTTCCGCCTCATAGTCATTCATGGCCTGCACGTAACGCTCGATTGAAAGCGCTTCTGATGAAAAGCCCTGACGGTAGAGCAACACGCCGGATATCAGCAAGGTCATGAAAATCGCCACATAGGGTCCGGCAAACAGGAAGAGCGCGGAGATGGCAAAGTAATAGCCGCGAATGCCGTTGTTCAGACTTTTCACCGACTCCGTCAGCACCACCGCCGTTTGCGAAATCATCACCTGGGAATGGGCGTTGCTGCTGCGCGCTTCCGTCAACCCGCCAATCATCGCCACGGTGTAGCCAAGCTTGCGAATGGCATAGGTGAAGGAGAAAAAGCTGAACGCCATGATCAGGGTCAGTGCTGAAAAGTAGAGCGTGAACAAGCCCAGCGAAATCGGCGGGAAAAATTCCAGCCGTGTAAGTGCCGCATGCACACCGCCGATACCCGCCAGTGCGCCCAGCAGACTGGCAAGCACAATCAGTGTCGCGGATCCAAAGAACGACATGGACGCTGAAAGCTGCCCCAGCAGAATGCCATCAAACACGCGGTTCTCGCGATGCGCCTCCAGCGACATGCGCATCCACCGGAGCCGCACAACATGCAACTGTGCATTCAATGTACCATGACCGAGAAAGTTCAGGATCGGACTGTATAGCGCCCACATCAGAAAGATCAGCAGCAATGCCGCCACATGCAGGTGATCAAAATCATAGGGCATGATGTTTCCCTCTCCGTCTCGCTACGCTCGCCACCTCTCCCGCAAGCGGGCGAGGAAAACAATCAGAATTCCTCACCCACGTGCGGGAGAGGTGGATCGCGGCGCAAGCCGCGAGACGAAGAGGGACCGCCTGGATCATGCTCACACTACCCGTGAATTTCCTTGATCGTCGCCACCTTGATTCCGGGCGCACGCTCGAGCGTATAGTTCAGGTTGAACAGCGATGTTGCCAGCATCACCGGAGAACCATCAAGGTCCATGGCAATGGATGACTTGTTGCCATCAACAAAACTATCCAGAGTCTTCGCGTCGTCCGATGAAAGCCAGCGCAACACATCAAAGCGCGTGGGCTCAAATTCGACGGGAACGCCATATTCCGCATCGAGCCGCGATACTAGTACGTCCAGCTGCAGGGCGCCCACCACACCGACAATGGCTCCCGAACCGTCAAGCGGTGTAAACAGTTGCACCACACCTTCTTCAGCCAGTTCCTCCAGCGCCGATTTCAGCTTCTTTGCCTTCATCGGGTCTGACAGTTTCACCCGGCGCAGGATTTCCGGTGCGAAGGACGGGACCCCCGTGAACACCACATCCTCGCCTTCTGTGAGAGTATCGCCGATGCGCAACACACCGTGGTTGGGAATGCCCACCACATCCCCGGCAAAAGCCTCTTCAGCCAGCGAACGGTCCTGGGCAAAGAAGAACTGGGGCGCGTTCAGGGCAAGGGATTTGCCCGTGCGCACAATCTTGGTGCGCATGCCGCGCGTCAGTTTGCCTGAGGCAACGCGCATGAAGGCAATGCGGTCCCGGTGGTTGGGGTCCATGTTAGCCTGAATTTTGAATACAATGCCCGACAGTTTTTCCTCTGTCGCTTTGACCACGCGCTGCCGCGCCTTCTGATCACGCGGCGGTGGTGCATACTTGATCAGCGCTTCCAGCAAATCCCGCACACCGAAATTCTTGATAGCGGAACCAAAATAGACGGGACTCAAATGCCCCTCAAGAAAGGCCTGACGATCAAAGGCGTGTCCTGCCATTTCCACCAATTCAATTTCGTCGTGAAATGTCTTGAAGTCTTTTTCGCTCAGCAGGCTTTTGATGGCCGGATCTGCGGGGCCGGAAACAACCTGACCCTCCGGGGCCGACTCCAGTTTGCGAATCCGCAGTTCCGTGAGGTCATAGGTTCCGGCAAAATGACGGCCAATACCGATCGGCCACACCATCGGCACCACGTTTAGGGCCAGGCCTTTTTCGATCTCGTCGATCAGGTCCAAGGGCTCCCGCGTCTCGCGGTCCATTTTGTTGACAAAGGTGATGATGGGAATGTCACGCATGCGGCAGATTTCGAACAGCTTGCGTGTCCGGTCTTCAATGCCCTTGGCCCCGTCGATCACCATGATGGCGGCATCCACAGCTGTGAGGGTGCGATAGGTGTCCTCGGAAAAGTCTTCGTGGCCCGGCGTGTCCAAAAGGTTGAACACGCAGCCACCATATTCAAAGGTCATCACCGAGGTCACCACGGAAATGCCGCGCGCCTTTTCAATACCCATCCAGTCCGAGCGCGTGCGCCTGCGATCACCCTTGGCGCGCACATGGCCTGCCAGCTGAATGGCACCGCCGAACAGCAACAGCTTTTCCGTCAACGTGGTCTTGCCGGCGTCAGGATGGGAAATGATGGCGAAGGTGCGCCTGCGCGCCACTTCCTCAGGAATATTCGAGGTCACGGGAATCTCTGCAAAAACTCAGTTGTGGGCTGGCCTTTAGAGCAGCGGCAAACAGCCGTCCAGCATGTTGCCCTTTTGCATTGCCTGTGGCAGTTACTGCCGCGAGGGAATGATATGACAAATCTGGCACTTCTGGGCGACATCGGCGGCACCAATTCGCGCTTCGGCCTCATTGAACTGGGGTCAACCGAGGCACGGGACGTTGAAGTCCTGAAGAATGACAACTTCCCCGGCCTTGAAGCTGCGATTTCCCATTACGTCGCAAAGCGCGGGATCACGGAACTCGCGGCGGCCGCTGTTGATGTGGCAGCACCAGTGGACCGCGAACACATTACCCTGACCAACCGGGACTGGACCTTCAGTGCCGAATCCCTGCGTCATGCTGCAAAAGCCAAACGCTTCCGCCTGCTCAATGATTTCGAAGCCCTGGCTTGGTCATTGCCCCATATCAAGCCGCAAGACCTGGTGCAGATTGGTGGCACCATCAACCCGAAGCCCCAGGTGAAGGTCGTTCTTGGCCCCGGAACCGGACTCGGCATGGCCACCTTGGCCCCGCTGCCAAACGGCGGCTGGATGCCGATTCCCGGCGAACTGGGCCACACCACACTGCCCATCGTGACAGCCGAAGAACTCGCCCTGAAAGATGCGCTGATGGGCAAGGACAAATTCTCTGAAGTTGAGGATGTGCTGACGGGTCCGGGCCTTCTTGCTCTGTACAAGGTCATCGCGACATCACCCAAGCATCACAAGCCCGAAGCGGTGTTGCAGGCCGCCTTGAACGGAAATGATCATGATGCCGAAAAAACCCTGGATCATTTCATGATTTTTCTCGCACGCCTCGCGGGGGACATTGCAATGGCCCTGCAGGCCCGGGGCGGGGTCTATCTTGCAGGCGGCATTGCGCCGTCCATCGCCAAACGTTTGCAGGAACCTAAGTACCGCGCCATCTTCGAAGCCAAGGGCCGCATTGCAGAGGTGATGAAACCGATTCCGCTTTTCGTCATCACTGATCCATTCCCGGCGTTCAAGGGCTGTGCCGCAGCACTCAACGCATGACCCATGATCACGCTCTCATCATCATTGATGTGCAGAACGATTTCTGCCCCGGTGGAAACCTGGCGGTCAAAAGTGGCGACGCCATCGTGCCGCTGGTCAACGGTCTCGCCACGAAATTTCATCACGTCATCCTGACCCAGGATTGGCACCCGGAGGGCCACTCGTCTTTTGCTTCCCAGCACAAGGGCGCTGTACCCTTTGCCCAAATCCAGATGCCCTATGGTCCGCAAACCCTGTGGCCGGACCACTGCATCATCGGCAGCCCAGGTGCCGCATTTCACCCTGGTCTCGATGTGCCCCATGCCGAACTCATCATCCGCAAGGGCTTTCGCAAGGCCATCGACTCCTATTCCGTTTTCTTTGAAAACGACCACAAAACGCCAACAGGTTTGGGCGGTTACCTGAAAGAACGCGGCTTCCGCAATCTCACCTGTGTGGGTCTCGCATTTGACTATTGCGTGCGCTACTCCGCCGAAGACGCAAAGGCCCTGGGTTTCGAGGTCACAGTGATCGAAGCCGCCACCCGTGCCATTGATCTCGGGGGCACAGCTGATGCTACTCGCACAAGCTTTGCCGAACGTGGCATCACACTGGCCTAACCCGCCGCAACATAGGCCGTCTTCACTGTCGTATAGAATTCGGCCGCATAGCGCCCCTGTTCCCGTGATCCCATACTGGAACCTTTGCGCCCACCAAAGGGCACATGATAATCCACACCTGCCGTAGGCAAATTCACCATCACCATGCCGGCCTGGGCTTTCTTGCGAAAGTCGGATGCGTATTTCAGCGAAGACGTGTAGATGCCGGACGACAAGCCAAATGGCGTATCATTGGCCACCGCCAGCGCTTCGTCATAACCCGATACCTTGATCACCGATGCCACAGGTCCGAACACTTCCTCGCGATTGATGCGCATGTCATTCGTGGTGTTGGTAAACAGGGCAGGGGAGAGATAATGGCCCTTGGTGTCACGGTTCAGGTGCTCACCACCCCAGGCCAGCGTGGCCCCTTCCCTGCGGGCGATGTCGATATATTTTTCATCCTGTGCCAGCTGCTTCTCATCTACGACAGGACCAATCTGCGTGCCGTCCTTTAATGCGTGATCCACCTTCAAGGCCTGCATGGCGGCCACGGCTTTTTCGACAAAAGCATCATGCACCTTTTCATCGACGATCAATCGCGATGACGCGGTGCAACGCTGGCCGGTCTGGAAGAATGCCCCGTCAACCGCACCCGCCACCGCAGCGTACAGATTGGCATCTGCCATCACCACCAGTGGATTCTTGCCGCCCATCTCAAGCTGGAACTTGGCCCCCCGCACCGCGCAGGCCATGGCGACCTTGGCCCCTGTCTCCACCGAACCCGTAAATGAAATCGCTGTCACATCCTTGTGCGTCAGCAAGGTTTGGCCAACGACGGACCCGCGGCCCATCACCAGGTTCAATACACCCTTGGGCAATCCCGCCCGCGACGCAATGTCAATGAGGGCCCAGGCCGAACCCGGCACCAGATCAGCAGGTTTGAACACCACAGTATTGCCATAAGCCAAAGCGGGCGCGATCTTCCATGCCGGAATCGCAATCGGAAAGTTCCATGGACAGATCAAACCCACAACGCCGACAGCCTCTCGCGTCATTGTCACATCCACACCGGGCCGGACCGATGCAACGTGCGTCCCCTCAACACGCAATGTCTCCTGGGCAAAAAACTTGAAAATCTGCGCTGCCCGCGTGGTCTCGGCAATACCGTTGGACTTTGGCTTTCCCTCCTCCCGCGCCAGCAAGGTGCCGATTTCATCGCGCCGCGCCAGCAACTCCACACCAATGGCTTCCAGCACATCGGCACGTTGCTGTGGTGTTGTGCCGCTCCAGCCCGGCAACGCGGCCTTTGCCGCCGCGACGGCATCTTCCGTCTGCCGGGAATCGGCCTGTGCATACAGCCCCACCATATCGCTCACATCCGACGGGTTGATGTTCTCGGAAGCCGAAGCGCCAGCCAGCCATTCGCCGTTGATATAATTCTTGTGCAGCATGAAGTTTGTCCTTGAAAGTTGCCGGACCATAATCATCATACAATTGCGGTTCAAGCTGCAATCAGGCACAGTGCTATGCAAAACGCAGCAAAGAGGCTCCCCCAACGATCATCACACCGCCCAGAATGCGTTGCCATCCCAGTTTTTCCCTCAGGATACGTGCCGAGAACAACAACACAAATACAATGGATGTCTCACGCAGCGCTGCAACACTGGCGATGGGTGCTTTGGTCATGGCCCATACCGCAATGCCATAGGCTGCGCATGACGCGGCCCCGCCAACAATGCCCATGCGCCAATTCGCAGCAAAGCCCGCGCCCAGGGCCTTACCACGCAAGGCAAGCGCTGCAACCAGAATGAACAGGCCATCAAACACAAAAATCACCCCGGCAAATCCAAGCGCATTGCCGGAATTGCGCGCCCCGATGCCGTCGACAAGCGTATAAAGTGCAATCCAGCAGGCTGTACCGAGAGCATAGTACAAGGCATGGGGATCAGCACCCGGAGACCTGTTGCCAAGCCCGGTCAACATCAGTCCCGCAACCAGAATGACCACGGCTGCCACCATCCAGATGCCGACATTGTCCTGAGTCAGAAACAAAGAACCGAGCAACGTCAGCAACGGGGCAGCACCCCGCGCGATGGGATAGACCACGCTCAAGTCTGCATGGCGATAGGCCCTGACCAGAAACAGGTTATAGCCCAGATGCAACAGTCCGGACGCTAAAGCATAGGGCCAGATGTGATGGCCGGGATAGCCGAACACCAGCACCATGCCGAATCCCATCACTGCCATGAAGGTTTGCAACACAGACAAAGAAACCAGACGGTCCGCGTTGCTTTTGACAATAACGTTCCAAGCTGCGTGCAAGACCGCAGCAACTAACACCGTCATGAAAATGGAAAGCGTCAAGATATGACAGTCATAGTCCTGTCACATGACCGCGTGAAGTGCCCAGTGGCAAAGTTTCCCGAAGCCAGAAATACCCGGACTGGCCCAGGTTCAACTCGCCGGGCAGGCCGTGCCGCCAGACGTGGTCAGGAAACAGTTTAGCGTCAGAGACGAGCGCGGCCTGGACATGATGGTCTGTTCCATCTTGAAGGATCCGGAACCCATGATGTACTTCCCGAGGAACGTCGCCACCATGGGCTTGTAAACAGTGCAGGCTTGGCTGACGATCAGGTCATTTCTGGGCGTGGTAGCATCCTTGATCGGGTCTGCGTCATAGCCCATCATTTCCGTTGGCACTGTTGTCGTTGTCGGCGTACCGGCACAGGCCACACCTTTGCCATTGTCGACTTTCCAGACCTGGGTGATGGTGTTTCCGGTTTTGCGAAAACCATAGACAACCACGCGCAGATTGGTGTCCAGTTTCGGTTTCATGATCAGGGTTGCCGCCTTGAAGTAATCATCAATGGCGGTTTTGGTTACGAAGGTGCGGTTCTGGGCCACAAGATCACCCACTGCACTCGCCGCAGCCGTGACCCTGCGATTATAGGACACAGCGTCTGTGATATCGAGTAATCCGAAAAACATCAGCACCATGAAAGGCAGGATGAAGGCGAATTCAATGGCGGCCACACCATTGTCTGCAAGCATATAGCCGCGGAGTGATTTCGTGCACATGATGATCTTGTCCTTCTCAACCACAGACATTGCCGGCAACTGTGGGGAATGGTTCATTCTTGAACATGGCAAAGCCTGCCATGCGGCGCGTCTTGCCGCCGTTCAGATTGCCAAAGTAATCCATGATCCCGACTTTCACGCCGCCTGAGTTCCAGATGTAGAGCAGCTGGAAATTCCAGTCATAGGTGGCAATCAACTGGATCACCTCCTGGCTCTTTCCACACTCGAATGTTGTTGGTGGAAAGGTTCCGTCCGGCTTCTTGCCAACGGTCAAGTAGGTTGTGGCGTCCGCCGCCAGATCCGCGAACGTGGCGCCGGATTTCATGTAGACGGTGACCTTGTTCTCACAATCCATGATGATCTTGGCGATGCGGCAAATCTTGGTTTTGAATTGTGCTGCCGTCAGCTTCATTTCCTGGGCCTGGCCCGTACGCACCAATCGTGCTGCATCTTGCACGCTGGTTTGCAGTACATATTCCGTGAACATCATCAAGCCGGTTTCGACGATAATGCCGAGCATCAGAAAAAATAGTGGAACGATGAAAGCAAACTCCACGATGGTGACACCGGATGTGTTTTCGCGGAAACGGACAGCCAGCGCCCGTGTCGTCAAGTACCGTCCAAAACTCAACATCTTTGCCGCTCCACTGCCAGTCGGGTTGCGCAATACAAACACCAACCCATAATTCGAACACAAGAGATAGCAGCAGGGAATTGCTAAACTTTTACCAACTTCGACCGAATTTGAAGAAATCCGTTAGGAAGCTGTTGACCATGTCGGCCTGTTAAAAACAGAAGCCGCCGCGCACGAAGTATGCACAACGGCTCGTTTGAAATGCTAGATCTCGATTTATTGTGGCGCTTCAGGAGCAGTCGATGCAGCGGAAGCACTTCCTGTTGCCAAACCGAATTTCTTCGTGGTTTCTTCGTTGATTTTTGCGACAAACTCGTTGTTGTCCCCGACCTGCATATTGGTTTCGCACGTGCCAAGGCATGTATAGGAAAAGCGTTCGGGCCCTCTGTACACCGTCAGGAGTGTATCTTGCTGAAGTGTACCTACCAAAGTGAAATTGGCGATCTGATTACCCTGCAAGTCGAGAACAATGAGGTTGGTATGGCCGAAAGATTTTCCGTGTACGATCAGTTTTTGTCCCTGGATGGAAACATCGGCAATCGACGGGTTGCCCACGATAATTGCGCCGGGTTGTGCTGGCAATTGCAGGATATGTGATTCATCGACTGCAACAGCAAGTGTCTGGGTTTCGGCCTGGGCCAGAACCGATGACATCATAAATAATGTCAGTCCGGCCAGAAGAGATGTCGTTTTGGTCTTGATCATGAAACTCACCAAAGGTTTGCTTTGCACAGCAACGCATTACAGAGGCCGGACTGTGCCACGGCAATGGTGAATCTTCTGTTACCAGCATGACGCAAGATTTATGTGATTGGCTGTCCGAGGGTTAACCATCCCTTTAGGGCCTCTGTGACACAGTGGACCGGAAGCGGCCCATGCCGCTTGTCGAGACGGGTTCACTATGCTTCAAACACTTTCGCTCTGCCTCTTGCCCAGCCTCATGATCGTGGCCGCCCTGTCAGATGTTACATCTTTCCGTATTCCAAATTGGCTCACCGGTCTCACTGCTGTGCTGTTCTTTCCCATGGCGTTGTTGACGGGCATGCCACTACCGGAATTTGGCCTTCACGTCCTGGCGGGTGCTATCCTGTTTGTACTTGGATACATCTTGTTCGCATTACGCCTTTTTGGTGGTGGCGACGCCAAAATGATGGCTGCCGCAGGTCTGTGGTTCGGTACCACTCAGTCAATGGAGTTTCTGATCTTGACCTCATTGGCGGGCGGCTTGCTCGCAGCTGCCATTGCCGGGTGGTCGGCTTTCATGTTTTTCTGGGACTTTCACGGTCCTGAAGTTGATGGCTTTGTCTCTGGAAACATCAAAAAAATAAAACCTAAACTGCCCTACGGATTTGCCATCTGTGTGGGTGCCATTCTGGCATTCCCGCAGTCCTGGTGGATGACCTCGGTGTGATTGCACATGTCGTTAACCAAATATTCGCCATTCCGTCGGAAACATGACCGAAGAGAGTTCGCGCCCCTGGCGCTGTGAGGATAGACAATGAGTAAGATGCGCATCGTGATGTTTGCACTGGCCGCTGGTTCCGCAGTTATGGCAGGACTATTGGCAAAGGGAATGATCAGCAAGGACCCCGAGGTGCAGGCCGAAGTGGCCAAGCCGACAAAGTCGGTCTCCGTACTCGTTGCTGCCAAGGATATCGAAGTTGGCGAGCGCCTCGCCACGGGTACCATCATCTGGAAAGACTGGCCTGCTGACAGTGTGCAAGAAGCAATGATCACCAAGGATGAAAAGCCAGACGCTGACGTGGCCTTTGCCGAAACCCGTGCCCGCATTCCGATGTACGAAGGTGAAGTGATCAACGAAAAGAAGATCGTGGATCCCAAGAATGGCGGCTTCATGAGCGCCATCCTGCCCAAGGGAATGCGCGCGCTTTCCGTGGCCATCAGTGCCCGCTCGTCCGCAGGCGGTTTCATTCTGCCGAATGACCGCGTGGACGTGCTTTTGACCAAAAAAGGCCAGGGCGGAGTCGTCAAAACGGAAACAGTCATTACCAATGTACGCGTCCTGGCCATCAACCAGGTGTTCCGCCAGGCCAAGGAGGGTGAGGAAGTATCCCTCAAGGAAGGCCAGACCGCCACCGTGGAATTGATGCCGCAGCAGGCTGAAATCATCGCCCGCGTGGAGAGTGAAGGCGAATTGTCCTTGGCGCTCCGTTCGATAGCTGAAAGTGATGGCAAGGCTTTGGAAGAAGGCCCGCAGCTTTCGGAGAAATACATCAACAAGGACGGCAAGAAGACGCGCTCAAGCGACACGCTATTCATCCGTTACGGACGCGAAACCTATGCCACAAACAATTGACAGATCATCGTCCAAGATCATGACATTTCCTTTTTCCAAGGTTCGCAAAATGAAAAAGCGTCTTCTCAGCGCCAGCCTGCTGGGCATTTCCATTGCCCTGTCAACTGTGATGCCTGTGGCACCTCCCGCACTTGCAGCAGATCAAGATGCGGCAACCACGCAGAATTATGACCAGGGCCGCTTTGTTCGCATGGGCTTGAACAAGTCCATCGTTGTGCATTTGCCAGCCGAGGCAAAGGATGTTGTGATCGGCAATCCAGCCGTTGTCGATGCCGTGATCAGAACAAAAAACACGGCTTACTTGTTTGCCCGTTCAACAGGGCAGACAAATATTTTCTTCTTTGATGCCGCAGGACAGCAAATCCTGTCGCTTGATCTCGAAGTGGCTTTGGACACCACATCCGCGCGAAAGCTGATCAATCGCTCGTTACCCGGAAATCAAATCACAGTAGATACCGTGAATAACAGCCTCGTATTGGGGGGTGTTGCCCGCAACAGTCTTGAAGCCAAAACCGCAGTGGATTTGGCTGATCAACTTAATCCTGCTGGCGGTAAAACTGTCAATACCATGACCGTCGCCGGTGAAGACCAGGTGATGCTGAAGGTTAAAGTCGTCGAAATCCAACGTGATGTGCTGAAGCAATTCGGCGTTGATCTCTCGGCCTTGCTGGATGCCGGAAAGTTTGCCTTCAATCTTGCCAATATCAATCCCTTTGCCAACAGTCTGATTGCGCCAACCAGCGGTTACAAGGGCGTGTTTTCGTCTGGCGGCACACAAATTGAAGGGCTGATCCGCGCCATGGAAGGTGACGGCCTGATCCGCACCCTGGCTGAACCAAACCTTACTGCCATGAGCGGCCAACAGGCCAAGTTCCATGCTGGTGGTGAATTTCCCTATGAACTGTGCAAGCCCAACGGCGGCGTGCTGGAATGCACAGTTTCGTTCAAGGAATATGGCGTTCAGGTGGAATTCACACCCACGGTTTTGTCGGAAGACCGCATCAATCTGAAAATCAAGACTGACGTCAGTGAGCTGACCTCGATTTCTGCCACGAACATTCCCGCCACCAACAGGCGCTCATCTGAAACCACATTGGAGATGCCAAGCGGCGGATCCATGATGATTGCAGGATTGATCAAGGAATCCACGCGGCAGAATATCAACGGAACACCCGGGCTGAAAAAATTGCCGATTCTCGGTACCCTGTTCCGCAGTCGTGACTTCGTTCACAACGAAACCGAACTGGTGGTGATGGTAACACCCATTCTGGTGCGACCCACATCCCAGGCAAAGCTGACCTCACCTGACAAGGGTTTCATTCCTGCCAGTGACAAGCAAGGTATTTTCTTTGGCCGCCTCAACAAAGTCTACGGCAGCGGAGAAGCCCCCCAAGGGTCCTATAATGGCAACGTCGGTTTCATCGTCGAGTGAGCGGGAAAATCAGTATCATGTTCAAGCGTTTCTTACCTAAAATCTGCCGCAGCTGGGCGCCGCTCTTGCTCGTTGCAACTCTGCCATTGGCTGGCTGTGTAGCTGACCAGTGGGCTGCCGACGATGAGCCGTTGGTGCCTTATGGCGGGTCAAAGACCCATCCCATCAAGGTGCAGGGCAACCGGGCAAGTGTGGCCAATTGTGGCGAATGGCCCGATGACCTGACACAGACCGACAATAACGACTTGCAGCACAACCACGGTTGTGCCGTGCAAGCCAACATTGCCGCCATGGCTGCCTATCCGCAGGATCTGGTGAAGCTGCGTCGCATGTCCCGGGCACCTGCAGAACCAAGAGTGGCTGCCGTCAAAACAGTTTCAGCACCAACTGTGGCGTCAGCGACGTCGAGCAGCCCATTGGCACAGCCGTAAGAATTCAAGACGAAGAAATCAGGACCACCACCATGCAAAATACGGCCATTGAAGCAAGTGTGAATGCGGGCAACCAGCAGTTCCCCGTCGTTCTTGTTCCCCGCATTGAACTGCATGTTTACTGTGACAATCAGCAAACCGGACAAACGCTTCAGGTCGCAACCGCAGACCGCCGCATGTCGCGCGCCCACGTAACCATGCAGCTTGGTGGCATTGCCGCAGCCTGTCAGGTCTACCAGACCCAGCCTACGCCAAACGTGCTTGTCGTGGAAACCCACTCGGGACGCGACCAATTGATGGCGGAACTGGCGCAACTCTCGGAAGTCTGCCAAGCCAACACAAAAGTCGTGGTCCTCGGCCACGTTAATGATGTGCTGCTTTACCGTGAACTGATCAAGGCCGGCATCAGCGAATATGTCGTGGCCCCGATTTCCGCCGTCGGTTTCATTGATCTCATCGCCGGCCTGTTTGCGGATCCGGCTTCAACGCCACTCGGCCGCATCGTGGCCTTCGTGGGTGCCAAGGGCGGCGTAGGCAGTTCAACCATCGCCCACAACATTGCTTGGGCGACTTCGCAGAAGCAGGGTGTTGACACCATCATCACCGATCTCGATTTGGCATTCGGAACGGCATCCTTGAACTTCAACCAGGAAGGTTCAGGCGGCATCATGGAAGCCCTGAACCAGCCGGAACGCCTTGATTCCACGCTTGTGGAACGCATGATGACCAAGCTTGGCAACAAATTGAGCCTGCTCAATGGCCCCGGCACCGTCGATCGTGAGTTCAACATTGAAGGCCACGCCGTTGAAGCCATCCTCAACGTTGTGCGCGCCTCTGCACCCCTGGTCATGGTCGACGTGCCAAACATGTGGGCACCATGGATCAAGAACACGCTCTTGAACGCTGATGAGATCGTCATCACGGCAACCCCGGAATTGCCAAGCCTGCGCAACGCCAAAAATCTCATGGACCTGTTGCGCTCATCGCGCCCCAATGACCGTGTGCCCCATCTGATCATCAATCAAGTTGGCGTGCCGAAGCGTCCGGAAATTGCACCCGCTGATTTTGCCAAGGCGCTTGGCGTCGAACCACTGGCCGTCATTCCCCATGATCCCGCCTCCTTTGGCCTGGCCCAAGGCAATGGACAGATGCTGTTTGAAGTGGCGCCCAAATCCAAGGCTGCCGAAATTCTCGGCAATCTTGCACCGGGCCTTGCCGGCCATCAAATCGCCATGCCGCAAAAAGCCAAGGGCGGCGGCTTCCTGTCGAAACTGCCGCGTCTCGGCAAAAAGTCATAACCCCGGAAGGACTGTCGGATGTTCGGCAAGAGATCAGAAAACAGCACAAAGCAGGGTGTACCCGTTCCAGCCCTCGGAACGCCGGCACAGCCAGCTGCGGCACAGGCGACCTCCATTCCGGATATTGGCGTGCAGCAAACCCGCAGCGCGCCACCGCCACCAAAAACACCAACACCCCAGGATCACGCACGGCGTTCCGATAATTATTACGACATCAAGAGCACTATCTTCAACGCGCTGATTGATGCCATTGACCTGACGCAGCTGGCCCAGCTTGACCGCGAAGCCGCCCGTGATGAAATCCGCGACATCGTCAACGAAATCATCGCGCTCAAAGACGTTGTCATGTCCATTGCCGAGCAGGAAGAACTGCTCGAAGACATTTGTAACGATGTGCTGGGTTACGGCCCGCTCGAACCCCTGCTCGCCCGTGACGACATTGCCGATATCATGGTCAATGGCTCTTCGACGGTCTACATCGAAGTCAACGGCAAGATGCAGAAAACGGGTGTGCGTTTCCGCGACAACAACCAGCTTTTGAACATCTGCCAGCGTATCGTGAGTCAGGTTGGCCGCCGTGTCGACGAAGCCTCCCCCATTTGCGACGCCCGTCTTGCTGACGGCTCGCGCGTCAATTGCATCGTGCCGCCTTTGGCCATCGACGGCCCTTGCCTCACCATTCGTAAGTTCAAGAAGGACCGTTTGAAGCTGCCAGATCTGGTGCGCTTCAATTCCATCACACCGGAAGGCGGCACCATTCTCGAAATCGTTGGTCGCGTCCGCTGCAACGTCTTGATTTCCGGTGGTACCGGTTCAGGCAAAACCACATTGCTCAACGGCCTCACGGGTTATATCGACCACGATGAACGTATCATCACCTGCGAAGACGCAGCCGAACTTCAATTGCAACAGCCCCATACCGTGCGTCTCGAAACCCGCCCGCCAAACCTCGAAGGCGAGGGTGCGATTACCATGCGCGACCTGGTCAAGAACTGCCTGCGTATGCGTCCCGAACGCATCATCGTCGGCGAAGTCCGCGGACCCGAAGCCTTTGACCTGTTGCAGGCCATGAACACGGGTCACGATGGTTCCATGGGAACCCTCCATGCCAACTCGCCCCGTGAAGCCATCTCGCGTCTGGAATCCATGATCACCATGGGCGGCTTTGCTCTGCCATCAAAGACCATCAAGGAAATGATCTGCGGTTCGATTGATGTCATCGTGCAGGCGTCGCGTCTGCGCGACGGGTCACGCAAGATCACCCACATCACCGAAGTCGTCGGTATGGAAGGCGATGTGATCATCACTCAGGATCTTTTCGTTTACGAAATCGTCGGCGAAGATGCCAACGGCAAGATCATTGGCCGCCATCGCTCCACTGGCATTGCGCGTCCGCATTTCTGGGACCGCGCCCGCTATTACAACGAAGAACGCCGTCTGGCCGAGGCCCTTGAAAAGGCCGAAGACCGCAACACCGGCAAGCCTTAACCCGTCGACCTCCAGGAGTATCCGCAATGCAGTTCGGCGGAGATTTAACCAACCTCGCCTTCATGTTCACCGTGGCCATTGCCGTCGGTGGCATGGCCATTGCCGTGCTTTATCCCCTGATGTCTTCCAACAAAGCTGGCAAACGCGTTGCGCAAATCTCGGAGAACAAGAAAGACTCCAGAGGCAATGCCCTGCGCTCGCGCATGTTGGAAGAGAAAAGCGATTCGCGCCGCCGCCAGATCCAGGATTCACTCAACCAGATTGGCAGTGAGGAAAAACAGCGCAAGAAAAAAGCCACATTGCGCATGCTGATCCAGCAGGCTGGTCTCGACACGTCACCAAAAGTCTTCTGGATTGTCTCTGTTATTGTTGGCATTGGCCTCGCGGTGGCCCCCATCATGTTTGGCTTGCCATGGTTTGTTGCGGCGGGATTGGGTTTTGTGGGCTTCCTTGGGTTGCCGCGCTGGTTTCTCGGCTTCCTGCGGAAGCGCCGCCAGAACAAGTTCCTCAATGACTTTGCTGATGCCATCGACGTGATGGTGCGCGCTTTGAAAGCTGGTCTGCCCGTGTCTGAATCCATGAAGATCATCGCCTCGGAATCAGGTCCGCCTGTGGGCCCGGAATTCCTTGAAGTGGTGGAAGGCCAGCGTATTGGCATCACCATCGATCAAGGCATTGAGCGCATGGTGGAACGGGTGCCCCTTTCGGAAGTAAACTTCCTCGCCATTGTCATGACCATTCAGTCAAAGACTGGCGGCAACTTGTCGGAAGCGCTCACCAATCTGTCCCGCGTGCTGCGTGACCGTAAGAAGATGAAGCAGAAAATCCGCTCGGTCAGTCAGGAAGCCAAATCCTCGGCGGCCATCATCGGTTCACTGCCTTTTGTGATCATGGGTGCGCTTACTGTGCTCAATCCCCATTACATGAGCCCATTGTTTGAAACCAGCCTCGGCAACATCTTCCTCGTCGGCAGTGCCACCTGGATGAGCATCGGCGTTCTGGTTATGAAAAAAATGATCAGTTTCGAAATTTGAGAATCGGCAGAAAGCCACCATGACCGACTTTATCGCCACCCTGTTCAAGATTGAAACGATCTTCACAATCCTGATCGCCATGGCTGCTTTTGCGACTGTGGTCACAGTGGCATCGCCGTTCTTTGAAAGCGACAAGTTGAAAACCCGCATGAAGGGCGTGGTCGAGGAACGGGAACGCCTGAAGTCAGCCCAGCGTGCTCTTTTGTCAGGCGGCGAAAGCAAGTTGCGTGACCGCGCCAAGCCCGGGCTTTATTCGCAGGTTGTCGATCTGCTGAATCTGAAGAAGGTCTTCGAGTCCGAAGGCACCAAGGATTCGCTGCGCCAGGCGGGTTTCCGCTCTGAAAAGCATCTGATTACCTTTCTTGCGGCCCGCGCCATTATTCCGCTGGCTGTCAGCATTCTGACATTTGCCTATACCTCCACCGTGTTCGCCGACCGGGTGTCACCCAACATGCGCATCGTGGCAACAGTGATTGCTTTGGTCTTTGGCTTTTATATACCCACGATTGGCTTGAAGAACCTGATCAACCGCCGTCAGGCCTCGATCAAGAAAGCCTGGTCCGATGCGCTTGACCTGCTGCTGATTTGCGTGGAATCCGGCATGGCGCTTGAGCCTTCAATGATGCGCGTGTCCAAGGAAATCGGCAGTCAATCCGTGCCGCTTGCTGAAGAAATGACGTTGACAATCGCTGAACTGTCCTATCTGCAGGACCGCCGCAAGGCGCTTGAGAATCTTGCCAAGCGCACGGGGCTTGAAACGGTGCGCGCCGTTGTCACCAGTCTCATCCAGTCGGAGCGTTATGGTACGCCCCTGGGAACAGCGCTTCGCGTTCTCGCCCAGGAAAACCGTGACACCCGCATGGCCGAAGCCGAACGCAAGGCTGCCGCCCTGCCGCCCAAACTGACCGTGCCTATGATACTGTTCTTTCTGCCCGTGATTTTCGTCGTAGTTCTGGGACCATCGATCATTCTCGTCACCCAGCAACAATAGTTATCGTTGAATATGGCCTGTTTTGCGATGCTCGCGAGACAGGCCGTGCCTGGTTTTGTGCCAGTGAAATGGTGCCACGATAAAATCCCACAGCGCCATCCAGGCAGCCGCAGATACCAGCAACCAGTAGAACGGTATGGTGGCAAGCACTCGCGACCAGCCCAGAACTCCGACTTTCGCAAGCCCCGCCTTGCTTGCAGCCATGGCTGACGCATAGCCCGCCACGAGAATTACTAAACTCGCCCCGGACATCATTGAGCCTGCAAAACTTGATGTCATCTCCGCCAGTCTGTGCGGCAAAAAGTTCCATAATGCACTGACCAGCAGAACTGGATGCAACAACGCCGAGGCAAAAATGCCAAGCGTGATCACCTGAAGTGCAGCATATCCCGTCATACCCAATTCACGCATAACCAGCAGCGGATTACGATTGTGCACCAGCCATGTTTGCAGATAACCTTTCAGCCAGCGGCGGCGCTGCTTCATCCAGTTGCCAAGTTGCGTATTGGCCTCTTCAAAGGTGGTGCTCTCGAGAATGCCCGTCTTGTAGCCGTGGCGCGCCAGGCGAATGCCGAGGTCAGCGTCCTCAGCCACATTGAACGCATCCCAGAACCCGACGGCTTGCAATGCAGAGACGCGAAAGTGGTTGGATGTGCCGCCCAGCGGCAAAGGCAAACCATAGGCTGCAAGGGTCGGCAAGACCACGCGAAACAGCGCCGCGTATTCCGCCGTGAAATGCTGACTGAGAAAATTTTCGGATGGATTGAAAAAGTCCAGCGATGCCTGCAGGCAGGCCATATCATCATCGGCGTGTGCAAACCGTGCCGCCGCCAACCGCAACTGGTTGGACTGCGGAATGTCTTCGCCATCATAAATGGTGGCCAGGGTCCCGCGCGAAAACTGCATGGCATAATTGAGCGCGCGTGGTTTGGTCTGTGGCTTGCCCCGGGGCACAATGACAATGTCAAAATAGGATGGCAGATCAAGCGCCCGGACGGCCATTTGCATTGGTCTGTCCGCTTCTTCAAGAATGATCTTGATATCGAGCTTGCCGCGTGGGTAGTCGAGCGAGGTGAGGGACTGCACCAGTCGTTGCAACACACTGATTTCGCGAAACAGTGGCACCAGGACCGTGTAGACCGGTAACGCATCATCAAGGAGCGGCTGCACCACACGTCCTTTGCTCCTTGGCAAGGGCAACAGGCATAAGCAGCGCAAGCAGACCACCATGAGAAAAAACAGGCAGGCCAATATTTGTACGATTGCTAACAGCACAGCAGAGGAATGTAGCACCGTGATTTCAGTTGCGATCAGGAAGATCATGAGGGCAACGACGACCTGCGGCCTGTTCAGGCGCCGTTGCGCCGAAGCCCAGGGTTTGGTCAACTTCAATTCATGAACAGCCTTGCGTTCAAGCCTTTTGGCCAGATGGCGTTGCACCAGCTTCCGGTAAAGTTCCGGTGAAACCCGGCCCATCATGTTGAGTCCGCGCCGCTGCCCCTCGCGGAAGGCCTCTTCATCGACAACACAATGAACAACGTGAAAGGGCTGCCAGCTATAGGCCATGATCTTGTGGCGCAACATCAGGTCATGCTCACATTCAGTCATCCTGCCCATGGCTTGCACCAGCCAGGATTCTTGAATGTCAGGCCAATCTTGAATCTGTATCTCTGACGCGGGACGTTGTAGTCTATCAATCGTGACGGCACGATGCAGACCATCTGTGACGGCTACAAATTCAACCCCCATCACAGATACTCCGCCCCATGACCCGCCTCACTCACCCGAAAACAGCTAAATATCCTTTGTCTATCGGGACAAGATTGCAGAAATTGAATCTCTGGTTGTACACCTTACTTTCGATTGCGTTGGCAACGTCGACCCATGCTCAAGAATCACAGCAGACCTTGTTTCCTGGCTTCAGGCATGTTGACGCGGCGCTGCCAGAAATCAGCAAGCCCCCTGGCGGCAAAATTGAGTTGCAAACGGATGCTGATTTTGCACCATGGAGTTTTCTCGGCGAAGACGGCCAGCTGAAAGGAATATCAGTTGAACTGGCAACGCGCGCCTGCGCTGACGCAGGTTTGACCTGTGACCTGAACCCCGCAGAATTCTCTGCTTTGCTCCCTGCACTGCGCGCCGGCCACGTCCAAGGCATTATCTCCGGTCTGAGGCTTGATGCAGCCACAGCCAGCGAGTTTGCGCTGACCCGTCCCTATTACCGGTCCTTGGGCCGCTTTGTGGCACGGGCAGGTTCACCACTGACTGCCCCTGACACCCGCGCCCTTGCGGGCCGCCGCATCGGCTTTCGCGCCGACACGGCCCATGCCAGGTTCTTGGAAACCTATTACAGCCGTTCGGTCTTGACACCATTCGAGAGCATTGACTCCATGCTCGAAGCCCTGCGCACAGGGCAGGTTGATGTTGTGTTTTCTGATGCGGTGCCACTGTCATTCTGGGTGAAGGGAAATGCGTCGCGCGGCTGCTGTGTGTTTCTGGGACGGGCCTTTGTTGACAGGGCCAGTTTCAGCCGCAGTTTGAGTTTTGTGCTGCGCCAGGATGCAAGCGACCTGCGCAACAGGCTGGATGCAGCCCTGGATCATATGGAAACGACAGGTGTGACGGCCGAAATTTTCGCTCGCTATTTGCCGTTGTCGGTTTGGTAGGCGAGTTCCTCTGCCTTGCTGCCGCGCAACTGTGCCAATGACAGCGAATTATTCGTGAGTGTACAGTTAATATCATTAATCAAACGGGGTCCACGGTAGACCAGGGCCGAATAGACTTGCAGCAATGATGCACCAGCCTGAATTTTTGCCAGTGCAGTGGGACCATCCTCAATCCCACCTGCCCCGATCAGAGGAATCTGACCCTTGCTGAGCAGGTAAAATTTTGCAAGTTGTCTTGTCGACAGCGCAAACAAGGGCCTCCCCGAAAGGCCGCCCGATTCCGATCCGTGCATAGACAAAAGCGCCGGGCGTGACAGCGTCGTATTGGAAATGATCACGCCGTCCACGGTCTCATTCGCACAACACGCCGCGATATCCGCCATCTCGGAATCACCGAGATCAGGAGCAATCTTCAGAAGCATAGCCGGGCGACTGGCCTGCGTTGCGCGGGCTTCATTGAGGCGTTTCAGTAGACTTTCGAGTTCCCGGGCAGACTGCAAGCCGCGCAGCCCCGGCGTATTGGGCGACGAAACATTGATCGTGATGTAATCCGCCACCTCGCTGAAGCCTGCTATACCTGCCACATAGTCTGAAGCGCGGTCTGCACTGTCTTTGTTGGCCCCAATGTTCACACCGACGACACCCACGCGCTTGCGTTGCTTCAAACGTTTCAGCGCCTCCCAGTGGCCCTGATTGTTAAACCCCATGCGGTTGATCACGGCCTTGTCCTCAGTCAGCCGGAACAGCCGGGGCTTAGGGTTTCCCGGCTGCGGCAAGGGTGTCAACGTGCCCACTTCGACAAAGCCAAACCCCAGTCGCAAAATGGAATCGGGAACTTCCGCATTCTTGTCAAAGCCGGGGGCGAGACCCAAAGGGTTGGGAAAATCAAGGCCAAACAGCTTTTGTGCCAACTTCGGATCAGATGTCGGAATCGGCAGCGGTGGCAAGCATTTGAGGGCGCGTATCGTAAGGCCATGAGCGTTCTCTGCATCCCGCCCCCGCAAAAATGGCTGGCTCAAACGAAACGCTGTATCAAACAGTCTCATGCCTTCCACCCCTGAGGAAAATCATGATGCTTACTGTTCCAGGGCAGGGGCTTTGCCCACAGCGCCAGCGCTGGGTCCAATGTGCCATAGAGATGTGGAAACAGGTCACCGCCCCGTGACGCCTCCCATTTCAATTCATCGCCGAGGTCATCTGCCGAAAAAGCAACCAGCAACAAGCCTGTCTGATCAGCAAAATGCAGCCGCGCCGTGGCTTCAACCTGTGATTCGGTTGAGAAGTGAACATAGCCGTCTTTCAGATCAATTTCCGCTCCATGGAACACACCGCACGCACAAGCCCGGCTCCACGCAGCTGCATCCACGATTTTATAGACCCGAAGCATCAAAAAACTCCTCAAAATGCCCCATAGCACAAAGTTTTCACTTGACAATCTCTTCCTAGCGAGGCTTATTGTCCTACAAAAGGGTCCACCACCGGAAGAGGTATCAAAAATGTTCACTCACAAGCAAGTCTGGAATGCGATTGATGTGATTGCCGAGCGCTATGGTTTTTCGGCTTCGGGCCTCGCCAAGAAGTCAGGTCTTGACCCGACATCGTTCAATCCCTCGAAGCGCAATGGCCCTGATGGGCGCCCCCGCTGGCCCACGATGGAATCGATTTCCCGCGTGTTGAATGCATCGGGTGCCCCGGTGGATGAGTTTATGGAATTGCTCTCTGGGAAAAAGGGGGCGCCGCCAAAAATGCGTGTCCTGCCGCTGCTGGGCTTTGCCAAGGCTGGCCGTGGCGGCTTTTTTGATGACGGTGGCTTTCCTGCAGGCTCCGGCTGGGATGAGGTGGATGTGCCGGGCGTCACCGATACATCGGCCTATGCCCTTGAGATCACTGGCGACTCCATGTTGCCGATCTATCGGGAGGGCGACACCATCATTGTGTCCCCCGGTGCCACCATCCGCAAGGGCGACCGCGTCGTGGTGCGTACCTCTGACGGGCAGGTCATGGCGAAGATCCTGCAGAAGCAATCGGCACGCAGCATTGAGTTGGCGTCCTTCAACCCGGATCATCCGGTAAAAAACATGGACGCCAAGAACGTCGACTGGATGGCCCGCATCATTTGGGCCTCACAATAAGGCGGAAGGTTCAATCCCGTTTGGGCAGAAGCGGTCCCGATGATGCGGCAAAGCTACGCAAAGCCTCTAAGATAGCGCGAAAACCTGCCATCGCCACCGCACTGTGATGCCGCGCCCGCATGTAGGAATGGGCCAGCCGTGGTTCATGGCGCAAGCTGCTGGCAACACCTGCAGCCAGCAAACGGTCATGAAACATCACACCGTCATCATGCAGCGGATCATGACCCGCAACCGTGATGAAGGCGGGGGGCAGGCCCTCAACTGAAGCGGCCAGTAGCGGCACGGCTTTTTCGTCAGACCACGCGGGAGCGCCTTCTGGACCAAGGAAAGATGTGAGGTAGAAGCGCATTTCTTTGCGTGTGAGGCAGGGTGCATTGGCGTTGCGGATGTAGGATGCTGTTTCGGTATTGGCCCCGAGAACGGGATACAGCAATAACATAGCCTGGAGCTGCGGCAGGCCGAGGTCACGCAGCGTGAGCGCCAAAGCCACCGACATTTGCCCGCCTGCACTGTCACCGGCGGCAATGATGTGATCAGTCTTGATTCCGTGTTGAATCCCTTGTTCGCGCATCCAGCGCCAGACTTTCAGGGTGTCCTCGAGTTGGGCGGGGTGCGGATGTTCCGGGGCCAGCCTGTAGTCCGTCAGCACAACAACACAACCGGCACCGGCTGCCATTTCGGCACAGATGTCATCATGCGTATCAGGTCCACCAAGGACCCAGCCGCCACCGTGGCTGTAAACGAGGCCGGGCCTCAGTGCGGGGCCCGCTGGTTTATAAACGCGACATGGCACACCATTTGCGACTGTGTCGATGACGTCAATGTTTGCAGGACGCGGGGCACGAAAAGTAGTGCAGACGGCATTCCATACGGAGCGCTGTTGGTCGAGCGGCCAGTGTTCCGACCCCGGAGGCGTTTGCGCAGACAGGGTTTCGTAAAACGATAACATGCCAGGGTCGAGGGACGTGTCAGTCATCGCGTGGCCCTGAGCGTGAGGGCCGCCAATTATGCTCGCCTTCTGTTCCTGTCCTGTGCTGGCTGATAGGCCATTCTTGCATGGTATTCGCAATAGGGCGAACCATCGCGCGGGCCGTGGCCACAGAAACAGAAATCATCATGCTGCGGGTCGCCAATGGGCCATTTGCAGGTTTTGTCGGAGAGATGCAGAATGGTAATCCGGCCATCCTTAGAGGATTCCACAAGTCGCAATGGCTTTGGTTCCGGCAAGGGGGCGAGGCGAGGATTGATGTTGGGTTGGGCAAAACTTTTCAGCGCCGTGTTGCCAGCAGTCGGCGGCATGGATGGGCGGGATGGTCCGCGCGGTGCGGAGGCTTGTCCATCGGCACTTGGTTTTCGCGCAGCACGGGGAGTTTGTGT
Organism: uncultured Aestuariivirga sp.; assembly: GCA_964244825.1. Lineage (GTDB taxonomy): Bacteria > Pseudomonadota > Alphaproteobacteria > Rhizobiales > Aestuariivirgaceae > Aestuariivirga. The sequence goes on from CAXTKL010000002.1 coordinate 65,445, forward strand.
GCGTGGTGTGTTTACGCGGCCTGCCAGATTCAATCGGTGCACCTTGCCAATAACCGCGTTGCGCGTGACGCCCATGCCCAGTTTGCCTGCAATCTGGCTGGCACTCAGACCGTCGGCCCACAGTTTCTTCAGCGTTTCCACACGATCTTCCGTCCACGGCATTTTCTCGCCGCCTGCTGCCGATACATCATTCACGTTGTGAATCCCTCCATAAGCACAGGGAATGGCTCTTCCCCGCGTCAAAACCTTACGCCTGACTTGAAACGCTACATCTCGTAGCTGATGGCCTCTTCCCTACAGCGTGTAGCAGACCATCGGCAACCAATTGGGCGCTTGAAACAAGAGTTTTCCCCAGTTTCCTGCTGTCCAACGTGGTTAATGAAAAGTTAAAGCGTTTTCGCAGACTCCCGTCTATGCGCTGTTTTGACTCAGGCCGGAAAAGCCCCTCATTGACCAGTGGAAAACCTCACTTTATATCACGACTGTTGCGCGCCAGTCTCACCTGACTGGCGTTTTTCACTTCTGGAGAAGGATAAGGCCGATGATTGCCTCCGTATTGCCAACCTATAACCGCGCGCCCATGGCTTTTGTGCGCGGAGAAGGTTGCCGCGTCTACACGGAAGAAGGCGAAGCCTATCTCGATTTTGGCGCTGGGGTGGCGGTGACAAGTTGCGGCCATGCCCACCCGCATCTGGTCAAGACCCTGGCCGAACAGGCCCAAAAGATCTGGCACACATCCAATCTCTACCGGATGCCAGGACAAGAGAAGCTGGCGGCACAACTGATCGAGAAGACCTTTGCCGACACCATGTTCTTCTGCAATTCCGGTGCGGAGGCCCTGGAATGTGCGATCAAGATGGCGCGCCGGTATCATTTCGCCAGTGGCCAGCCGGAACGCTCCACCATCATCACCTTTGAAGGGGCTTTCCATGGCCGGACTTTGGCAACCATAGCAGCGGGCGGGCAGGAAAAATATCTCGAAGGTTTCGAGCCACGCATGGGCGGGTTCCGGCAATTGCCATTTGGAGACCACAAGGCTCTGGAAGACGCCATCACTCCGGACGTCGGTGCCATCCTGGTGGAGCCGGTGCAAGGTGAGGGCGGCATACGCCCTTTGCCCATGCAGTGTCTGAAAGGTTTGCGCGATCTCTGTGATCGCCATGGCATGCTGTTGATCTTGGATGAGGTGCAGTGTGGCGTTGGCCGCACCGGAAAACTGTTTGCGCATGAGTGGGCGGGCATCACGCCTGACATCATGGCGATTGCCAAAGGGATTGGCGGTGGTTTTCCATTGGGAGCATGTCTGGCAACTGAAGATGCAGCAAAAGGCATGACGGCGGGTACCCATGGCTCGACATATGGCGGCAATCCCCTCGCGACGGCTGTGGGCTCTGCTGTCATTGATGTGGTAACGGCGGATGGTTTTCTTGACAATGTGCAGAAGCAGGCCCTGCTGTTGAAGCAGAAACTCGCTGCTCTGAAGGACATGTATCCTGACGTGATCGAAGACATTCGGGGCAGTGGCCTGATGATGGGTATCAAGTGCAAGGTGCCGAATACAGCTTTTGTGGCCGCAGTCATTGCGGAGAAGATGCTGGTGATTGGCGCTGGCGACAATGTGGTGCGCCTGCTGCCGCCATTGGTTGTGACAGAAGCTGATGTGAGTGAAGCCGTAACCAAACTTGAGAAGGCCTGCAAGGCCCTCACGGCCAAGGCGGCCTGACCGGATGCCAAAACATTTTCTTGATTTGCATGAGCTTGCTCCGCTGGAACTGCGCAACATCCTGACATCGGCCCATGCCATGAAGGCCAATCGTGCGGGCTGGAACAAGGGTGCCAAGGAAACGGACTTGCCGTTGAAAGGCAAGGCCGTTGCCTTGATTTTTGAACGTCCCTCCACCCGTACACGTGTGTCGTTCGAAATGGCCATGAAACAACTGGGCGGCGAAGTACTGGTGTTGAATTCCAGCGATATGCAGTTGGGCCGGGGCGAAACCATTGCGGACACGGCGCGGGTGTTGTCTCGCTATGTTGATGGCATTGTGCTTCGGGCGGCAAAACATTCGAACCTGACCGAGCTTGCAGGAGCAGCAACGGTTCCCGTCATCAATGGTCTGACTGACCATACGCATCCTTGCCAGGTGATGGCAGATATTTTGACTTTGGAAGAACGCAAGGGTGATGTGTCGAAACACACGGTGGCCTGGGTCGGTGATGGCAACAATGTTGCTGCTTCCTGGGTCCACGCTGTTGGAAAATTGGGCGGCACATTGCGGTTGGGTTGTCCCGATGAATACCCGATGGATAGGCCCGTGATGGCCTGGGCCCGCGCCAATATGGCAAATGTTGTGGAAGTCAATACAGCCGAGGCAGCCGTTACCGGAAGTGACTGCATCATCACCGATGCCTGGGTGTCGATGCATGATACGGATGGCGAGCGGCGTCACAATATCTTGCAGCCGTTTCAGGTGAATGACCGTTTGATGAAACTGGCCAACCCCGATGCCCTGTTCATGCATTGCCTGCCTGCGCACCGCAATGACGAGGTAACAGACAGCGTGCTTGATGGGCCGCAATCCGTGGTGCTGGATGAAGCCGAAAACCGCTTGCATGTACAGAAGGCAATTTTGTTGCATTGTCTGGGTGAGAAGTAATGACGGACGATGATCTTGTACTTCCCTTTGAAGTCAAACCCCTCGGCATCCGCGGCCGCGTCGTGCGTCTGGGTCCGGTGATTGATGATATCCTGTCGCGTCATGATTATCCTGAAACTGTGTCGGGGCTGTTGGCGCAGTCGGTGGCCCTTGCGGCCTTGCTGGGATCAACCCTGAAGTTTGAAGGCAAGTTCATCCTGCAGACCAAGACCGATGGCCCCGTGTCCATGCTTGTCGCAGATTTCCTGTCGCCCAATGGTGTGCGCGGCGTGGCGCGTTACAACAAAGTAGCCGTAGGGGATGCGGGCCGACTTGCCTCTGAAACCGAGTTGATGGGTGAAGGCTATCTCGCCATGACGGTGGATCAGGGGGCCGAGATGGAGCGCTACCAGGGCATTGTGCCCTTGGGTCAAGGTACTCTCGCCGATGCCGCCCACACTTACTTTGCCCAATCAGAACAAATCCCCACACGCCTGCATTTGTTTGCGGGGCCGATGTTGACACGTGGCGAAAAGCAAACCCGGTGGCGTGCAGGAGCCATTCTTATCCAGCATCTGCCGCGCGAGGGGGGTATTTCGCCCGTGGCGTTTTCATCCGGCGACGCGCCCGAAGGTCATGACGAAACGGTTGTGGAGAATGATGACTGGGTCAAGGCGCGGTTGCTGCTTGACACTGTGGAAAGCCATGAATTGCTTGACCCCACATTGTCGTCGGAAGATTTGCTATACCGGCTTTATCACGAAGATGGCGTGACGGTTTATCCCGCCTTGCAATTGCGGCGGCACTGCACCTGTTCGCGTGAGACAGTCGCCGAAATGATCAAAGGCTTTTCCGCTGAAGACCGCGCCGACATGGTGGAAAACGGCGCGATCAAGGTTGTGTGTGAATTCTGCTCAACACCGTATGTATTCAAGCCTTCTGAATTTGCTTGAGCTGCGGTATCGGCGCCCACAGGCGATCCGTTGAAATCACAGTCTTGCCCACAGGGAAGAGTGATGCAATTGCCAGTTTCACGTGTTGCCACGCGAAGGGAATGCCGACGATGGTGACAGCATAGGCGATCGCCGCCGAGATGTGCATCAGCGCCAACCACCAGCCCGCCAGCACAAACCAGATGATGTTGCCAAGCATGCCGAGCGCACCTGTACCCAAATCCTCGCGGCCATAAAGCTGGTCACGTGAGATGATGTCATAACCAAAGGGCCAGAACGAAAACCGCGCCAGCATGAAGCAGGATCGCGCCCAGGGCAGCCCGACGATGGTAATCGCCATGATCACGCCCGCGAGGCACCAGGCCAGACCAGCAATGACGCCGCCTGTGATAAACCAGACGGCGTTTAGGAAAAACAGAATAAGTGGCATGGCGTGTTCCCTTCTTCGACGGTTCCTGAAGTGGGGAGCGATTGTGGCGAAGTCAAGTAGTCCCTCTCCGTCTCGCAGCTGCGCTGCGAGACGGAGAGGGAGTTTCAACAACACCGCTCCGCCAGCCGCTGCAAAAACACTTCGCATGCTCGCAATTCGGTCACGGCGATAAACTCGTCGGGCTTGTGGGCCTGTTCGATTGATCCTGGACCACACACAACCGCTGGAATGCCGGCCTGCTGGAACAGGCCCGCTTCCGTGCCATAAGACACGGTGTGGGTTGAATTGCTGTGGCTGCATTGCAGGGCCAATAATTCTGCTGGCGAATCCTTTTCCGCCGCAAGACCCGGAATGGCATTCGCCTGTGCTACGTGGATGCCAGCCTGTGGCGACACGGCCTTCATGGCGGGTTCAAGCTTGCGGGCAAGCGCGTTGATGCGGTCAGGAATATGATTTTCGTCGGCGGTTGGCAGCAAGCGGGTTTCCCAGTTGAAGCTGCAGGTCTTCGGCACAATGTTGTTGGCGGTGCCGCCTGAGATCACACCGATGTGGATGGTGGAATAGGGCGGATCGTAACGCTTGCTGGCATCCCCGACCGCAATCAGCTCGTCGCGGATCCTGCTGATTTCGTGGATGATCTCACCCGCCACCATGATGGCATTGACGCCCTTGTCGGTGAGGGCGGAATGGGATTCATGGCCCGTGACCTCAGTCGCGAACCGCACCGCACTCTTGTGGCCGTTGACCACGCGCATGGACGTCGGTTCACCAATGATCGCGGCAGAGGGCTTCTTCGGGTGGTCACGCAGAAACTCCAGCAAGGGCCGCACACCCTTGCAGCCCACTTCCTCATCGCAGGAGAAGGCCAGATGAATGGGCACGCGCAGCTTCCGCGCCAGAAATTCCGGCACCAGGGCCAGGGTCACCGCGATGAAGCCCTTCATGTCGGCACTGCCACGGCCATACAGCAGCCCGTCTCTCTCTGTCAGGGTGAAGGGGTCAGTCTGCCAGTTCTGGCCATCGACAGGCACCACATCGGTATGGCCGGACAAGACAACGCCGCCACCGATATCGGGACCAATGGTGGCGAACAGGTTGGTTTTGAACCCATCTTCATAGTCAACACGAAAATGCGGCACGCTGAATTGGTCCAGATAATCTTCGACCCAGGCAATAAGCGGGATATTGCTGTCGCGGCTGGTGGTATCGAAGGCCACAAGTCTGGCGAGAATGTCTTCAGAGGTCATGGTCAATTCAGGCTGTGCTTGTCATGGGGGCTGTCGAGGGAAAAGGCGGGGATGCTCACATCAAAGGGGCGGCCTGTGGCCGTGACCATGCCATAACTCCCCACCATCATGCCCGATGGTGTTGAGAGAGGGCAGCCCGATGTATATTCAAAGCGTTGGCCAGGGCGCAATGTCGGTTGCTCACCCACCACGCCATCGCCGCGCACGTCCTGGCGGCGGCCATGACCATCGGTGATCACCCAGTGCCGTGTTAACAGAGTCACGGTTTCCACACTGCCATTTTCCACCGTGATGGTGTAGGCCCAGATGAACTTGCTGTTCTCGGGCTGGGACTGGCTTTCGATAAATTCAGGCCGGACGGTGACGCGGATAAGTTCGGTGACGGCTTGGTACATGGCCCCAACTTAAGACATCCCGCGCAGTTTTCCACTGGCATTTTGCGGCCCTTGCAAGCCTGGTTGCGGCAGACCAAAAGGGCGTCATGACCGATCTCAAACAGGGTATCCTGCCCGCCCGTGCCATCGCCCGCCTGTGTGACAGCGGAATCATCAGGCTTGCGCAAAAGCCTGACGATGACCAGATTCAACCGGCTAGCCTTGATCTGCGGCTGGGTGCCAAGGCCTACCGTGTACGGGCCTCCTTCCTGCCAGGGCCGCGTTTGCGCGTGGCCGACAAACTCAAAGACATCACGCTGCACGAGTTTGATCTCGCAGCGGGTGCCGTGCTTGAAACTGGCTGCGTTTACATCGTGCAACTAATGGAAAGCCTGTCGATGCCTGCGGGCATGTCAGCGGCGGCCAATCCGAAAAGCTCAACCGGCCGCCTTGATATCTTCACGCGCGTCATCGCCGATTATGCCCAGGAGTTCGACAAGGTACCGGAGGGTTACCAGGGGCCGCTCTATGCCGAAATCTCGCCGCGCACGTTTCCGATACTGGCGCGGCAAGGCTCCCGCCTTTCGCAGATCCGTTTTCGCCTGGGGGCTGCCAATGCCAGCGATGCGCTGATCCATGCCTTGCACGCAAAGGAACCGCTGATCACCTCAGGTGAGGTCAACATTGATGGTGGTCTTGCCCTGAGCGTGGATCTGTTGGCCATGCAGAATAATGCACCCGTGGGGTTTCGCGCCAAGCGTCATTCGGCGCTGGTGGATGTGGACAAGAAGGGCGTGCTCGATGTGCTGGATTATTGGGAACCGATCTGGAAACAGGGATCGCTGATCCTTGATCCCGATCAGTTCTACATCCTGGCCTCCAAGGAAGCGGTACGCGTGCCCCCGACGCATGCAGCGGAAATGGTACCCTACAACCCGCTCGTCGGCGAGTTTCGCGTTCACTATGCGGGCTTTTTTGATCCAGGCTTCGGCCATTCATCCGGCAACGGCGAGGGTGCGCGCGGAGTGCTGGAAGTGCGTTCCCACGAGGTGCCCTTCATTCTGGAAGACGGCCAGATCATTGGCCGTCTGGTCTATGAACGGCTCACCGAAACCCCGGACAAGGTATATGGTCAGGTTGGCTCGAATTATCAAAAACAGGGCCTGAAATTGTCAAAACATTTTAAGCCCTTTATTGCCGGATCGAAATAGCCGATAATACCGCGATAAAGCGGGCGTAGTTCAATGGCAGAACGGCAGCTTCCCAAGCTGCATACGAGGGTTCGATTCCCTTCGCCCGCTCCAGATTTCGATTACAACTTGACCCACTTCGCATTGGCCTTTGACGACTTTACGCACGCCGCGATGAAGGCCATGCCGTCGACACCATCTTTGATGCCGGGGAAAGTCACATCTTTGTCGGGCTTCTTGCCATTGCGCGCGGCGAAAATTGCGCGAGCCGCTTCACTATACACATTGGCGAAACCTTCGAGATAGCCTTCGGGATGACCGGGCGGCACGCGCGTCACACGCGCAGCTGCGGAGCCAGAGCCCGCACCACCCCGGGTGATCAGGCGTTTGGGCTCACCAAATGGTGTATACCAGAGATAGTTGGGATCGGCCTGCGTCCATTCCAGGCCGCCCTTCGTTCCATACACGCGGATTTTGAGACCGTTCTCATTGCCCGGCGCCACCTGGCTGGCCCAGAGCATGCCCTTGGCCCCACCCTTGAATCGCAGCATGGCGTTTACATTGTCATCCAGCACGCGCCCCTTCACGAAGGAGGTGAGGTCGCAGCAGAGTTCAGCGAGTGAGAGTCCTGAGACATCGCACATCAGTTGATAGGTGTGGGTACCAATGTCACCCACACAGCCACCCGCGCCGGAGCGTTTGGGATCGGTGCGCCATGCCGCCTGCTTCTGTCCGGTTTTTTCCAGCGCCGTGGTCAACCAGTCCTGTGGGTATTCGCCTTGCACCAGACGAATCTCGCCCAGTTCCCCTTTGGCCACCATTTCCTTGGCCTGGCGAATCATCGGGTAGCCGGAGTAATTGTGTGTCAGCGCGAAGATAACGTTTTTCGTTTTGGCAAGCAGCGCTTCGAGCGACCTGGCCTCCTTCAGAGTGAGCGCTAATGGCTTGTCGCAGATCACATGAATGCCCGCCTTGATAAAGGCCTTGGCCGCAGGCACATGCACATGGTTGGGCGTCACAATGGCCACCGCTTCAATACCGTCGGCACGCTGAACTTCCGCTTTGGCCATCTCTTCAAATGAACCATAGCTGCGCGCCGGATCAAGACCGAGATCAGCAGCAGAGGCTGCGGCTTTCTTAGGGTCTGCCGAGAGATTGCCGGCGACAAGTTCGTAGTGATCATCAATGCGGGCGGCAATGCGATGTACCGCACCAATGAAGGCACCCTGCCCACCGCCCACCATTCCTAATCGAATGCGGCCTGACTTTTTTTCTGTGCGTCCTGAAACCATTTTGGTGTCTCCTTAGCGAATTACTTTATGACTGACACCCCCTCCCCCCCTTTCGGGGTACGCCCCCATCGCAAGGGCGATGGGGGAGAAAGTTTTTCTCCCTCGGCCTTCTTGAGCCGGGGGAGTACGGCGAAGCCGGGAGGGGGTGTTTGATCTTGGCTCTTACTTCAACCCCAACATCCGCCTTGCCTTACCCGTGTCCGTTGTTCCCGCAGCAAAATCGTCAAACGCCTTCGCCGTGGTCTTGATGATATGGCTCTCAATAAACGGCGCACCTTCGCGTGCACCTTGCTCGGCGTCTTTGAGACAGCATTCCCATTCCAGCACGGCCCAGGAATCATAGTTGTGCTGCGCCAAGGCAGAGAAAATGGCGGAAAAGTCCACTTGGCCGTCGCCCAGCGAGCGGAAGCGGCCCGCCCGGTTGGTCCAGTTCTGGAAGCCGGAATAGACACCCTGTTTTCCTGTCGGATTGAACTCAGCGTCCTTCACATGATAAGCAAAAATGCGTTCATGGTAGATGTGGACGAACTCCACATAGTCCATTTGCTGCAAGAGAAAATGCGACGGATCGTAATTGATGCCGCAAGCCTTGTGATTGCCTGTCTGCTCCAGGAACATTTCAAACGTGGTGCCATCGAATGTGTCTTCACCGGGATGCAGTTCAAAACCGATCTTCACGCCATTGCCATCCAGCTCATCAAGCAAAGGCTTCCAGCGCTTGCCCAATTCCTTGAAGGCTTCTTCCACAAGGCCCGGCGGGCGCGGGGGCCAGGGATAGAGATAGGGCCAGGCGAGAGCGCCGGTGAAAGACACCTGACGCGTGATGCCCAGGTTGCTGGAGGCTTTGGCCGCGAGTTTGATTTGTTCGCAGGCCCATTCCTGGCGCGCTGCTGCATTGCCGTGCACAGCTGCAGGGGCGAAGCCATCGACTGCAATGTCATAGGCGGGATGAATGGCTACGAGATGGCCTTGCAGATGCGTCGAAAGCTCGGTGATCTCAACACCGTTTTTCTTCGCCGTGCCCTTGAGTTCATCACAATAAGTTTTGGACTCCGCCGCTTTTTTCAAGTCGAACAAGCGGCCATCCCACGTTGGCACCTGCACGCCCTTGTAACCGATGGATCCTGCCCATTTGGTGATAGCGTCGAAGGAATTGAAAGGTGCCGCGTCGCCTGCAAATTGCGCCAGAAAAATGCCCGGTCCCTTGATGTCTGTTGCCATGTGTGTGATTCTCCCGATTTTGGTTTTGTATTTGTGGTCCCTCTCCGTCACGCTGACGCGTGCCACATCTCCAGCAAGCGGGCGAGGAAATGAAACTTTACTTACCTCGCCCGCTTGCGGGAGAGGTGTCGCGCGAAGCGTGACGGAGAGGGGAGGTGAGTTCAGCAATATGAATTGATCAAATTCTCCAAGCGTTCCTGTTTGCCCGACTTCGGCTGTGGATTGATATTGTTTTTTTCGACCCTTGCCGCAATCGCATCCAGGTTTTCCTTGCCGGCCAGCATGGCCTTGTTTTTCGGGATTGACCAACCAGCATAGCGCTCATCGATCATGCCAGCCAATTTACCATCTTCGAGAATGGCGGCGGCGTTCAACAGCGCTTTTGCCGTGGCATCCATCGAGCCCACGTGCGCATGCAGAAGATCATCCGCATCAAGTGACTGCCGACGGATCTTGGCATCAAAATTGAGACCACCCGTGGTAAAGCCGCCAGCCTTCAGGATTTCCAGCATGGCCAGCGTGATCTCCGGCACATTGACAATGAACTGGTCCGTGTCCCAGCCGGACTGATAGTCACCCCGGTTCATGTCGATGGAACCGAAAATGCCCAATGCCGAAGCAAGCGCAATCTCATGTTCAAAGGTGTGGCCCGCGAGGATGGCGTGGTTCTGCTCGATGTTGACCTTCACATCTTTCTGCAGTCCGAGTGACGAGATCAGCGAATAGACAGTGGCCACGTCATAGTCATATTGGTGTTTCGTCGGTTCCTGCGGCTTGGGTTCGATCAGGATGGGGCCCTTGAAATTGATCTTGTGCTTGTACTCGACAACCAGCGACAGCATGCGCTTGGCGGCTTCGATCTCATGGCCAATCTTGGTGTTGAGAAGCGTTTCATATCCTTCACGGCCGCCCCACATCACATAATTCTCGCCGCCCAGACTCTTTGTCACATCCATGGCGTGTTTGATCTGTGCGCCAGCATAGGCAAACACATCAGGGTCCGGGTTGGTGGCGGCACCCGCCATGAAGCGGCGGTTGGAGAACACATTGGCCGTGCCCCACAAGAGCTTTTTCTTCGACTTCGCCATTTTCTTTTCGATGTAGTTGGCAATGGCGGTGACGTTGCTGTTGGAGTCTTTCAGCGTCTGCCCTTCGGGTGCGATGTCGCGGTCGTGGAAGCAGAAGAAATCGATCTGCGTCAATTCCATCGCTTCGAACATCACATCCGCCTTCATGCGGGCGGCGGCCATTTCGTCGGGCATGTGGTGCCAGGAGCGCATCAGGGTTTCACCGCCGAAGGGGTCACCTCCCGGCCAGCAGGTGGAATGCCACCAGCAGATGGCAAAGCGCAACTGCTCCGCCATGGTCTTGCCCATCACCTTTTTCTTCGGGTCGTAATGTCGGAAGGCGAATTCCTTTTTGGACTTCGGGCCTTCATATTTGGCCGGCTTTTTCTGCGTGAAGAAGGACATGGGCTTAGATCTCCCGGATCGATGGATAGATTTTTGTGTAACGCTGGTATTGGTCGTCATAGGCTGCAGCCGCTGATTTTTCGGGCGTGATCGTGCTGGCGATTTTCGGTTTGGTGAAGACATCGCGGTAATTCGCCCCCGTCGCCGCGACGAGCCCCATCCGCGCTGCGCCAAAGGCACCACCAATGTCACCCGCCACTGGCACATCAATGGGAAGGCCCAGCACCGTGGACATGATCTTCAGCCAGAGCGCAGACTTGGTGCCGCCGCCAACGGCCATCAGGCGGTTGATGGTGGCACCGCCATCCCGCAATGCATCCAACGAGTCGCGGAAGGCAAAGGCGATAGAGTCGAGCACCGCATGGGTCATGGCCTTGCGATCGGTTTCCTGGCCAAGCCCCATCATCAACCCGCGCACCTCAGCATCGCCCACAGGCGTGCGTTCGCCTGAGAGGTAAGGCAGGAACAGCGCCGAAGAGGGACCTTTGACTTTTGCGCCGAGCGCCTTGGTCAACTGCGGTGCGGGTGTTTGCAACACGCCTGACAGCCATTCCAAGCTGGCGGTGGCCGAGACGATGACACACATCTGATGCCAGGTGTCAGGCACCGCATGGCAGAAGGCGTGCACGAACTTTCCGGCATTGGGCGAGAACCTATCGTTGGACACAAACATCACACCCGAAGTGCCGATGGAAAGGAAACCCGCCCCATCGGTAACAGCCCCAATGCCACAAGCGGAGGACGCATTGTCCCCGCCACCACCCGCGACCACTGGCCGCTTCGGCATGCCCCAGGCCTTGGCCACGGATGGTGATAGACGGCCGATTGCATCCGTACCCTCGAATAGCTCCGGCATCTGGTCGCGCCGCATGCCCGACGCTTTGAGCAGAAGTTCCGACCACTGACGGTTCCTGATATCGAGCCAATAGGTGCCCGAACTGTCGGACATGTCGGAGGCGTAGTCGCCTGTCATGCGCAGGCGGATATAGTCTTTTGGCAGCAGCACTTTGGCCACCTTGTCGAAGGTCTTGGGTTCATGCTTCTTCACCCACACAAGCTTAGGCGCGGTGTAGCCCGCCAGCACGATGTTGCCGGAATGAGCGACCACCTCCGGTGTGCCATCCATGATCTCCGCACACTCCTTGCCGGAGCGCGCGTCATTCCAGAGAATGCAAGGCCGCAGCGCCTTGCCGTCCTTGTCCAGCAAAGTCGCGCCATGTTGTTGCCCGGAAAGACCGATGCCTTCCACAGCCGCCACGGCCTTGGGTTTGACAGCCTTCAACTGCGCCACAACCTTGCCCGCGGCCTTCCACCAGTCTTCGGGGTTCTGCTCGCTCCAGCCGGGGTGCGGGCGCGACACCTTTAACGGCGCGGAAGCGGTTGCGACGATCTTCTGCTTTGTGTCGATGAGCACGCCCTTCACCGAGGAGGTGCCGAAATCAAGTCCGAGATACATGGGCATGCTCCTTCACGGCAGACGGCAGGCGAACCACTTGAGGACGGCCTGCAAAAGTCTTGTATGATGCTGTGAAGTGTCAACAAGGAATGCCCGCGCCATGGCGTGGTTGAAACCTATGCAGACAGTGATGTCAAGAGATGGCAGTTTGCAGATTTTTTATTCGAGCAGCGTTGCCATCCGGCGCAGGGCCAGTTGATAGCCTTCCACACCGCAACCGACGATCACGCCGTCCGCCCGGCCCGAAATATAGGAATGGTGCCGGAAGCTTTCGCGTTTGTGAACATTGGAAATATGCACCTCGATGACGGGTCCCTGAAAACTGTTGAGCGCATCCAGAATGGCGATGGAGGTGTGGGTGAAGGCGCCGGGATTGATGATGATTCCGGCCGTATGTTGTCGCGCCGCCTGTATCCAGTCGATCAACGCATGTTCGGCGTTGCTCTGTTCAAAACGGACCGAAAGCGCCAGCAAATCTGCCAGCTTGTGGCAATCTGCTTCAACATCAGCCAAGGTGGCGTGGCCATAAACCTCGGGCTGGCGCTGTCCCAGCAGGTTCAGGTTGGGGCCGTTGAGAATGAGAACAGTATTCATCTTACTGAGCTTATACCGCCGATTGGTTCACAAAAAGGAAAATGAGTAAGCGCCCTCCACACCACTGATTTCCAGGTTTAGAGGCAAGTGATTGCGCGCGGAGTACGAAAGGTAAAGTTGTCGAGCCTATGAAATCATAAGCCCAGATCGCGTCATGCCGGAAAGCAGTGGGATGATATATTCTTTGGCAGTCGTTTGAATCTCCTCCTTGTTCAATATCGGTTTCCCATCTCGCTGAAACGTCAATTTTCCGTTGGCGGCAGCGTCACACAGTTTGACCGCGAGTTCATCCACGCTCCGCGTGCCATCGGCAAACGCCAAAATCACTCCGGCAGCGGCATCGATCACCACCCTTTCGTGTCTCAGGTTTGTGGTTTGGCCGCTGCCTGCCGCCAGATCAGCCTGCACCAAGGGGCATGCCAAAGGCTGGGAAGAAGCCGAGCTCGCTGCCATGACGGGCGACGTTAACAGGGTGCAAAACCCAGCCAGCGTCATGTTCAGCAAGGTTTGGCTGACAGCAGCCTGATCATGCGAATTCGCACCCTCGATCATATTTTCCAGACTGAGCGAGGCTGGAAATGCGTCAACCAACTGCGCCAAGGCTTTGCCTACGGCAGGTGATGAGGATGTCAGGGTCCGCCCGGTGCCATCTGAAAGTATGTATGTGTTGTCCTTTACTTCAAGTGTCAAACTGGCACTGCCGCTGAAATGAAATCCTGCCATTGAATCCGACGAAAGATTGCGATTGATCAAGCTCGCTCGGGACGCCGCCACCACGAGACTTTCGCGGAATGTGCGGCCAGTCACCAAATCCCGGGTTTGCTCTGTAGAGAGAATATCATTGGCCGTGCGTTGCCTGATCATTTGTGCCGTTGCTTCACCCAGATTGTCGAGGATCATGGAGGGCAAATCCGCTTCGCCTAAAAACGCCAAGCCCTGTTCTTGCGCCAGGTTCACAAAGCTGCGCACCGTGCAAGGCTCATTGGTTTCCTCCAGAAACTCATGGGCGACATAATCAGGCGGCAACGTTTTCAGCCGTTCAGCCCAGGCCTGCAGGGTTTGTTTATAGGGCGTAGTTCCAGGGCTGGCGGCTGCCAGAAAATCCAGCAGTGACAGAGCCTGTTGCACACGGGCCAATGAATTGTGCTGGTCCGGAATTTCAAGCAGGAAAGCATCGCGTAGCGCCTGCATGGCGCGCCAGCCCGGCAACACGTTGTAACTCACAAAACCAACACCAACCGGCGAAAGACGCTCGTGCATGATCCGCAAAATCGCTTCACGCACAGGTGCCGGTACCCAGCTGAAGACCCCGTGACAAATGATGTAGTCAAAGCTGCCGAGGTCATCCCCGATTTCAGTAAAGCTCTGGCACAGGATACGAATGTTCTTGAGTTTCAACGCGGCGATGCGGGCACGGCCGGCGGCAACCTGGGTGCGCGAGAGATCAACGCCTACGAATTCTGCCTTGTGATAGCGCATTGCCAGGGGAATGATGTTTCCAGCTGAAGCACAACCAAGTTCCAACACACGTGCGTTTTCAACGGGTGCAATGTCCAAACCGAAGAGTTTGGCGATTGCGCCGATGCGCGCGGGTTGTGATTGCGGAAATGGATTGGACGCATAGGGTAGCAGGTCGTACTTCAGTGCCGTCTTGGCAATGATGGCTTCAATATCGTCGGCCGTTTCAGTTACCATGCGTGTAACTCCGGCGCTTACTCAACTGAACCAGACGCCAGCAGAAGGGCCGCCAAACCTGCTAAATCAAGCGATACATTGTAGGTCTTGCCGTCAATGCCAGTAAAGCTGAATTGCAGGCTCTTGCCTTTGCGCAAGGCCGTTGTCAATTTTGCAGAAAGTTCCAGCGATGCATAAAGACCCGATTGGTCGGAAGACACCACGAGCAGTTTTGCGGCTTCACCCTTGTCAATGCTTGCCGTTATACCGGCCTGCACTTGAACGCCATGTGGCAGGGCCACAAGCATGCGCAGGGGCTGTGCAGGAAAATGGCTGAGTGTGACGGCCAAAAACCGCTGCTGGTTGGCATTGACGAACACCGCGTTGTTCAGGTCACACGCCAAGGCCGCCGGGTTGGCATCTGAAGCAGCCCGCTCTTTACAAGTCATCGACCAACCCGAGATGATGCTGCTGGCCTGGCTTTTTTCGCTGAGGTCGCTTTTGGGCGAAAGTGTTTCCGCATTTCCCGGCGTTTCTGCGGCCGCTGCACCAGCCAAAGCAAACGTAAGAAACGCAAGCAGAGCGGATACGTGGCGACCAGATATTTTCATCTTCGGCACCTTTCTTGTGGTGTGCAGCCTGTATCCCCCGGGCAATTCAGCTTCACCTACGGGTTTGAAACGCAGCTGGCAAGCCATCCATTGCGATGTCTGAACGTCGATTGCTCTCCGGAGTTGAAATCAAGGGCCAACATCGATTCCAAATCTGACTGAGAATTTAACGCATAAGTTGAACCACAGATGTGCTTTACGGAATTGACTCCCGGACAAAACCCTAATAACCCGTTAATGGGGGTTTGGGTTATCTTGTCGCATGAGTTGTGACGACAGAGGGCATGCGACATGTTGGACGGCTCACTACACAGTTGCATCGAAAATCGAAAGTTCAAACACCGGCTTGCATCGACAACAGCGCTGGGCATGGTGCTGGGTGGGTTGACGTTTGGATCGGGTCATGCCTGGGCGGCCTGCGTCGCAGGGCCTTTCGCCGTGACCTGCGGCACCACGCTGACGACGAATACCACCTTCAACACAAACCAGCCCAACGATCGCAACTATGCGTTCAACATCGGAACGCCCTTAACCCTGAACGTTGCGGCGGGTCAAACCGTGGACGGTTTCGGCCTTTCAATTTCCAACACGGGCGCGGGCTCGGTGACCGTGACCAATGACGGGGCCGTGCAGGTCAATATCGGCAATACGCCGTCACTGGGCGGCAGCGCTGACTCCAAGAATGCAGCACTCGGGATCGACGCCTTGGGTGCTCCCACCTACACGGGTGCGGGAACGGTCAGGAATCTCGGCACGGGCAATGGCCTTGTGCTTGTCAGCAACATCGCAACCGGCGACGTGACCATCAAAGCCTCAGGTGACATCAGCGCCGCAACTGGCTCAGCCGTTGTTGCACGAAGCTTGAGCGCAGCAAGCGCAGGTGTGGTGCTGGTCGATGTGTCTGGCAATATCAAGGCTGGAAACGCGGGCGTGAACAACGGCATTTTCGCTGACAGTTCTGGCACGGGCAGTATTACCATCAAGGCAAACGGCAATGTGGATGCAAGTGCTGGCCCAACTGGCTTCGGCATCCGTGGCGTCGTGCAAGCAACGGGCACCGGCGCGATTGATATAACGACTGCGGCGGGCAAAACCATCACTGCCTCGGCGGATGGAGTTTCACTGCTCAACTCCGGCTCTGGCACTGGCCTGAACACGGTCACTGTCAATGGCGAAATCACAGCGTTTGGTGGCACGGGTGTTGTCGGCTCATCCAAAAACGGTGGCATCACCGTCACTGTATCCGCAACAGGCAAGATTGACCCCATCATTGGCGTCGATCTTACGACCGTCAATGGGGCTTTGACCACAAATAACGCGGGTCTGATTCAGGGTGACCTGATTGGTGTGCGCCTGAAATCAACAGGCGGCGGCGTTGTGGGTGACCTTGCCGTGATCCAATCCGGCAGCGGCACAATTCAAGTCACAAAAGCTGGTGGCGCACAAGGTGTTCTGATCAATTCTGTTGATGCCAATATTAAAATCCTTGGCAACGGCAACAGCACGGTCATCGACGCGTCGCTCGGCACAAATGGTGTCGAGGCAAATGCAGGCTTCAAGGGTTCGATCACCATCACCGACAACAAGATCCTTGGCGGCCTCAATGGAATTCTGGCCACTGCGGCGACAGGATCCATCACTGTAGACGGCACTGGCGATACAACTGGAGCGGTGGGGAATGGGATTTTCGCCTTCACGGGTGGGGCCGTGACCATCACCACAACGGGGGCTGCCAGCGGCGGCTTGACTGGCATTATCGCCCAGTCGGCGAACAACAAGAACGTCACGGTAACGGGCACGGGTGCGGTGATCGGCACGAACGGCGGCGGG
>CAXTKL010000002.1:82521-84771 GCA_964244825.1 uncultured Aestuariivirga sp.
GTGGTGACGTGACGGTTGGGCCAGCATCGACGGTGACGGGCAATGGTGTTGCGGGCGATGGCATTTTCGCCGACACGAATAACACGGGCAAGATCAGCATCGTCACGGCGGGTCTGGTGAGTGGCAAGAACTTTGGCGTCAATGCAAAGACATCAAGCGGTGCCAACGCGATCACCATTGGCAGCGGCGGCGTCCTTGGTGCTCTCGACGGGGTATTTGCAATCAGCGCGACGGGCGAGATCAAGATTGACGGCACGGGTGATGCAACGGGCACGGCGGGTCGGGGGATTTTCGCCTCCACGGGTGGTGCCGTCACCATCACCACAACGGGGGCTGTCAGCGGCGGCTTCACTGGCATTTTCGCCGAGTCGACCAATGCCAAGAACGTCACGGTAACGGGCACGGGTGCGGTGATCGGCACGAACGGCGGCGGGATTGTCGCCAGCTCGAACGGTGGTGACGTGACGGTTGGGCCAGCATCGACGGTGACGGGCAATGGTGTTGCGGGTGATGGCATTTTCGCCCAGACGAACAACATCGGTAAGGTCACCATCACCACAGCAGGTCTGGTCAGCGGCAAAGTGAATGGTATCAATCTCATTGCAGCAACTGGCAATGTTCAAGTCGCAAACAATGCAACTGTCACCGGCATCACCAATGCGATTTTGGGCAGCACCACAGGCTCCAAGTTCACCCTCGACAATAACGGAACCCTGAATGGCTCTGTGAATGTCACAGGTTCGGCGGTTGCCACGTCGCTGTTCACGAATTCCGGCATTTGGAACAACGGCACACTCAATTCCAGCTTTGCAGGTGGCCTCAGCAATTCCGGAACAGTCAGTACGCAAGATGGTGTGGCAGGCAATACCACGATCACCGTTGTTGGGGATTATGTTGGCGTTGGCGGCGTTCTCGGGGTCGACGCGTTCCTGGGTGGCCCCGGGTCCCTGGCCGACAAACTGCTGATCACAGGCAATTCCTCAGGAACCACCGCCCTGAAGGTTAACGACACAAATCTCGCTGACGGTGCATTGAATCCCGCAGGCATCACCGTGGTAAAAGTATCGGGCACGGCGAATGCCGCCGATTTCACATTGTCTGGCGGCCCGATCAACAAGGGATTGTTCCAGTATTCGCTGAATTTTGATGCGGGCACCGAAATATTTGCCCTTGTTTCCTCGTCCTCAGTCAGCGGTAAACAACTGGGCAGCACCGTCGATTCCGCACAGGACATCTGGCATGACACGTTGATGTCGTGGATGGACCATCAGGATTCATTGCGTGATGCCGTGTCGGCATCAGGCCAGGTCACCGCCGTGGCCGATCCGCCGCTTGCGGGAGGATTCGATCCGCAAAACGGCTTGTGGATGGCGGTGCGTGGGTCTTGGACCAATGCCAGGGGCCATTCCGGGGCGCCTGGTTTCAAGCAGGACACCTTGTTCTTGAACGGTGGCGCTGATTTTGGCGTGTCGAACAATGACAGCAAACTGCTGTTTGGTGTGCTGGCAGGATACATCGATTCCGATGTGGGCTTGAAAGGCAGCTCCACCAAGATCTCCTACACCGGTGGCAGCGTGGGTGCCTATGCCGATTATCTGAGACAAGGTTTCTTTTTCAACAACACGGCAAAGCTTGACGTGCTGAGGATGCATTACAATGATCCAATCTTGGGACCAACGGGCAAGGCTACATCCGATGTCACGTCGCTTGGTTTCCGCAGTGATATGGGCTACCGCATTGAAAATGGCGGGGCGTTCGTTGAGCCGATGATCTCCGGCGCTGCCGTCTGGACCGATATTGATGATTTTGCGCTTGGCGGCTCCACCATTCACCCCGGCACCAATGACAGCCTCAGGCTGGGTGCGGGTGCCCGTTTTGGCATGGACGCCAACAACATCGATTTCGCATTGACGGCCCGCGTCTGGGATGAACTGGCCTCATCACCTTCTGTCACCGTTCTGTCCGGCGGTCCGGCCCTGGCCATTTCAGGAGGCAATTTCAAAGGCGTCTTCGGCGAAGTCGGCGGACACATCAACTATGACTTCTCCGACCAACTGTCAGTCTTTGCGGATGGCGGTGTTCTCTTCGGCAAAAAAACCACAACGGCTTCTGCACAAGGCGGCGTCACGTTCAAGTGGTAGGCGGCATCAGGGCTTGCACCATTCATAAAGCAGCTTGCGGCCCGCAACGCAGATCCCGGCTTTCAGACTACCCGTTGGATAATAGATGCCAGCATGAATGACTTCCGAA
>CAXTKL010000003.1:0-66716 GCA_964244825.1 uncultured Aestuariivirga sp.
ACATGAAGCGATACAACTGGGGTTTTGAAACCGAGCCTGAGCCGCATCTTGGGGGTCGCCGCCTCGCCACGCCGCGCGGCAAGGTGGTGGGGGGCTCATCGTCCATCAATGGCATGGTTTATGTGCGCGGTCACGCCCGTGATTTTGACACTTGGGAAGCAATGGGGGCGAAAGGTTGGGCCTTCAAGAATGTGTTGCCCTATTTCAAGCGCATGGAAAATTCGCATGGCGGTGAGGAAGGATGGCGCGGCGTGGACGGCCCCATGCATGTGAAGCGCGGTGTGCGCCTGAACCCATTGTATCAAGCCTTCATCGACGCGGGGCGCGAAGCGGGATACCCCGTGACATCAGACTACAATGGTCACCAGCAGGAGGGCTTCGGCTCCATGGAAATGACCGTGCACAACGGTTTCCGCTGGTCTGCCGCCAATGCTTATCTGCGGCCGGCGCTCAAGCGCAAGAATCTCAAGCTGATCACCCATGCCTATGCGCGGCGCATACTCATGGATGGCAAACGCGCAATAGGCGTGGAATATTCGCGGGGTGACAACATCTTCACGGCGCGTGCGCGCAGTGACGTCATCATCGCTGCATCGCCAATCAATTCGC
Source organism: uncultured Aestuariivirga sp. (assembly GCA_964244825.1). Lineage (GTDB taxonomy): Bacteria > Pseudomonadota > Alphaproteobacteria > Rhizobiales > Aestuariivirgaceae > Aestuariivirga. Next base: position 610 of record CAXTKL010000003.1, read on the forward strand.
CCAAATTGCTACAGCTCTCCGGCATTGGCCCGGCGCAAGTGTTGCAAGATGCCGGCATTGAGGTGAAGCATCATCTCGCAGGCGTAGGGGAAAATCTGCATGACCATTTGGAAATATATTTCCAGGTGAAATGCAGTCAGCCCATCACGCTCAATGGAAAACTGAACATCATGTCCAAGGGCATGATTGGCGCGGAATGGATGCTGTTTCATTCCGGGCTTGGGTCCACAAATCATTTTGAAAGCTGTGGTTTTATTCGCTCGGCCGCAGGCATTGAATATCCTGATATCCAGTATCACTTCATTCCAGCCGCCGTGCGTTATGATGGCAAAGTAGCTTTTGCGGGCCATGGCTTCCAGGCCCATGTTGGGCCCATGCGCAGCAAGTCGCGTGGCTTTGTCCGTGTGCGGAGCAATGAACCCAGGGACACGCCAAAAATTCTGTTCAACTACATGTCGCATGAAGATGACTGGACCGAATTCCGCGCGGCTGTGCGGTTCACGCGGGAGATCATCGGTCAAAAAGCGTTGGAACCGTTTCGTGCGGAAGAAATTCAGCCCGGCAGTGCTGTGCAGTCAGATGCCGATATCGACGCCTTCATTCGCGACCACGCTGAAAGTGCCTATCACCCCACGGGCACCTGCAAGATGGGATCAGACGCGATGGCCGTCGTTGACCCCGAGTGCCGCGTTATCGGCATTGAGAATTTGCGCGTGGCCGACTCCTCCATCATGCCGCAGATCACCAACGGCAATCTGAATGCACCGACACTGATGATCGGCGAAAAGGCGTCGGATCACATTCTGGGGCGGGAGCCGTTGCCTGCGTCGAATTTGGAGCCTTGGGTTAATCCCAAGTGGAGAGAGGGTCAACGTTAGTCACCCCCTCCCGGCTTCGCCGTACTCCCCCATCGCTTCGCGCTGAGGGAGAATAACCTTTCTTCCTCGGCGAAGCCGGGGGAGTACCCCGAAGGGGGGAGGGGGTGTTTGATCAAAGCTCAATCCCTGACAAACTTTTGCCTGCGCATCTCCACACTCTCCACAATCCCGCGATAAACCTCACTTACACGCCGTGTGTCATGCGTGTCGGGGTGTGACATCAGCCAATAGGTCCGCGAGAAGCGCATCTCCGGCAGCACCCGCACCAGATCCGGATAGGCGGCGGCTGCATAGTCATGCAGAATGCCAACCCCTTCGCCCGCCCGCACGGCTTCCATTTGCGCGATCACCGATCCGCATTCATAGTGCCGCGACATCAGCTTGCCCAGGTCCGCTGTGTAGTCCAACGCGCGGGAATAGAGAATGTCCTCGACATAGGTGATGAATAGACGGGATTCCAAATCGCTCCGTTCACGGATCAATCCGGTCTTGTCAAGATAGGCCTGTGATGCATAGACGCTGAGCGAATAGTCCGTCAGCTTGCGGATGATGGCGCGCCCCAGTTGCGGGCGTTCGATTGTGACGATGATATCGGCTTCGCGGCGCGACAGTGAGAAGGTGCGGGGCAGCGGCACCAGCTGGATGGTGAGTTGCGGGTGCAGGTTCGCAAGCCTGGCCAGATGAATGGCCAGGTGAAATGTGCCGAAACCGTCAGGTGCACCCACCCGCACCACGCCATCCACGGCGTTCGAGGCCGTATCGGCCTGCAACAATTCCGACTCCATGCGCTCGACCCGCACCAGCAGCTTTTCGCCCGCAGGTGTCAGCACCGTGCCCGTGGTGCGGCGCTCAAACAGCCTGGTGCCCATGCTGGCTTCCAGCGTATCCAGGCGCCTGGCCACCGTGGCATGATTCAACTGCAAGGTCTTGGCGGCCGCAAGGATTTGCCCGGCCCGCGCGATGGCGAGGAAGATGCGGAGGTTGTCCCAGTCCACTAGCGGACGACAAGAAGGCGAAAGACGTCGCCTAACTCCATCCAGGCTTTGTCGGTGGTGACGGCAATTGCATTGCGCGAAGCCGCGAGCGCAAGGCATGCTCGATCACCCAGCGACAGACCTTTCTTGCGCGTTTTGTTGCGCAGCAATCCCGCAGCAATCGCTTGCTCGTTGTCAAATGCAACAACATCCACATCGAAGTCGTTGAGGATTGCCATGATCGCAGAGTCGCTGCCTCCCCGTTCTTGCAGTTTGGCAATAACCTCCGACATGTTGACAGCACTTGTCACTGATCGCTGCAATAAATCCTGTACAGTCGCAAAACCTGTTTCGCCGTTGATCACAGTCAGAATGGCTGAAGCGTCCAAAACATAGCGATCACTCATTCTCTGCTTCCCGCCGACGGTCAGCGATCAGTTCGTCCGAGAGACTCACGCCTGCAGGGACAAACTCACGCAAACGCTCTTGAATGCGCCTGATGCTTTCCCGCTGCGATCGAACGCGCAATTCATTTCCCACGATTTCCAGGATGACGCTATCTCCGTCAGACAGCCCAAGTTGTTTGCGAACGTCAACTGGCAACTGCAAGCGTCCGCCCCGGATAACCTTGGTCGCACTTGTTGTTCCCTTGCGATGAAAGTTCATGGCCCAGACTCCAAATTTGCTGTTCTCTTGTTTAGTACATTTCATGAGTTTTGTACACAATGCCGCATGCTATGATTTACGCACAACCAAACCGCAACACTTCATCTTGCTGTGCAATTCTCAAAAGCGCATAGCCTTGCCATCACATTGGGAGAAACGTCATGGTCAAAACCATTCATCACTGGCTCAACGGCAAGGAAGTTGTGGGCAGGGGCACGCGCATGTCAGCCGTGTTCAACCCGGCCACGGGCGAGCAAACGGGTGAACTGGTGCTGGCCACCCCGGCGGAGATGGATGTGGCGGTGCAGAACGCCCGCGCCGCCTTCCCGGCCTGGGCCAATACCACGCCACTGCGGCGCTCGCGCATTCTCAACAAGTTCCTCGCCATCCTCGACTCGCGCGCCAAGGAACTGGCGGCCGTCATCACCGCCGAACATGGCAAGGTACTGTCCGACGCGCTGGGCGAAGTGCAGCGGGGTGCTGAAGTCGTCGAATTTGCTACCGCCGCGCCCACCCTGCTGAAGGGTGAGTACACCGAGAATGTCGGCACCAAGGTTGATAGCTGGTCCACGCGCCAGCCGCTGGGTGTCGTCGCGGGCATCACGCCCTTCAACTTCCCGGCCATGGTGCCGATGTGGATGTTCCCGACAGCCCTTGCCGCCGGCAACTGCTTCATCCTCAAGCCCTCTGAGCGTGACCCCTCCGCCTCGCTGCTGATCGCGCAATGGCTGAAGGAAGCCGGCGTTCCCGACGGCGTGTTCCAGGTGGTGCATGGTGACAAGGAAGCCGTGGATGCCATTCTGCATCACCCCGGCATTGCCGCCGTCAGCTTCGTCGGCTCAACACCCATCGCAAAATATATCTATTCCACCGCCACTGCCAACGGCAAGCGCTGCCAGGCGCTGGGCGGGGCAAAGAACCACATGATCATCATGCCCGATGCCGACATAGACCAGACCGTCGATGCCCTCATGGGTGCAGGCTATGGCTCGGCCGGTGAGCGCTGCATGGCGATCTCGGTGGCAGTCACTGTCGGAGAAGGCACGGCGGAAAAAGTTCTGGCCAAACTTGAACCCAAGGTCCGCGCGCTGAAGATTGGACCCGGCACCGATGCCGATGCCGAAATGGGACCTCTCGTCACCAAGCAGCATTACGACAAGGTGAAAGGTTACATCGACACCGGCGTGAAGGAAGGGGCCAAGCTCCTCGTCGATGGCCGCGGCTTCAAGATGCAGGGTTATGAAGGCGGCTACTTCATGGGCGGCTCGATCTTCGATCATGTCACCACCGACATGACCATCTACAAGGAGGAAATCTTCGGCCCCGTGCTCTCCTTCGTGCGCGCCAAGACCTATGACGAGGCTGCGAAGATGGTGAACGACCATGAGTTCGGCAATGGCACCGCAATCTTCACCCGCGATGGAGATGCGGCACGCGAATTCGCGCAGAGCATCCAGGTCGGCATGGTCGGCATCAATGTGCCGATCCCCGTGCCCATGGCCTTCCACAGCTTCGGCGGCTGGAAAGCCTCGCTGTTCGGCGATCACCACATGCATGGCCCCGAAGGCATCCGCTTCTACACCAAGCTCAAGACCGTGACCGCGCGCTGGCCGACGGGCATTCGTTCGGGTGCCGAGTTCGTGATGCCGACAATGAAGTGAGTTTTGCTTCTCGAGTGATGACAAATCAACCGCCGGATGGCAAAAGGCCGTCCGGCGGTTTTTTCTGGAGGCATTTGATGCGGACAATTGTTGTTGGTTTGGTGGTTTCACTTGGTCTCATGGCGGCCCCGGCCATGGCCGCGCAATGTGGCAACAGTGCAGGTGGTTACAACGCCTGGAAAACAGCATTTGCGCAGGAAGCCAAGGCCAAGGGCATGAATGCCAAAGCCATTTCAGCTTTGATGGGCACGAGTTATGCGACCTCCACGATCTACGCCGACCGCCACCAGCATTCCTTCAAACTTGGCCTCAAGGCCTTCATGGCCAAGCGCGGAGCATCGGCCATTGTGTCTCAGGGCCGTGGCAAGCGCGCCGCCAATGCCGCGCTGTTTGCGTCCATTGAAAAAAAATATGGCGTGCCCGCCGGACCTCTGATCGCCATCTGGGGCATGGAAACGGCCTTTGGCAATTACACCGGATCACAGAACGTGCTGTCGGCCACGGCCACCCTGGCCTATGACTGCCGCCGCACAGAGTTCTTCCAGGAACAGCTTTATGCCATGTTGAAGCTTGTCGGCTCCGGCCGCGTTGCGGCTTCCGCCAGAGGTGCCATGCATGGCGAGTTGGGACAGACGCAGTTCATGCCAAAGAACGTGTTGTTGTATGGCAATGGCAATCTGAATTCGAAAGAGGGCGCATTGTCTTCAACTGCGCGATTCCTGGTGGCCCATGGCTGGCAGCGTGGGGAAGGTTATCAACCGGGGCAGGCCAATTTCGGTGCCATTCAGGGCTGGAACGCTGCGTCGGTCTATCAGCAGGCCATCGCCATCATGGGCAAGCAGATCGACGGGAACTGAAATGGGCGTTGACATCGGCAAGACAATGGAACGCAGCCCGCAGGGCTATCTGGCCCTGAGCTGGGTGCTTTACATCGCTTCGGCGGTTCTGGCTGCTGCGACGCTGGGTGAGTTTTCCGGCACGCTGCTGTTTCTGGGGGCCATCGTGGTGATCGTGTTGTCATCCTCCCGCAAGACGGATGCAGTAGCGACCATTTACGGCAGTCATCTCGAAAACATTTCACGGGTCATGTGGGTCAATCTTGTGGCGTCGCTGTGCCTGATCGCCTTCACCTGGATCACCTTCGGCATCGGCGTCATCATCACATGGCCGCTGTTCTGCATCTTGCTGATCTGGACTGGCTTCAAGCTGATCAAAGGCATGATGAAGCTGAGCGAAGCGCAGGCCTATTGAGCGGCCTGAAAGGTCTTCAGTAAACCCCATCATTGCAGTTGATCGATATCACTTTGCCTTACTGTATAAGGTGCCGTGAAAGTTATCACATCGCCTGGCCCGAGGGATGACCATGTGCCATTGTTGGCCGTGGCATCAGAAGAGTCACCGCTCGGTGCATTATCGCTCAGCAGTGTTTCGTTCAGAGGCACGGGTGGAGTGCCGGTACCATTGAAGAGTTCTGAAATCGTGATGCCGGCAATCTGCTGGTTGCCAACATTGGTGATGCGATAGGTATAGGTGATCACCTCCCCAGCGTTCACCGGGCCTGCCGTGCTCGCCGTTTTCACGATGGAAAGGGCTGGATTTATGAGGTCGTTGGTGTAGGTGCAGACAATCACATTGCCAGGTGCAGTAGCGGCAGCATTCAGCACCAGGTTGCCATTGGACAAGTTGGGTGTAGCCGTACCTGTTCCGAGCCCGGTGCAACTGGCCGCTGAAATGAAGTAATTCGGCGGAATGGTTTCGGTGATGGTGGTAATAGTGGAAAAATTCGACAGCACCTGCACGGCAGCAGATGCGGGTGCGCCTTGCGCCGTCGTGGTGATGCTGGTCGAACCATAGCCATTGTCGCCAGTGAAGCTGAAACTGCGCGTGCCACCATTGCTGATTTTGCGCAGTTGCAGAGTTGGCAATTTGGTGTTTGTGATGGCGCAGGTGAGTTCTGCGCCACTTCGGATGTTGGTTGCCGGTATGGCAAAGGCGCTGCTTGCGATCGCCGTGCTGAAGCTTGTGGGATTGCCGGAGTTTGCGGCGTTGGCATCCGTGCAGGTGGCGCTGGTGCCAATTTTCCAACCTGAAGGAACGGCTTCGGTCACAGTTGTGGCGGTGTTGGTTGCGCCCAGGCGAAATTGGGTTCCTGTCACCGCAGAGCCGCTTGCCGTTGTGGTGATCGCGGTTGCGATGTTACCGCTGGGTCCGTTCGTGATTGTGTAGTTGAAGGTGGCCACATCGCCCAGGCTGGTTTTGCTCAGCGCCAATCGAGGTGAACGCTGGAAGCTTATATCGTCGATCACGATGCCCTGTTGGGTGGGATTGGCGAGTGCCGTGTCGCCACCGATATGGCGGATGGTGAGACTTGTTACGGGGCCTGCGAATGTAATGGTAATGCCGCCCGTGTTGTCGCTGAGATTGATATTGCTGATGGCTGTGGCGCGCCCCGTCGTGCTGTTCCAGTTGACCCTCGTTGCATCCACGACGGTGCCTGACGTTGGCAAAACGCTTCCGCCATTGGCCTTGAATTCCACAACATCGGTAAAAGAATTGGTGCCGTCGTTGTAAGACACACCGCCATCGATATCACCTGCCACAAAGGATACGTTGTAGACGGGTTCGCTAAAACTCAACGTGGTTGTTTGTGAATTGCTTTCATTGTCAGCAGTACCATTGAAAATTGAAAATACAAAACCGGTATAGCCACTGAAGGATGTCGCGGGTTGAATTTCGTGTTGGTTTGCACCGGCAGCGTCGAATGTTCCAGTGCGTGTGCCCGATGACACAATGGTCACGTTATTTACAGTTGCCGTATCGCTGCCGCCACCGATGAAGTTTGTGGCAGGCCTTGCATCCCACACCAATGTTTCCGCAAATGCACCATGATAGGCTGCCTGCAACATGAGTGCGATGAAAAGGAAACCTGCGAGTTTGAAGAGGAAAAAGAATTGACTGTCTGACGTAGTGCGACGCTGAGGGCTGCGCATGAAGAACCTGATGGCAAGGGGACATGGATTGTTCCCTCACAAAAAAGCACGTGCGGCTTGCAGCAAACTGGACCTCGTGGTTAAGAATCCATTAAGCGCTTGCAATCATTCAGCCGATTGAACGCGATAGCCAATAATATTGACAGGCTGTCCACATTCAGGGTCAGCAGGTTTCATTCAACGTGATTGCATTCAAAGGGACCTCATCCGCCCGTCGGCTCACGCCCAATCCAACACCACCTTGCCGCAAGACCCCTGCTTCATCAATGCAAACCCCTGCGCATAATCAGCCACTTTCATGCGATGCGTGATCACCTTGCGCACTTCCAGGCCTGACTGCAACATGGCAATCATCTTGTACCAGGTCTCGAACATCTCGCGGCCATAGATGCCTTTGATGGTGAGCGCCTTGAAGATGACCTTGTTCCAGTCGACTTGCGTTGGTACTGCGGGAATTCCCAGCATGGCTATTTTTCCACCCATGATCATGTGGTCCACCATCTGTTCAAATGCCTTTGGAGCGCCTGACATTTCAAGCCCGATGTCGAAGCCCTCGTGCATATGAAGGCGCGCCATCACATCGCGCAAATCTTCCTTTGAAACGTTGACGGTCACCGCATCTGTGACCTGATTGCACAGCTCAAGCCGATAGTCGTTGATGTCAGTGACAACCACATGCCGCGCACCCACATGACGGCACACGGCTGCGGCCATGATGCCAATGGGGCCAGCTCCCGTGATCAGCACATCTTCACCGATCAATTCAAACGACAGGGCGGTGTGCACGGCATTGCCAAGTGGATCGAGAATGGCACCAATTTCGTCATCCACTTCCGCAGGCAAGTGTATGGCGTTGAAGGCGGGGAGTTTCAGGTACTCGGCAAAGGCTCCCGGCACATTAACACCGATGCCTTTGGTTTCCGGATCGAGATGAAAATGTCCTGCCCTCACCATACGGCTTTTCATGCCGATCAAATGGCCTTCGCCCGACACGCGATCCCCCACTTTCACCGTGCGCACATGGGAGCCCACTTCGGCGACGACACCTGCAAATTCATGGCCCACCACCATGGGCACGGGAATGGTCTTTTGTGCCCATGCATCCCATTTCCAGATATGGAGGTCTGTGCCGCAAATTCCTGTCTTCGCCACTTTGATCAGAACATCGTCAGGGCCAATCTGCGGCACTGCTTCCTCACGCAGTTCGAGGCCTTCTTCGTGTTTTGCTTTTACCAATGCTTTCATGCAATTAATCCCAGTTTCTTACCCACTCTCACAAACGCTTCAGTGCAACATTCAATGTCTTCACGTGAATGCGCAGCAGACATTTGCGTGCGTATGCGGGCCTTGCCTTTGGGTACAACGGGAAAGAAGAACCCTGTCACATAAATGCCTTCGGCATAAAGTTCCCGCGCCATGTCTTGTGCAATCGACGCTTCGCCCAGCATCACAGGGATGATGGGATGTTCACCGGGCAGCAGCGAGAAGCCCGCAGCTGTCATCGCGCCACGAAAATGTTTGGCGTTCGCCGTCAATTTTTCGCGCAAATCATCGCCCGCTTCGGCCAGATCAACCGCTTTCAAACTCGCCGCAACAATGGCTGGCGGCAGTGCATTGGAAAACAGATAAGGCCTTGCCCGTTGCCGCATCAAATCGACAATGGGTTTTGACGCAGCGATATATCCACCCGCCGAACCGCCCAAGGCCTTGCCCAGGGTGCCCGTGAGAATATCCACCTGGACGCCAGCACGGGCAGGTGTGCCGCGTCCCTGTGGACCTACAAAGCCTGTTGCATGACAATCATCAACCATGATCAGTGCGCCATATCTATCGGCGAGCATGCGAATGGATTGCAGATCGGCAAAATAGCCATCCATGGAAAACACACCATCGGTGACGATGATGATGCGCCGCGCATGGGCCGCTGTCGCCGCCTGCAATTGCGTCTCGAGATCATTCATGTCGCCATTGGCAAAGCGGTAGCGTTTGGCCTTGCTCAAGCGAATGCCATCAATGATTGATGCATGGTTCAAGGCATCAGAAATGATGGCATCCTGTTCACCGAACAGCGGCTCAAACACCGCGCCATTGGCATCGAAGCACGCTGCAAACAAAATCGAATCTTCCATCTCAACATAGTCAGCGATCCGCGCCTCAAGCTGGCGGTGCAGGTCCGTGGTGCCGCAAATGAAGCGCACAGAAGCCATGCCAAAGCCATGGCTGTCGAGGGCAGCCTTTGCCGCCTCAATCAGGGCAGGGTGATTGGCAAGACCAAGATAGTTATTGGCACAAAAATTGAGAACCTCTCGCCCACCCTTCACCTCTATGTGTGAAGACTGCGGTGATCGTATTTCCCGCTCGGATTTCCAAAGTGATTGGGCGCGAATGGCATCGAGTTCGTCGGTGAGGGATTGGGTGAAAGCGGACATTGGAGGGCTCCTCAATCCGGAGGTTATCACAAGGCTGTCAAGCAAACAGTGAGAAAACCTGGACGCCGGTCCCTCACCGTCATCGCTCACGCGATGCCACCTCTCCCGCAAGCGGGCGAGGAAATGTGTCGTACCTATCCTCACCCGCTTGCGGGGGAGGTGGATCGCAGGCGTAGCCTGCGAGACGGAGAGGGACCTCTCAAAACCGCTCCGCTGTCGCCCTCTCCCAATCCTCCGTAAACACATGGGGCAGTTTGCTGTTCAGCAGCTGTCCGAATTCAAGGAATGTGAATTGTTCAGCAAAGGTGATGATCCTGCCATCGCCGATGCGGCGGAAGATGTGTTGTGGTCTCAGATCGCCCGGTGCATTCAACCCACTTGCCGCCAACAGTTCCGCCAGGGATTTTACGGTTTCCCGGTGGAAGCTTGCGACGCGTTCGGATTTGTCGCTGACCACGATGGCGCGTTGCCGCAAGGGGTCTTGCGTGGTCACACCCGTGGGGCAGTGGCCCGTGTGGCAGGTCTGGGCCTGAATGCAGCCCACAGCAAACATGAAGCCCCGTGCCGCGTTGCACCAATCTGCCCCCAGCGCATGCGCTCTTGCCATGTCAAAGCCCGTGATGATCTTTCCAGCGCAGCCCAGTTTGATGTGATCGCGTAGTCCAGCACCTGTGAGCGTGGAATGCACAATCGCCAGCCCATCACGCAGGGGCATGCCAAGATTGTCAATGAATTCCGCAGGTGCGGCACCCGTGCCGCCCTCCTTGCCATCAACCACAATGAAATCCGGCAGGTGGCCCGTATCCAGCATGGCTTTGACCAGGCCCAGAAACTCGATGGGGTGACCGATACAGAGCTTGAACCCCACCGGCTTTCCGCCGGAGAGATCACGCAGGGTTTTGACAAAACCCAGCAATTGCTTCGGCGTTGAAAATGCCGCGTGGCGGGCCGGGGACACGCAATCCTTGCCAATTTCCACACCGCGTATGGCTGCAATTTCTTCCGTGACCTTCGCAGCCGGCAATACGCCGCCATGTCCGGGCTTGGCACCCTGACTCAGCTTGATTTCGATCATCTTGATCTGCGGATTTTTCGCCGTTTCAGAAAAGCGCTCAGCCGAAAAGCTGCCATCCAGATTGCGGCAGCCAAAATAGCCGGAGCCAATTTCCCAAATCAAATCACCGCCCGCTTCCCGGTGATAGGGGCTGACGGAACCCTCGCCCGTGTCATGCGCAAAGTTGCCCTTCCTGGCGCCGGCATTCAGGGCGCGAATGGCATTGGCAGAAAGTGCGCCATAGCTCATGGCGGAAATATTCAGTACGGAGGCCGAGTAGGGCTGCTTGCAATCGGGCCCGCCAATGGGGACGCGAAAAAGGTCCTTCGCCACGTCCATGGGCTGCATCGAATGCAGCATCCATTCCGCACCTTCGGCATAGACATCGCTCTGTGTGCCAAAGGGCTTTTTATCCAGCTGCTTCTTGGCGCGCTGATACACAATGGCGCGCTTTTCCCGGGGGAAGGGCCGCCCGTCCGTATCGGCTTCAAAGAAATATTGCCGCATTTCCGGCCGGATTTTCTCGAGGAAAAACCGGATGTGACCGATGATGGGATAATTGCGGAGGATGGAGCGCTTGGTCTGCGTGATGTCGTGCAAGCCAACCAGTGCCAGTGCAACGGCTATGAACAGGGGAAAAGCAAGATAGGTCGCAAGACCTGGCGACAGTACCATGTCGAGGGCAAGGGCCAGCGACAAAAGCACTGACAACGTCAAAGCGGCAAACCTGCCTTCGAAAATCCCCGCCATCCCCAACTCCGTTCCTTTCACACCATGCGACTTCGCACGGGATTATGGCAATAGGATGACATTCCAAAAAAAGATTATCCTCCCGGTACCCTCGGGAGAAGATAGACCTCGCCATCTTGCGGCAGGCTGGTGTCCCACTGGTCACGATAAATCTGGCCATTGATGGAAACCGCCACGCCGCGCTTGATGTGAGGTTCCATGCCGGGGTACTGATCCGTCAGTACACGGAATAATTCCCGTATGGTCTGCGCTTGCACAGAAACAGAGGAGGCGCCCCCGGCAAATGACCGAAGGGCGCCCCAGAGGTGGATAATCACCTTAGCCCTTTTTCGTTTTCAGGCTTTTCAAGACACGTGGTGGCGACATCGGCACGTGGGTTTGCCTGACACCCGTGGCGTGGGAAATGGCGTTGCCAATCGCACCCAATGGCGGAACAATCGACGTTTCACCTACACCGCGCACACCATAGGGGTGGTGCGGGTTGGGAATTTCGAGGATTTGTGTATCGATCATCGGCAGGTCAGAGCACACGGGAATGCGGTAATCCAGGAAGCCCGCATTTTGCAGGCGGCCATTGGCCCCGTAGATATATTCCTCATTGAGGGCCCAGCCGATACCCTGTGCGGCACCACCTTGATACTGACCCTCAACATAGGACGGGTGCATAGCTTTGCCCGCGTCCTGGATAACGGTGTAGCGCTTGACCAGGCAGCGACCGGTTTCCTTGTCCAGTTCCACGTCACAGATATGCGTGGCGAAGGAGACGCCTGCACCATCAGCCACGATTTCCGAGTGGCCTGCGATTGGTCCGCCGGTGTTGCCGGCACCCTTGGCGAGATCTTTCAATGAAAGCGGACCAAGGTTGCCATATTTTTCACCCACAGCCTTGGCTTCACCATCGGCCCATTCAACGTCCTCAACCGGGATTTCCCAGGTCTTGGCGGCGCGTTGCTTGAGGATGGTGACAGCCTTGCGTGTTGCGTCAACCGCCGCCATCGAAGTGGAGAAGGTGCCACGTGAACCGTCGGTCATGTCGTTGTGACCGAGCGATGAGGTGTCAGCCACGACCACGCGGACGTTGTCGTATTTCACACCAAGTTCTTCCGCGACAGCCATAGCAATCGATGCCCGGGAGCCACCCACGTCGATGGTGCCCACGGCCACGGTGGCATTGCCATCCGGCGTCACGTTCACGTCAACGCAGGTCTGGCCACCGAAGTTGAACCAGAAGCCACAAGCCATGCCACGGCCCATGTTGGTGCCCAGCGGGGCTTTCCAATGGGGGTGGTTTTTGGCAGCTTGCAGGGTGGGGCCGATGCCGATGGGTCCGTAAACCGGGCCATAGGACGACTTGGTGCCTTCCTTGGCGGCATTCATGATGCGGAAATCCACGGGGTCCATGCCAATGGCATTGGCGCATTCGTCCATGGTGCTTTCAATGGCGAAGGCAGCAATCGGGGCCGAGGGTGCGCGATAGGCGGCGCATTTCGGGCGATTGAGCACGACGTCCTTGGACACGGATTTCACATTCTTGAAATCATAGCAGGCCCAGGCTGTCATGGCACCGAATTCGGCCCAGCTGAAGGGGAAAGCGCCGTTTTGGTAACGCAGTTCCGCCCAGGCAGCCGTTACGGTGCCGTTCTTCTTCACACCAATCTTGACGTCGATACAGGAGGACGAGGTTGGTCCCGTGGCGCGGAACACTTCATCGCGGGTCATGGTAAGCTTGACCGGGCGATTGGCCTTGCGCGACAGGGCGAGGGCAAGTGGTTCAGCCCAGAGATGGGTCTTGCCACCAAAGCCGCCACCGATTTCCGAGGCGGTTACGCGCAGCTTGTTGGCATCAATGCCAAGCAGCGTTGCGCATTGATTGCGGTAGACGAAGGGACCTTGGGTACAGACCCAGAGTTCCGCCGTACCATCCGGACCGACATTGGCAAGGCAGGCATGGGGTTCGATATAGCCCTGATGGGTTTGCTCAGTTTTGTAGGAGCGTTCGATGATGAAATCGGCGTCCTTGAAACCGGCTTCCACATCGCCATGGCCATATTCGGCATATTTGCAGAAGTTAGAAGGCTTGGTGGGCTTTGGTTCAATGCCTTCGGTGAAGATATCATCATGCAGCAAGGGTGCATTGGGTTTCAGTGCGTCATCCACTTCCGTGACATGGGGCAGGATCTGATAGTCCACCTTTATCAGCTTCAGGGCTTCACGCGCCGTATGAGCATCGACGGCAGCAACAGCGGCTACAGCATGGCCATCGTAAAGTGCCTTCTTGCGGGCCATGCAGTTTTCCAGAATATCACGCATGCTCCGGTCGCCGCCTGTGAGGTCTGGCAGGTCGGCAGCAGTGATCACAGCTTTGACGCCGGGCAGCTTTTCGGCCGCCGATGTGTCGATCTTCTTGATCCTGGCATGGGCGTGGGGTGAGCGCAGCACGAGGGCGATCAACTGGCCAGGGGCGAAAGTATCAGCACCGTAGCGGGCGCGGCCCGTGACCTTGTCAACACCATCAGGGCGGGTGACGCGCTGGCCGATGACCTTGAATTCCTTGCGGACGAGCGATGTGTCGAGCGGCATGTTATGCACTCCTCATTTCTTTGGCAGCGGACTGAACGGCCCGCACGATCTTGTCATAGCCTGTGCAGCGGCAGAGATTGCCAGCAAGGCCGAAACGGATTTCTTCTTCATTTGGATCAGGGTTCTTGCGCAGCAGCGCCTGTGCCGCCATCAAAAAGCCTGGAGTGCAAATACCGCATTGCAGGGCTGCACCTTCGATGAAGTGGCGTTGCAAGGGGTGCAGTTTGGCTCCGTCCGCCATGCCTTCGATGGTTTCGAGCTTCTTGCCGTCCATTTCAGCGCCGAGAACAAGACAGGAGCAGACGAGACGACCGTCAACGATAACCGAGCAGGCACCACAGTCGCCCGTTCCGCAGCCTTCTTTTGCGCCCGTGAGGCCGACGCGGTTACGCAGCACGTCGAGCAGGCTTTCGTCGGGCTGGCAGGCGAATTCAACTGTGTCGCCATTGATGGTGGTCGATACGAGATGTGCCATGCTTATTTGCCCCCTGCGCGCTGATACGCAATTTCGGCGGCGCGCCTGGCCAGCACGCCTGCCACTTCAGTCCGGAATTCAATGGTGCCGCGCTTGTCGTCGATGGGCTTGCAGGCCGCAGACGCAGCAGCCATCAACTTCGACTTAGCGGCATCATCCAACCTTGAACCGACAAGGGCCTTTGCAGCTTCTTTCACGAGCAAGACGGTTGGTGCAACCGCACCCAGGGCCACGCGGGCCGCAGTGATTACGCCTTTGCCGTCGATGGTCAGGTTGATACCGACGGAGACGACGGCGATATCCATTTCGGTGCGCGGAATGAAGCGCAGATAGGCATCGCCGGATTTTGGTTTCTTGGGCGGAAGCACAATCGACTCGATGAATTCGCCCTTTTTCAAGTTGGTGCGGCCAACACCGGCAGGCACATCTTCCACGGCGAGTTTTCGTTTGCCCTTGGGCCCCGCAATGTTAACTTTGGCGCCCGCAGCCACAAGGGCTGGAACTGAATCAGCAGCCGGCGAAGCATTGCACAGATTACCAGACAAGGTGCAGCGGCCCTGCACTTGCTTTGAGCCGATCAGGTTTGCAGCCTCCACAACACCGGGCCAGGCTTTCGCCAAGGCAGCGTTTTCAGATAGCGCCACGCAAGGCGTTCCGGCACCGATCACGAAGCCTGAGGCTGACTTCTTGATGTCGGCCATGCCCTTGATGCGCTTGATGTCCACAACAAGGTCTGGCTCCAGCATGCCCGCCTTCATTTTAACAAGCAAGTCCGTGCCACCGGCCAATACGAAGGCTTTGCCTTTTTCCCTGGCAAGCAGGGCAACGGCATCTTTCACCGTTGCGGGAGATTCAAATCGCATCATTCACCTTTTCAGATTATCGCGCCACTTTGGTCTATAGCAGACCATCAGGTCAACAGGGGTGCGGCGTTTGGCTTGCCGAATCTGCTGCTCTGGCCAGTCAAGAGGCGATGACCAGTTTTGTGCCTGAGGCGTTGAAGGTCGCAAAGAATTCGGGCGGCGGCGGCTTTTCCGTCACAATTACTTCTACCTCGGAAAAATCACAGACTTTAATGAAGGCTTTGCTGGCGAATTTGGATGAGTCGGCGAGAATGACCCGATGCGTCGCACAGCGCAGGGCTGTTGCAGCAAACTGTGCTTCCAGCACTGTGGCGTTCATGGGTCCGATTTCGGCAATGATCCCGCCGATGGAGAGAAATGCATGCTTGACGTGGAACCTGGCGGCAAATTCGGTTGCCGCCTGGCCATAGGCCGCACCGCTGTCAGCCTCCATTTCGCCACCTGCGAGATAGACTTTGTTGCCTGGCACATCTGCGAGGATGCGGGCATTCTCGGTCGAATTTGTGACGACCGTGAGATTGCGCCTTTGCCGCAACTCGCGCGCAAAGAATGTGGTCGTGGTGCCCGTATCGATGATCAGGCTGTCCCCATCGCGCACGATTTGCACGGCCGCTCGCGCGATAGCGAGTTTGGCTGGGGCGGCGTCGCGCATGCGCCGCTCAAACGAGGCTTCTCCAATATTGTGAGGCAGGGCCAGAGCGCCGTGTAGCTTCAACACTTCGCCATTTTCCTCCAGGGGTGCGGCGTCCCTGCGAATGGTTTCATCAGAAACATCCAACAGCGCAGCGAGTTCGGCGATGGACAGGCTGCCGTGTTGGCGCAGGGCTGAGATAATATTTGCGTGCCGGTTACGGACTTTGAGGCTTTTCATTTGGTTATTTGGTTTTTGTGAAGACTTAAGCGCTTTAAACCATCTTATTACCACATAATTCAGTAGAAATACACACTAAACCACAATTTAGTTGACTGATATAACAGGTTGGAGGATCATCTATTGCGTGTAGGGTTTCATAGAGACCGGGCACATAGGGCTGCCACCCGCAGGACGGAATGCGACACGCCTTCCCACCAGCCCCCGGGAGGAAGGGAGGTCACGTTTTGGCCGCGGGTGGCCGCTTTGTCAGCGCCTTTTCATACAGGATTGATAACGCAGGTTGACGCTTTCAGCGAAGCGTTTTGTGCTGAAGCTGCGTGACAGTTTTGGACTGTTCAGCGCAATATCGGGCAGGCGCGCGAAAGCGGCTTGGCTTTTGGTTGTGAGGGCAAAGCGCTCACGTAGCAGATTGAACGTACGTGTCGTCACAAAGTCCTGTTGTTTTTCGCGCAGCAGGTCCTTTCGGATTTCCGTGTCACTCAAGCCGAGATGCATTTTTGCGTTGATCAAGCGAATTGCCTGCTCTGAGGCGGTGAAGGATTTCAGGGCTACACCGTCCTTGCTGTAACTCAACAAGTCGCCATCAATCGACAGGTTTTGGCCGGACAGCTTGTTGATGACGTCTTGTAGCGCTGCATTGCGCGAAGCGAAGCGCCCGGCATTGAAGTCTGCGAAGCGGAAGATTTTCTGGTTGTAGCCTGTGTCATAGCCCAGCAGTTGCTTGACACCATAATACATGCCACCGTGGCGGGTGTAGAGTTGGTCGCGGACGCCATAGACATCATCCAGGGTCATGGGCAGCCAACGGCGTTGTTTGGCCATCCCCAGAGCAAATTTCACCGAAACCTGCATGGAACCGATGGTGTCAATTTCATTCTTGTCTTCGATCAGCTTGTTCAACAATCCCAAGCGCACAACGGCATCAATGCTGGCGGATTGGCTGGCGTAGTCGACGAGTGCGCGATAGGCGAGGTCGAGATCACGCTCGGTTCTTGCATTGCGGATGCGGGTCATAAAGCTGGATTGGGGCGTTGGATTTTTCTCCAGCCATTTCATGGCAATCGTGCCACCGATGGGGATTTTGCCAAATTTTTCGCGCAAGGCGGTTTCAGATAGTTTGCCAAGACCCGCAACCGGCGGATCGGCCTTGAAGTTTGACTCCTGATCAATCACGGCAATAGCTGCGCACACATTCTCGCGGGTCTGCGGCAAATCATGCAGTTGCAGCACATCATGCAAATCCTGCGCCCAGGCTTTGGCGTCAGGAAGATTTTTTTCGGCGGCCTGAATCAGCCGTGTCGTGGCGTTGACTTCGATCACTGTTTCCGCCCGCAGCGGACCTGTGCAAAACGTCAGGACGAAAAGCAAAATAGCGGTGATTTTCAGCATAGGGTTGCCTATAGCATGGGAATTGGGAGAAAATCATGATCACGCGTGACGACTGTGCAGCGCTTGATGCGAACGACACGTTGAGGGATTACCGGCGGCGATTTTTGCTGCCACCTAATATCATTTATCTGGATGGAAATTCACTGGGTCCGTTGCCGCAAGGTGTGCAGACAACTGTGGCGTGGCATATGGATATTGGCTGGGGCGTTGAGCTTATCACCGCCTGGAACAAGCAGAAATGGTTTTCACTTCCGCTCTCCATTGGCGATGACATTGGGCGCTTGATCGGCGCGGGGAGGGGGAACACAGTTGTCGGTGACACCATCAGCGTCAATCTGTTCAAGGTCTTGACGGCCGCTTTGCGGTTGCGGCCGGAGCGGAACATTATCCTGTCTGATACGGGGAATTTCCCTTCGGACCTCTATGTGGCGCAGGGCCTGTCGCAGTTTTTAAATGGGACGTATCAACTGCGTTGTGTTGAACCTGATGCCGTGGACACGGCGATTACCGAAGACATTGCGGTGCTGATGTTGACGGATGTGGACTATCGCACGTCGCGCCGGCACGACATGCTGCGGTTGACGCGTCTGGCCCATGACAAGGGTTGTCTGGTGATTTGGGATTTGTCGCATTCTGCAGGCGCGCTGCCGGTGGATTTGCTGGGCTGCGATGCAGATTTCGCTGTGGGCTGTACCTATAAATATCTGAATGGTGGTCCTGGTGCGCCGGGTTTTGTTTTTGTGCACCCAAACCATCAAGACGTGGCTGAACCTGCGCTGGTGGGCTGGTGGGGCCATGCTGATCCATTTGCCTTTGACACGGGATGGAGGCCTGCACAGGGTATTGCCCGGTTTCAGTGCGGAACCCAGGCGATCCTGTCCGTCGTCGCGCTGGATGCGGCGCTGGCGATTTGGAAGGATGTTGATATGGCCCACATCCACGCCAAGTCACAATCGCTGTGTAAACTGTTTGTCGACTTGACTGAAACACATTGCAGCACCCATGGACTGCAACTTGCAGGCCCGCGGGATTTTGCGCAGCGTGGTTCCCATGTCAGCTTTTCGCACCCCCGGGGTTATGCCGTCATGCAGGCGCTGATCGCGCAGGGTGTCATCGGGGATTTTCGTGCACCTGATTTGATGCGGTTTGGCCTTGCACCTTTATACAATACGCATGTTGACGTTTTCGATGCGGTGCAAACTCTGGTGCGCATCCTTGACCAGCGGCTGTGGGACGCTCCAGAATTTCAGACACGCAAAACCGTTACCTGATGCGCTTGCAACAGGCCGTGAAAAACGCTTTATTTGCCGGGGGGCACTGAGAGAAGGATTGATCCATGTTGAAAATTGTCTTTGCGATGATCATTGCAACAGGCCTGCTGGTCTTGCCGGTTGAAGCGTTGCCCACATTGCAGCAATCCGGGGTTGGCGATGTGGAACCCGACGCGATCGTGAAGGTCACAACATCCTATCAGCGCAAAGCTGGACTACGGGCTTGCCGCGCGCAATATGGCAGCCGCCTGGCCTATGTCACGTATTCGCGCAATCTCTATGTCTGCCATTTCCGCAAATCCACAAAGGTACTCACAAAACAGGCCGCACGGAACTGCCGCAAGAGTGGTTTGAGACTGGCGAAGATCAACTCCATCCGCATCAAAGGCAGCAAGTCAATCACGCGCTATACCTGCAAGCGATAGCGTGGATATCTTTCGCGATCGGACGTGAGGGCTTACTCATTGCTCTCAAATTGGTCTTTCAACGCCTTCACGCGATCCTTGGTTTGCTGGTACATGCAGGAATTGAAGATCACGCCTTCACCTGTGCCACCCAAATTCTCGGCAGCTTCCAGTTCACACTGGGCGTCGCGGAAGGGCAGCCAGGCGCGTTGGGCGGCTTTCAGTCGCGCAAGCGTTTCTGTATCGCCTGGCCCGGCCAGTCTGCTGACAATGGCTTGATAGGTGGCATTGAGTACCGCGTCGGCAGCGGCATGGGCTGTTGAGCCACAGAGGCTTGAGGATACTGTTGTGGTGGCAGCTGCGATGCAATCTTCGAAGACGGCATCAATGTCGTTCAACTTGTCGGGCGGTGCGGCAAATGCAAAACCGGACATGAGTGTGAATAGTAAAAAAGCGATAATTGTTTTCATGTCAGATCAGCCCTTCGATCAGATGCTTGCAGGGCCTCAGCCCGTTTTTCAGGATGTCCAAATCCGCCGCCGCCCGGCAAATCCAGAACCAGAGAGTCGCGCTTTGCAATAATATGGTTGCCCTTGTCTTTCAATGCTGGGCCGGAACCGCGATAGGCTGCACCGGCTCGTCCCGGCTTGCCTCCTTCCCGACCTTGCGCAGCGTGGCGGATGCGGTCGAAGGTGGCGGCAGAGATGACAAAGGGCGCATCTTCGCGGCTGAGAATTTCGATGCGTTGGCCGAGACCGCCGCGATATTCACCTTCGCCGCCTGAGCCTTTCAGGAACTGTTTTTGCCTGAACCACAGTGGGCATTGAGCTTCTGTGATCTCAACAGGGATCGATCCAACGCCGGAAGGGAAGGCCATTGTGGACAGGCCGTCCTGTCCCGGCCTGCCACCAATGCCGCCGAGGCCGATTGAAATCACCCCGAAGGGTGTGGCCGATCTCGTCTCTTCTGCGGACACTTGTCCGTGGGCGGATGAAAGTGAAAGAATCCAGATTGCTCCGGCACTCTCGGCCTGGACTTTTCCGGGCAGGGCTTGCGCCAGACAGCCGAAGACACAATCGGCCAATTGTTGACCCAGCACATGGCGCGCGGTTACGGGTGAGGGGCGGATAGGATCCACACAGGAGCCGGGCTCGGTGATCATATCGAACACCGAAAGCGAACCGATGTTGTTGGGCACATGGGGTGCAATGACGGCCTTCAGAGCGAAGACTGAATAGGCAAGTGAATAGGTGCGGGGTGAATTGATGCCATAGAGCGAGGCTGGCGACGTGCCCGAATAGTCCAGCAATACCTTGCCGCTCTTGATGGTGAGTCTGCATTTCACAAGCAGGGGCTGCTCATAGCCATCAAGTGGCATTTCGTAAGACCATGTGCCTTCGGGCACAGTGCGGATGGCTTCACGTGCGGCTTTTTCGGATGTCTTGAGGATGTGTTTGGCGAGGCGTTCAAGTGATGTGAGCTTGAACTCGGTCATCATTTCCACGAGGCGTCTCGCGCCGGTGTCGTTGGCGGAGATCAGCGATAACAGATCGCCGCGCACTTCGATTGGGTAACGCGAATTGGCGAGAATGATGGAGATCAGGTCTTCATTCAGTTTGCCTTGGCGGCGGATGGGCAGATGCGGAACCAGTGTGCCTTCTTCAAATGACGAGTTGGCTTTCGCCGTCATGCCCACGCCGCCGACGTCAATGACGTGACAGGTGGAGGCAAAGAAGGCGACGAGTTTTGATTTCAGAAATACGGGTGTGAGCATCACATAGTCGAAGAGGTGGCCCGTGCCGAGCCATGGGTCATTGGTGATGTAGACATCGCCGGGCTTCATGCTTGATGGGGGATATTTTTCAAAGAAGTGCGCCACCGCCGTGGCCATGGTGTTCACGTGTCCAGGTGTTCCGGTCATGGCCTGGGCAATCATGTGGCCTTCGACGTTGTATACGCCTGCGGACAGATCACCCGCCTCACGGGTGATGGTGCCGAAGGCCGTGCGCAGCAGGGATTGTGCCTGCTCCTCCACAACCGCAACAAGCCGGTTCCACATGACTTGTGTGCGAATGGAATCAAGGGCGGATGTGGTCATGGTTCAACGCTCCAAAATAATGTTGCGAAACGCGTCTATGTGCGCCGTGAACGCCGAACCCACAATCGTGGAGGTCTCGTGTTCTGCGATGATGGCGGGGCCTTTGAGTTTTGTACCGGGCGGCAAATCAAAACGCCAATAGACCGGTGCCATAACCTGTTTCCCGAGGTGGGCGTCAAAGAGTTTCAGCCTGCGCAAGGCCTTGGCTTTTCCGCCAGGTTTTGTGGCGGAGGCCTTGGCCAAAGCGGGCACTGGGCCAGAGACGGTGACTGACCATGTCATGGCTTCGGCGGGTTGGCCCGGAATGGTGAGGCCGTAAACGGCCGCATAGGCTGTTTCAAACGCGGCTTTCAGTATCGGGCCATCCTTTTTCGTCAGTGTACGGACGGGTATGGAGACGCGAATTTCGTGGCCCTGGCCAACATAACGGCAATCGGCCACAATGGAGACGGTGGGTTTGGCTTTTCCAATTGCCAGGCTGACTTCCGCTTTGGCAGTCTTGATCATGTGTGACAGCAGTGCATTGGCGGCGGCGGCGTCAAACTGGTCCAGCACCTCAATGCTGCTCCTCGTGATTCCGAACGAGATAGGTGCTTGCAGAAAGCCGATGGCGGAGCCCACGCCAGCACCCACGGGCACCACGATACGCCGGATTCCGGTTTTCTCAGCCAGGCGTGTGGCATGCAAAGGTGCGCCACCACCAAACGCAATCATGGTGCAGCCCGCAATGTCGCGGCCCAGTTCAATTGCGTGCACCCGGGCTGCGTTTGCCATGTTTTCATCGACGATTTCGGCAACACCAGCGGCGGACCAGAAATCTCTGAGGCCCAGCCTGTCGCCAATTTGTTTTTGCAAGGCAGTCTGTGCGGCGTTGACATCCAAGGTAATTTTACCACCTGCGAAAAACGCGGGATCGATTTTTCCGAGAACAACATTGGCGTCGGTTACAGCAGGTTCAGTACCACCGCGACCATAGCTCACAGGGCCGGGTGATGAGCCTGCGCTGTCTGGCCCGACAGTGATGCGTTGTAATTTGTCGACGCGGGCAATGGAACCGCCGCCTGCGCCAATCTCCACCATTTCAATGACGGGAATGCGCACAGGAATGCCCGAGCCTTTCATGTCCTTGTAAGCGCGGGCGATTTCAAATCGATGGGCGCGTTCGGGTTCATAGTTTTTGAGCAGGCAGATTTTCGCCGTGGTGCCCCCCATGTCGAAGGACAGCACGTCTTTCAGTTTCAACTGTTGCGCCATGCGCGACGCCAGGATTGCGCCGCCAGCGGGGCCGGATTCAACGAGGCGGATCGGGAAGCGGCAGGCTGTATCGAGTGTTGTCAAACCACCACCCGACATCATCAAGTAGAGCGGTGCATTCAGCCGCATGTCCGTAAGGCCGTTTTGCAGGCGCTGCAAATAGCCGGCCATCAACGGTCTAACATAGGCATTGGCGACGGTTGTCGAGAAGCGTTCATATTCGCGGATTTCGGGCGCCACGTCGCTGGAGATGCAAATTGTGATGTATGCTGGCAGAATTTTTTGCAGCAGCTCACGCACACGCTGTTCATGGGCGTTGTGAGCATAGGCATGCAGAAAACCGATGGCGACAGCGGTTGCACCTTCGGCAATGATTGTTTCGGCAAGTGTTGGAATGACATGTTCATCCAGCGGAACAAGCACGTCACCATTGACGGCCAGACGTTCCTTGACTGTCAGCCGCAAATGCCGGGGCACCAGTGGCGTGGCGCGGTTGATGTTGAGGTCGTAGTGGTCGAAGCGCTTCTCGTAGCCCTGTTCGATCACATCGCGGAAACCTTCCGTGGTGATGAAAGCGGTGACCGCGCCCTTCCGTTCGATCAGTGCGTTGGTGGCCAGGGTGGTGCCGTGAATGAACACGCTCACATCTTCCGCTTTGATACCTGCTTCAGCGATCAGGCGTGATGCGCCTTCCAGCACGGCCAGTTCTGGCGCATGGGTGGTGGTCAGCAATTTTCCACTCCAGCGTTTTGCGCCTTGTTCCAGAACCAGATCAGTGAATGTGCCACCAATGTCGGCTGCGAGCTTGAACGGGAGTGCCATGTTCTGCACATGCCCGGACGCTGGGCGTTTGACAAGTGGCCAGCGCTGCGCTTCAACCATGCCACAATGACAAAGATAACCATTCAGGATGTGGCCCAGCGGGCGGGTGTGAGTGTGGCCACCATTGACCGGGTGCTGAACCGCCGTCCGGGTGTTCGCGCGCAGACCGTGGAAAAGGTTGAAAGCGCTATACGGGAATTGAACTACCAGCCGGACCGGATTGCTGCACGCTTGGCACGCGGGCGGGAATATCGCTTCTGGTTCATTCTGCCAACGACGGCTGGGGAATTCATGCATGCCATTGTGCAGGAGGTTGAAGATTCAGCCCATCGCATGAGTGCGGAACGTGTCGCCATTATGATCAAGCGCGTTGATGTGTTTGACGGCGAATTGCTGGCGCATACACTGGATGCTTTAGGAGAAGATGTGGACGGCGTGGCCGTGGTGGCACTGGATCACCCGGCAGTTCGTGAATCGATCAACGCGCTGGTGGCACGCGGCATTACCGTTGTGACGCTGGTGTCGGATGTGCCGGGTTCGAAACGAACACATTTTGCCGGAATCGACAATTCATCTGCCGGCCGCACAGCTGCGGGTTTGATGGGGCGGTTTCTCAACGGGCAGAGGGGCAAGGTGGGGTTGTTTGCGGGGTCTCTCAGCTTGCGCGACCATATTGAGCGGCAGTTCGGGTTTGAACAGGTGATGGCCCATGAATTCCCGCAGTTCGACATCTTGCCTGTCCGCGAGTCACGTGATGATGTGGAGAAGACTGAGTCGCTGACAGCACAAATTTTGAAGGAGCATACAGACCTGATCGGCATCTACAACGTTGGTGGCGGCACCAAGGGTATTGTGGCGGGCCTGGATTCTTCAGGCCGCGCGAAGGACATTGTGTTCATCGCACATGAAATTACCGAGGGTTCGCGGCGTGCCCTTATCCGGGGATCGATCGACGCAATCATCAACCAGGATGCGGGGCATGAAGTACGATCTGCCGTGCGTGTGCTGATCGCAAAGGCGGATCATTCACCGCTGGTCGAGGCGCAGGAACGCATCAGGATTGATATTTTCATGCGGGACAATTTGCCGTAGTGAACCGGTTTTGACTACAGACAAAATTTGATTTTTTGTCTGTAAGGTGTAACATCGGTCCATGCACCCCGTGTCGCTGCCGGTTCAGACGCTTTACGCGCAACTTCTGAGTCTTGTTGGTCCCTCGGGACTGCGTGGCAGTTTTTATTCGCGCAAGGTTGGGAACCAGCGTTATCTCTATTTGAAATCGAGCGGACATGACGGCAGACTCGATGTGTTTCTGGGACGTGAAAACGATGAGACCACGCTTGAAAAGCGCACGGCCATAGAAGTTGCAAATTCGTCTTATGATCAGCGGCGTGAGCTTGTTTCTTTATTGGTGAAGGCAGGACTTCCGCAGCCGCCCAATATTCATGCGCAGGTCATCGCGGCATTTGAAAATGCGGGATTGCTTGATCATGTCGTTATCATCGGCACCATGGCCTATGTTAGTTATTCTGCACTTGTAGGATCGTTTCTGCCTCATGCAGCGTTGACAACTCAGGATACGGATATCGCAGTTGCAACTCTTACCTTGAAATCTGCGACCGGAGAAAAGACATTGTTGTCGATATTGCAGAAGGCTGATCCGAGTTTTCGAGGTGTGCCACAACTTGTTCACGGGGCGTGGCCGTCACAGTTCCGGACGAAGACAAGTTATGGGGTCGATATCGTAACTCCCCAACGCCGCCGCACAGATCGCAATCCCATGCAATTGAAAAGCCTGACAGCAGGAGCTGCTCCATTGCAACATTTGGACTGGCTGATTGCCGATCCTGTTGAGGCGCTTGTGCTGCGGAAAGCGGGTTGGAAAATTCATGTGCCACAACCGGCCCGATATGCTGTTCACAAATTGATTGTTGCGCACAAAAGGACACATGACCGGATCAAGCGCCAGAAAGATCTGATGCAGGCGGCGAGTCTGATAGGGGCATTGCGTGAGACAGATGCTTCTGCGTTGGAGGAAGCCATTGATAGTGCGAAAGCAAAAGGAAAAAAAGGTTGGGCCGAACCTATTGCAGCGTCGCTTGAAGATCTGGAGCGATTTACCTAGCAACCGAGCACTATGGACGTCCTCACAACTTCTTCAGGCCCGCCTCAATCTGCGCACGTCTCGCCTCCAAAAACGGTGGCAGCGACAATGTTTCTCCCAGCGTCTCCATCGGCTCATCTGCACCAAAGCCCGGTGCATCGGTGGCGATTTCGAACAGGATACCGTTGGGTTCGCGGAAGTAGAGGCTTTTGAACCAGAAACGGTCTACCGGACCTGAGTTGGGCACGCGCGCCTGCTTCAGGTGTTCTGCCCAGGCGGAATAATCCGCATACGGAATATTAAAAGCCACGTGGTGTACGCTGCCCGCACCTTGCAGGGCGGGCGGAAGCAGCGGTTCAACGCGGACATGCAGTTCCGCGACTGGACCTTCGCCGTTCATCCTATAGGCATGTAGCCCGTCATCGCTCTTGAGCAGTGTCATGCCCATGACGCGGGTCAACACGGCGTCGGTAGCGGCGATGTCAGGCACGCTGAGCGTGATGGGGCCAAGCCCCTGGATTTGATGTTCGGGTGGAACCGACGATTTTTCCCAGACAGCGAAGAGCGTTTCACTTTCATCGTTTACCAGCGCCAAACGCTGGCCTTCAAAGTCTTCAAAGTCGAGTGTCAGCCGGCCCTGGCGTTGAATGGGTTCCTTGAACATGACATCATTTTTCTTGAAATGATCAGCCCACCAGGCAAAAGCATTCTCGCCCTTGATGCGAAATCCCGTGCGTACTACAGAATTTGAACCGCGCTTTTCCGGGCCCGTGGGCCAATCGAAGAATGTGATGTCGGTGCCGGGGTTGCCTTTGCCATCGGCGTAGAACAGGTGATAGGCGCTGGTGTCATCCTGATTCACGGTTTTTTTGACCATGCGCAGGCCGAGCACTTGCGTGTAAAAGCGGTGGTTTTTCGGCGCGTCTGCGGTGACGGCAGTGAGATGATGGAAACCCTTGAGCTGCATGATTTATCCGTAATTTTTTAAGTTACCGATAATATAGGCGCGACGTCAGATTTCTTCAACACCTTCCGGCTGGCCCAGAACAAAGCCGGTGCCGTCGAGATTATAAATGTCCGGGCGGAAATTGACGCGGCCGTCTTCGGTGGCCCAGGCTGTCAGATACATGAAGCGCACATCCGCTGCGCGATTCACAGGCATGACATAGGTTTCTTCCGATGCCGTGATCATCTCAAACTGGGCTTCGTCAAAACCATCCTGGCCTGCCAGAATCCAGTCGATGAACATACGTACATTGTCGACACGCACACAGCCTGAGCTCTCGAACCTGGCATTTTGCAGGAACAACTCGCGGTGCGGCGTGTCGTGCATATAGACCATGAACTTGTTGGCGAAATTCACCTTTACAGTGGCCAAAGAATTATGTGCACCGGGATCCTGGCGAAACTGGAAACGGTCGGCGGCGGTATTTTCCCAATCCACCGAAGTTGGATCAATCTCCGGACCATCGGCACCATCAAAGATGCGAATGTGCATTTGTTCGAGATAGGTTGGGTCCTTGAGATATTTGGGGATGATGTCCTTGGCTACAATGGAGGCCGGGGCATTCCAAAACGGATTGAACGTGACATCGGTGACCTTGCTGGCCAGACAGGGTGTGGGGCGGGAGACCTTGCCGACGACCACGTTGTGACGGGCATAGACAATACCGTTTTCAACGGTTTCAAGTTGTGTGGAGGGAATGTTAACGAGAATATTGCGCTCGCCCAGGCCTTCGGCATAGGTGGACACGCGAGTCACATTCTGTTGCAATTGGAACAGACGTTGACCTGCGGCCACATCCAATTCCGTGCGGGTGCGATTGTCTACTTTGCCTGTGGGTGCAATGCCGTGATTGATCTGGAAGGAGCGGACAGCACCAATGATCTGGCCGTCATAAACGTCAGGCGCATCAACGGAGAGCGAGTCAATGTCAAGATAGCCTTCCCGTACCAGACGCTCACGCAATGCTTGTACGGCCGGGCCGCTGGCAGCCTTTTCGAGTTTACCTTTGGGCAGTTTGCTCCAGCCACCACCTGCGACTATTTCTTCATAAAGAGCAATGGCTTCCTGCATCGCTTCAGCCGAGCCTGCCGTGACCATGGCGGCTTCGTGCTGATCGACAATCACACCTGTGCGGGTCGCAAGTTTGCCGGACAGATTCACCCGGGGCGCCAATGCTGCTACGGAGTCTGTTTGCTGGGCAACGGCACGTGTTGACAGCCCTGCCATCAGACCAAAGCAGGAAAGCAGAACAGTGCGGCGGGACAGGTATGGGTTCACGGGGTCACTCAGACGGTTGTTATCGTGCAGACTGACCTGTCGCGGTAAACGCCGGCTTAAAGTCCACCACAATTTGCGTTGCCAAGTGCCCCAAAATTGAGGCAAAACCGTGGGCAGCAGGGCAAGTGCCGACACAGGCGCAAGGGGGCTAATGATGGGCAAAACAGGATTTGGCGTTGCTATTGCAGTGCTTTTGGCAACAAGCAGTGTGGCGATGGCGGGTGGTTTTGCCATTCGTGAACAATCGGCCAAGGGGCAGGGCGCGTCTTTTGCAGGCGTAGCGGCGGGAAGCGGCGGGTTGTCTTCGCTGTTCTGGAACCCGGCTGTATCGTCAGAGTACAACCAATATGGTTTTATCTCTGACAGCAACTATGCGCTGGTGGCACCATACTCGAAGTCTGATCTTGGCAGTGGCAACATCGGAAAACGTGCGTTTGTGCCATCATCCTATGCGTCCTATGGCTTGACGGATGAGATCACTATTGCCGCCGCCCTGAACGCGCCGTTGGGCCTGACCACCGATGCCAGGGACGGCTGGGCAGGTTCACTCAATGGTGACAGGTCGGAAGTGACCACTTACAATTTTGGACCGAGCGTGTCGTACAAGCTGAACCACATGATCAGCGTGGGCCTTGGCGCACAGATCGAATACATGAATGTTGATTTGACATCCCGCCTGCCTGTTGCCGGTACCAATGTGTTTGACGTGAATGGCCATGACATTGGCTTTGGCTTCACGGCGGGTATCTTGCTGCAACCCACAGACAGCACGGATATCGGCATTGGGTTCCGTTCGTCTGTGGCGCATAAATTGAAGGGTGACGGCTTCCGGTCCGCCTTGATTGGTGGTGCCTATTCCGGTGACATTCAGGCGAAATTTAAAAGCCCCGAACTCGTAACCCTGGGCATTCGCCAGCAGTTGTCAGATCAACTGACATTGCTCGGCGGTGTGGAATGGGCAAACTGGAGCCGTTTCAAGGAGTTGCGCATTACCAACCCCGCTGGCGGCACCGTGGGGTTGACGCCGGAAAAATGGAAGGACAGCTGGTTTTTCTCGGCCGGAGCTGAATATGCCTATAATGATGCGCTGATGTTGCGGGCCGGTGCGGCCTATGAAAAATCGCCTGTGCCAGACGCAACGCGCACGCCGCGCATTCCCGACAATGACCGGTATTGGCTATCGCTGGGGGCCAGTTACAAGATCAACGACAGCTATACGGCCAACTTCGCCTATAGCCACGTTTTCATCAAGGACGGCGATATCAACATTCCTCCACCCACTCCGCTCAAGACCTCGTTCAAACAACATCTTGATATCGTGTCACTTGGCTTTACGCACGACTGGTAGGGGTTACGCGGCGGAGACGGAGTCTTCTGCTTCACTCATTTCAACATCCGGCATGTCTTCGGCCTTGCGGCGGATGATGACGATGCGGGGGTTGTCGATGGCTGGCATGTCCGGGGCCAAAACCACTTCATTTGCGGCGGGCGTCGCTTCTACGGGATGTTCTGCCGCTTGATGAGACCTGCGGATCACCAGCTTTGCGCCAGTGGCTGGAGGCTCTTCTTTTTTCACAGCAATTTGTTGTGCGGCGGGTTCTGGTGTTTGAACCAGCACGGGTTTGGATGGTGTCGCAGGGCGTTCAAACAGATTGGCGTCGGCGTTGAAGTATTTTGCGCCACGGTCTGACGGTGCGATCACGGTGTCGATCTCGTCCACCAATTGCAAGGTTCTGACGATGCCTGCGTTTGAATCAACGGCGATCGGCATGACCTTGCGGGCCATTTCGGCCATTTCGGCAAACAGGCGGCCCTCTTTAGACAAGGCATCCTTGCCGAGGCCGAGTTTCAGCAGATCATTGCGGGCATTGGCGATGGCGGAGCGGACCTTGCCCAGATCATCCGGGTGGGAGGCCTGAGGCCCCAGAGTTTCCATGCGGTTCTCCAGCCTGGAAATGGCTGTCAGCACGGATTGGGTGTCGCGTTTTTGCAGACGGGATTCGAACTCCTGCAGAAACCAACGGCCCCGCTTGGATTCCTGCACTGCCTCGAGAATATCATCAAAGCACAGCCGGGTATCAGCGGCCTCAAGGTCAGTCATCAACACAAACTCCCACACACACAAACTGGTTCTGCCAAAACACGCATGGCTCGCCTGCATGCATATTCATACAAACTGGTGAATCTTTGGTTTAGACCGCACTTTATGACGGCGCGCGTATTCGGACTTCGCATTTCCATGGCCTATGCCCTGATGATGATGGGCTCGGGCGTGCAATTGCCTTTTTTGCCCCTGTGGCTGAAGGCCAAGGGCCTGGACACGGCCAGCATTGCCATGGTTGTGGCAGGCATGATGGCGGTGCGGGTGCTGGGAGCGCCATTGTTTGCCTGGATTGCTGATCATTTTGGCAACCGCAAACTGGTGATCCAGCTCTGCGCCGGCCTCGCCTTTGCGGCCTATCTGCTGCTCGCCATCAGCAACGGCTTTGGGGCCATCACCACCATGGCGCTGATTGCGGGTTTCATGTTTGCCCCGGTGTTCGCCTTGACGGAAGGGTTCAGTGTAGATGGTGCCACGGCCCATGGGCTGGACTACGGTCGGCTGCGCTTGTGGGCTTCGCTGAGCTTTCTCACGGGCAGCCTGCTTTCGGGGGCATTGCTGACCAAACTTGATCCGCTTTCTACTGCCTGGCTGATTGCGATGGCACAGGGCCTGTCATTTTTGTCGACGCTGCTCTTGCCGGATGAGCCGGAGCGCCCCAAACATGTGGAACCACAGGACGACATGCTGGGCCGGGCGCGGGATTTGTTTTTTGGTTCCAGTTTTCCGCTATTGATGCTGGTGGCCGGATTGGGTCAGGCCAGCCACGCCATGCTGTACACCTCAAGCTCCTTGCACTGGACGTCGCTAGGCTTTAATTCGTTCGACATCAGCCTGTTGTGGGTTGCGGCTGTTACGGCAGAAGTGTTGCTGCTTGGATTTTCCAACCGGTTGCTGGAGGCCCTGGGGCCTTCACGCCTGCTGCTGCTGGGTTTGTCAGGCGGCGTGTTGCGCTGGACCATGATGGCGACATTCTCAAGCTACGGCGTGTTGTTCTTGGCGCAGGCATTGCACGGATTAACCTTTGCCTCGGCCCATCTGGGTGCCATGCATTTCATAAGGCTGATGGTGCCACCGGATTTTCGCAACCGGGCGCAAGGCCTTTATTCGGCCCTGTCGGGTGGTGTGTTGATGTCTTCGATGGCCTGGATGTCTGGCAGGCTCTATGGATCGTGGGGCGGGCAGGCCTATTATGGCATGGCGCTGGTGTCCTTGACGGCCCTGGTGTTGGCGCTTGCGCTGATGCGCCTTAACCCCAGAGTGCGGATGGCGGGGGCTGCATAGAACTGCCGACATAGGTGATGCCATGGTCGCGGTCTTTGGCCAGCAGCAAGGGGCCATCAAGGTCAACATAATCCGCAAGCTGCGCCACCAGGAAGGCGGGCGCCATGGCCAAGGATGTGGCGAGCATGCAGCCCACCATGATCTTGAAGCCATCAGCCTTGGCGAATTTTGCCATTTCAAGGGCCTGCGTGAGGCCGCCCGTCTTGTCGAGCTTGATGTTCACGGCGTCATATTTGCCCTTGAGGTTGCGCAAACTGTCCACACCATGGGCCGACTCATCGGCACAGATGATGGTCTTGCGGGGCATGCCGCGCAAGGCTTCGTCATCAT
This sequence comes from uncultured Aestuariivirga sp., assembly GCA_964244825.1. GTDB lineage: Bacteria > Pseudomonadota > Alphaproteobacteria > Rhizobiales > Aestuariivirgaceae > Aestuariivirga. Next base: position 32,145 of record CAXTKL010000003.1, read on the forward strand.
CGGCAGGCAGGGGTTGCTCCACCAGTTCAACGCGATGTTTTTCGCAAGCGGCCAACATGGTGGGCAAGACGTCGGGTAGCCAGCCCTCGTTGGCATCAACGATCAGGCGGGCGTTTGGCACGGCAGCGCGGACAGCGGCCAGGCGGTTCTCATCACCAGGGCGACCGAGTTTAAGCTTGAGCAATCGTCGGCCCGTCGCTGCCCTGGCAGCTGCTGCCATGGCTTCAGCAGTATCAAGACTGATGGTGAAAGCGGTGGTGAGGGCGTGGGGTTCATTCAAACCTGTCTGTTCCCAGGCAGGTCTGCCCGATACTTTGCACAGCAAGTCCCACATGGCACAATCCAGCGCATTGCGCGCTGCATGGGGCAGGGCGAGGGCAGCGATCTGTTCTGCCGAATCGGGCGCTTCAATGGCTGTTGCAGCGTTGTGCAAGGCGTCGAGAACCTGCGTTACCGTTTCATTGTATCTGGCATAGGGCACACATTCGCCTTGCCCCACATGGCCGTTACGGGCCAGTTTCACCACCACGACGTCGGCAGCGCTTTTGCTCCCGCGCGCAATGGTGAAGGTGCCCGCGACGGGCCAGCTTTCATGGCTACATGAAAACTGCATCACGCCCATGCTGAAGCATGTCCGTTTGTTGGCATGGCCATCGCGTTTGGTTTCCAAACGCTCCCATCGCCTCCACACTGATTGCCGTTAAAGTCCTTCACGTGATGAACTCGCCGCTGTTCTACGTCTTCAACTCTCAGCCAGGCGCCCCGAAGCTTCGCCGAGCATCATGTAGACCTGGCCCGATTGTGAGGCCAGAACCGCGTCCACGGTGTTGGCACCACCGGGTACTTCAGTTAGCGTATCGAGCAATTTTTCGAATGTGCGGATGTAGGCTGTGACACGCGATTTCAGCAAGCGCTCTTCGCGGTAACGTGTGGTGATATTGGCCAGGGTGCGCTTGCCGCGGGAGTCGCTGAGGCGCTGGGTGTAGACCCCCTTGTCACCGCCGACATAGCGCTTTTCCAGGTCACGGGGCAGACCGTCGTCCAATGCTTCCACCACTTCGCGCGAGGCGGCATGGAGTTTCACCGTGTAGGCGGCGATTTCCTTGGCAACATTGGCGGGCATGCTGTCCGAAGGTTCTTCGCGACGACGGGGACTTGGTTTTGCGGCTGCACTGCCGGACAAGGCTTTCACACTGGCGGCAATCTGGGCCATGGTGCCTTCAACACCGTTGGTCCGCTCTGTTGTTGCTTTCGGGGCGCTGGTCGTTCCGACGGGAGCGGAGAACGAGGCGCCCTCAGATTTTCCCGGCGTTGCGGGTCTGGGTGCAATGTATCCCGGCCCGGAGAAATCCAAGCTGCCGGACTGGCGACGCACCACTTCCGACAATGCGTTCAGGGCCGAAATCTGGTCCGCCACCACCTTGCGCATGGCGTCGGCGTTGTTGCGGGTTTCCTCCGGCAGATCAATGACAGCACGTTTCAACTCGCCGCGGGCTGTATCAATATCCTTCACCACCTGCTGGGCAGTGATGCGCATGTCCTGGGCGGTTTGCTGGAAGTCGCTGGCGGTGGATGACAGCATTTCGTTCATGCTGGCGAGTGCGCGTTCATGCTGCTCACGCAAGACGCGGGCGGCCTGGTTGACCTGGCCTGCAGAATTGCCTTCGAGTTTCTTCAACTCGTCATCGAGGCGCAGCAGCGACTGGTTGGTCTGATCCGCCACAATGCGGCTGATGTCCTTGGCGCGGGTTTCGGCGCCGTTCAGCGACTCTTCGATAAGGTTCATGTAGCTGGTCATCACCGCATCAACTTCCTGGGCGCGGCGTTGGGCATCGCTGACCAGCGTATCCAGCGCATCCCTGCGGCTGTCCAGCATGCGCTCCATCTCGTCATTGAATTTCTCAACCGAGCGATCAACCAGCGCCGTCACATCTTCCAGGCGTTCCGAGACGCGTGTGCCCGTTACTTCCAGCTTGCCTGTCAGCTTCATCGAAATGCTGTCCAGCTTCTCGTCCATTTCGGTTGCAGCAGTTGCAACCTGATCGGCGAAATAGGTGTTGGCGGTCTGGATGTGACCAGCAAATTTCTTCGTCACATCATCCAGCGTGCGGGTGGAAGACGCAGTGGCAGTTTCCACCTGGTTGCCGAAGGCCAAGCTGCTGGATTCGAGTGTGGTGGCAAAGCGTTCCTGGGCGTCGCCGATAACTTCGCCGAGACGGTCGTGCAAACCATCGAGATTGCCAGTGATGCGGTTCTGCACCGTTCCGAGCGAAGTGATGAAGCGGCTGTGGGATGATTCAATGCCACCCGTGAACTTGGTCTGAGCTTCTTCCAGACTGCCGGCAAAACGGGTCTGCAGGTCACCGACAATTTTGGAAGACGCTGCGGTTGCATTGACCAACTGATCGGCAAAGAAGCTGTTGGCTCCCTCAATGGTGTTTGAGAACATGCGCTGTGCTTCGCCGAGATTGCGGTTCGACACGGCTGACGCATCAGAGAATTCTTCCGTTGCCTTGTCGATGCGGTCCACCAGCAATCCGGTTTCCTGTTCGAAGCGACCAGTGATCTGCATGGTGGTCTGGCCCAGACCTTCGGAGAAAGCGTCCTGCACCCGGTCAATGCCGGACTCGAAGGTGGACTGGGCACGGCCAAGGCGGGTCTGGATTTCAGACGATGCGGCATCCAGGGCGGTGACGAAAGTGTTGCTGGTGCTGCTGAGGCGGCCCGACACATCGGCAGTCACCTGCTCAAGGTGAGTGGTGGCAATATCAAGGCGCTCACCCAAATCGCGGGCTGTGCCGCTCAGGTGTTCGGTCATGCGATCGGTGTTGCTGCTGAACAGGCCCGTGAGTTCCGTGGTGGCCTGGTCCAATTGCGCGCCAATGCGGTTTTCCGTCTGGTCGAGCAGATTGCCAAGTGTGGTTGACGACACGTCAAGCTGGCGCGTCAGCTTTTCGGTGACATCAGCCACACGGCTGGTCACGGAGCCCGCAGTCATATCAATATTTTCATTCACGCGCAGCGCAATTGATTCCAACTGGTCGGCGATGTGGGATGAGGCTTGTTCGAGGCGTGTGTACAACTGGGTGGATGTGCCCTGCATGTTCGCTGTCACAGTGCCTGCGGTGCCTTGCAGCATCTGCACCAGATCATCGCGTGTGGCATCCAGCTTGTCGACAAAATCCCCCGAGATGGAAATCAGGCGATCAGTGACAGCACCGGTTGATGTCTCGATGTTCTGGGATACGGCAAGGCCCGCATCCTGCATCTGGCGGGTGACGATCTCCGAGGTTTCCTTGACATGAGCGGCAATGGTGCCGCTTGTGGAGACCAACAGATCGTTTACAGTGGAGCCTGAGGATTGCAACTGGTTGACCACGAGGCTGGCACTGTCAGCGACGCGTTGCCCCACGGATTCCGCAGCGTTTTCCAGTGTGGTGGCCGCCATATGGAGTTTTTCCGTGGCGCGGTTGTAGGCCGTGTCATAGGTTGCGGTGATTGCGTCAGAGGTATTGCGAATGGTGTTTGACACCGCTGACGAATACTGACCAAGATCAGACGACAGGGCGTTGGCGGCCTGGGCAATACGGTCGGTATATTCCGTGCCACCGGTCTGTAGGTTGAGCAGCATGTTCTTCGACGTGATGTCGAAATTCGCCATGATCTGTGAGGCGGATTCCTCGATGGAGTTGGTATATTGTGCGGTTGTGGCGTTGACGGTGCTGGCCACCAGATCGGCGTGTTTGCTGAGCTGGCTGGTCATGGTGTTGGTGGCCTGTTCAATGCGGCCCACCGCACCTGCGCTTGAGGCATCAAGATTGCCAAGCAGCGAACCCGCAGCCTGATCAATCCGCCCTACAACTTCGGCACCCTGTGTGCTGAGGCCGGTCAACAGGTTCGAAGCCGACTGGTTGATGCGGCTCGTGACGTCAGAGCCGGAAGCGTTCAGGCCGCCGAGCAGGTTCTTGCTGCTTTCTTCGATGCGGTTCAGAATGGTGCTTCCGGTGGTGTTGAGGCCGCCCAGCAAATTGCCTGAAACCGTGTCCAGGCGATCCGTCAATTCGCGGCTCGTGGAATTCAGCCCATTCATCAGGCCGCCTGCTGCACCTTCGAAGCGATCTGTCAGGTCGCTGCCCGTCGCATTGAGGCCGCCCAGCAGGGTGCTGGCGGCATTTTCGAAGCGGCCTGTCAATTCCGTGCCGGTGGTGTTGAGACCATTGAGCAGGTTGAGAGACGATCTTTCGATGCCCGACAGAATCTGGTTGCCGGACTGGTCAATGCGCTGGGTATAGGCTTCCGTGTTCACCACCATCGCGTTGGTGACGGTGGATACCTGTTGATTGAGATGATCGACGAGGGCACCCGAGGCCTGTTCAATGCGGCCTGCAAAATCGGCTCCAGATGAATTCAACTGGGTGAAGAATTGATTGCCCGTCTGGTCAAGGCCAGCCAACATTTGGGATCCTGCGGTTTCAATGCGTTGGGACAAGTTGGCAGTGGCTGCGTTGAAGTTGCTGTTGAGCTGGCTTGCTGCCACGTCAACATATTGCGACAGGTCGGTGCGGGCCTGGCCGACCTTGCCGACAAAATCTCCCACGATGCCTTCGAGGCCCTGCGTGACGATGCCACGGCTGTCTTCAATGCGCTGGGCGGTTTCGACGCCCGATTTTTCAATCAAGCCGGCAATTTCATTTGTGGTTGCCTTCAGGTGATAGGTGATGTTGTCGCCCACTGTGGTGACAGTATGGGACAGTTCACCTGCCGCATTGCGAATGTCAGCGGCGGATGTGGTGCTGAGACGTGAAATGGTAGTGCCCACTTCGTGGTTGGCCTGGGTCAGTTGCTCGGTGCTTTGCCGCAGCAGGGCCATCAGGTTTGATTCCATGCCCTTGACTTCGCCGCCGAACTTGGACTGCTCAATGGAAAGGGACGCTGCAGCGCCATTCAGGGTCTGCACATAGTCCTGCAACTGGCTGGAAAAGCCATGGAAGTCGCCCATGAGAGAAGATGAAATGCGTTCAAACTGCTGGCTGTGGCCACCGATTTCGCTACCGGCAATGGCGGCGCGGGTCGACACATCGTCAATGGTGCGGGCAAGTTCATCAGAGGATTGCTTGAGGCCGGTTTCCAGGCGGTCAAACGTCGTCAGCGCCATGCTGATGACCTGATTGAGATTGTTGGTATTGCTTTCAAGCCGCGTCAACAGGGGGGCTGCTTCGCCACCCACCACCTGGCTGGTCTGTTGCAAGGCTACGCGCTGGCTTTCCAGGCCTGAGACCAGTCCGCGGATGCGGTCTTCATTGGCACCAAAAGCCCGCTCCACAGCCGACATTTCCTTGTGCACAATTTCTTCAAGGGCGGAGGCACGCTGGTAAGCATGTTCCACACCGCCCACCAACAGGTCCACCTCATTGCGCACGGCCTGGGCAATGGAGGTCAGATTTTCAGACGCGATATCGGTTGGACGGACAAGGCGCAGGGCCGAATGCATCAAAACTTCAGACACCTGCTTCATTTGTTGGGCGCGCCAGAGGAAATAGGCCATGATCCAAATGATGCCAACAGGCACGATCAACAGGGCAAGCGAGCGCATCACATCGGCTGACGATGGAGTCTGGTTGCCGACGGGTGTGAACACCGCAGAAGAGTTGACGAAGAACCAGCCGCCAACCCACAGCAGCGACAACGCGAATGCGCCGTAGTAAACTGTGTAGGACGGTGGGCGGCGCAGCCGCGCCAACATGGCGGCGGTGCCAGGATCGTTTTCATTGGCAGGGCGGTTGCGGAAGGGTGACGGCCCGCTGTCAGTGGTCACTTGCAATGCAGGTGATCTGTCCTGGCGGTTCCGATCTGTATTTCGAGTTGCCATACTTTTGTTTCGCACTTCTCACATGGCGGTATCCCGCCTGCCCAACCTCGCCTCCCGACCGTGCCCAATCCGGTTTTATCCGGCATGGGGGCCACCACAGTCGTTAAGCCTCTCTTTATCATAGTAAACCAATGGTGACCTGACTTGAACCGTCAATGGCCTGCAAGCTGTGGGTAAATGAAAGTTTGGTTAAAATTATGGATCGAATTGATTAGACTCACGAAATTCCAATTTTGCCATGTTTTTTGACCCGGTTTCAGGGTTTATCTGGCAAATTGCCAGTCGGGACCTTGAGGGAATGAACGTGGTAAAATCTCATAAGTTGCAATCCGAGCTTCAGTTTTCGCCTCAGGATTGTGTGGCGCTGGATGTCGCATATCTTGATCTGAATACCTTTGGTGATTCCGCCTTGCGCCGCGAAATCATCGGGTTGTTCCGTGCCCAATTGGATGCTGTGCAAAAGCGGCTGCAATTGCCCATGGATGAGAAGAGCTGGACCTACCTGACCCATACGCTGAAAGGCGCAGCGGCGGCAGTGGGGGCCCGGCAACTTGCAGCCCTCGCAGACCGCTGGGGCTGCGGCCCGCATCCGATTTCAATTGACGGACGCAAAGCCCTGGGTGAAGACTTGAAACAGGCTTTGTTCCACTTCAACCGTATGGCCGAGACACTGAACGTCTGATTGCCGCGCCGGGTTGCCTTGGCCGGATGCTTCTCCTAAGAGGATGCCCGACACTTGCAATCGGATATATCAGGCATGGCCAAGATCACATTCATCCAACATAACGGCACAGAAATCGAGACCAAGGGCATCACCGGCATGACCGTGATGGAAACTGCGGTGAAGAATAACGTGTCTGGTATCGACGCCGATTGTGGCGGTGCCTGTGCCTGCGCCACCTGTCATGTCTATGTTGAACCTGAATGGATGGACAAGCTCGGCAGCAAAAACCCGATGGAGGCCGACATGCTGGATTTTGCCTTCGACGTACGCGACAACAGCCGCCTGTCCTGCCAGATCAAGGTCAGCGATGCCTTGGATGGGTTGCGCGTGAAAGTGCCTGAGAAGCAGTTTTAGGGTTTGTCGCGCAACCTGTCGCTCGCCTTTGCCACCTCAGCCCTGCGGTCTGGTCTGCCCAGCAGTTTTCGTGACACGTCGCGCCGTTCGTGGATTGCAGCAATGGCGAGGCCCATGGGAACGCCCGTCTCCACCAGCAGGGCTTCTGCCAATTGCAAACTTGCCTCGATGGTTTCCGGTACGGCTTCGGTGACGCCTGCTTCGTAGAGTTTCTGGGCGTGGCGCTCGTCGCGGGCGCGGGCAATGATCTTGAGGTCCTGATCGTCCGCACGCACCAGCCGCAAAATCTGTTCCACGCGAGATGGCACGTCCATGGTGATGGCAAGGGCTTTGGCGTGTTTCAGGCCGCAGGTTTCGAGAAAGGCCAGATGGGTGGCATCGCCGAAATAGACCTTGTATCCTGCGTTCCGGCCGCGTGTGACATTGGCCACATCGAAATCGATTGCGACATAGGGGATGGTCTGTTCTGTCAACATGTCCGCCACCAGGGTGCCGACGCGGCCAAAGCCTGCGATGATGACGTGGGCGGCCTGCGCTTCCGGAGGTGGTTCCATCTGGTAGCCGTGACCCGGACGGTTTTTGTCGAGCGCCTGGCGCAGGGATTTCGCCAGGCGTGACAGGAGCGGTATCAGCATCATGGTCAGTGTCACCAGTAACAGCGTGGCGGCGGTTTCGTCGCTCTTGAACAATCCAAGTGATGTCGCCGATGCCAGCAGGACGAAGGCAAACTCGCCGCCGGGGCCAAGCAGCATGGCTGCCTCCAGCATGGGGCGGTTGGGCAATCTGAACAGCTTGCCGCACAAGGTCAGTACGGCGAATTTGATGACAATCAACGCGATGGCCGTCAGGGCAATCTTGACGGGTGATTGCAGCAGCAGGCCGAGATCGAGATTGAGGCCTACCATCAAAAAGAAGAACCCAAGCAGCAGGCCCTTGAACGGCTCAATGATGGTTTCAATGGCGCGGCGGTATTCAGTTTCAGCCAAGACCAGACCGGCAATGAATGCGCCTATGGCCATGGACAGGCCAGCCAGTGTTGCCGCTGCTCCTGTTCCCACGGCAATAAACAGGACCACGGCCAGAAACAGGTCCGGGCTTTTCGCTAATGCCACAATGCGCAACAGTGGCGTCAACACGTAACGGCCGACCAGCACAATCAGAACAGCTGCCAGAATCGCCTGGCCTATGGCCCACAACAAAGCCAGACCGAGGTTGGAACCCGCTGGTGCTGCGAGTGCCGTTACAATCAGCAGCATGGGAATGACAGCCACGTCCTGCATCAGCAACACGGCAAAGCTGATGCGGCCAGCCTGTGATCCCAGGCGTTTTTCCTCAGCGAACAATTGAATGATGATGGCTGTTGACGACAGGGCCAGCGCCATGCCGATGACAACCGACTGCTTTGGCGCGAAGCCGAGCATGTTTGCGCTGATCGCCAACATGATGGTGGACAGAATCACTTGCAACCCACCCAGGCCGAACACCAGCTTCCGCATGGTTTTCAGACGCTCGAACGAGAGTTCCAGCCCGATCAGAAACAACAGAAATACCACGCCCAGTTCCGCAAGTCCGGCAACGCCTTCCGGGTCAGTGATGGTGAGGGCTTCGAAGGCGGGAAGTGTTTCTGTGATGCGACCGAGCACATGGGGACCGAGCAACAAGCCGACGACAAGAAAGCCCAATATGCTGCTCACACCAATGCGCAACAGAAGCGGCACGATGATGCCTGCTGCACCCAGTACAATCAGCACATCCTTATAGTGTGAAAAAGAATCCGTGGTCATGGCGGGATTGTGGACAAAGCCTTCCCAGCTGTACATAGGCAAGCACAGGAGATTTTGCATGGAGCGGTCCACTGCCTCGCATTGATGACATTACGGCGCGCCCGTTGATCTGGGTGTTGAAAGGTCTGCGTGCGGGTGACACGGCGCAGGCGATGGAACTGGCTTTGCAATTGGGTGGACGGGTTGAGGGCAGGCAATTGCGCTTCAACGCGCTGCATGCGGTGCCCAACTGGCTGGCGGGAGTTCGGGTGTCGCATCTCACAGCTGATGCACGCTTGTTGCTGGGGCCTCCATGGCCTGATCTGGTGATCGCGACGGGCAAACGCACGGCACCGGTGGCGCTGTGGATCAAGCAACAATCCGCTGGCCACACCAAACTTGTGCAGCTTGGCCGCCCGCGCATGGCACTGAACGATTTTGATCTTGTGGTCACGACACCGCAGTATGGTTTGCCAGCGGCACAAAATGTGATTGAAATTCCATTGCCCTTTGCCCACCCTAAAACTGTCTCAGCCGCAGATATTGAAGCTTTCAAAACGGAGTGGGCGACGTTACCACGGCCGTGGATGTTGGGTGTGGTTGGCGGAGCGAAATTTCCGCTGCGATTGAACGACGGGGACATTGCAGAATTTGGAAAGGCTTTGAACCGGCGCGCCTCGCAGTTTGACGCAAGCGTGATCCTGCTGGATTCGCCTCGCAGTCCGGAAGCGGCGCTTGATCAGGCCGCGCGCCACATCACTGCACCGAAATGGCTCTATCGTCGGGGGCAAAGTGTCAACCCCTATCAAACAGCTTTACAGCTGTGCGATGAACTAGTTGTGACTTCCGACAGTGTATCGATGGTTTCCGAGATGTTGCTGACGGGAAAGCCAACGGCAATTTACCGGCTGCCTGTCTCAAAACTTCAACCGCGCTGGTCAGCCAGGTCAGGACTTGGGGCCGCACTTGCGCGACGTGGCATCCTGCATCCGCCGCGGGATGTAGATGGTTTCATGGCGGGTTTGATGGAGGCGGGCCGACTGGTTGATGTTGCCCAACAGCCTGTGTCCCCTCCAAGCAGCTTAACCGAACCACTGCATGATACTGTCGTTAAGCAAATCAAACGTCTGCTGACGGCTTTGCCTTCGGCTTGAAGGCCGACTTCCAGTTCAGCTTGCGCAGCAGGGATGCGTCCATCTTGTAATAGGCCTTGCGCAGCAGCGGCCTGACCACGCGGATGAAACCGTGTCCGAACAATGTGCCGGCTGCCGAGATCGGAAGGTAGTAGTCATTTGTTGCTACAGCGCTGGACGACCACGATTCTTTGTGGGCGTCATTCGGTACCATCAGATCAAATACCCGCATGCCTGCATTCAAACTGTCCCGTTGCGACTGATCCATGTGGAGGCGGCCAGGCGAGAGATCGGTGTGCGCGTTGATGTGGGAGGTGATGTAGCCGTAGTGGGTGCCACGATGCCGAAACCCAACTTCCCAGGACACGGGTTTTTCACCCGCTTTCATTTCACTGACCACCACTGCAACCGTGCCAAGGCGGCGCGACAGGTTTTTCAGGAAGGCAAGGTGTTCAGGACAACCGAGCACGCGATTGATACGGCCGCGTTCGGCGAGCCAGATATTTTTTTCGGCGATGGCATCGCGCATGGCCACATCAGCAGTTGAACCTGGTGGCAACTGCGCGAATGACACAGGCCCCAACTCTTCCAGGGCTTTGCGAATCTTCTTGCGGCGCTTGCGTTGAGTGGAGGTGTAACGTTGATCGTAGGCGTCTTCGTTGGCGTATTGTGACAGATCGAGATATGGCGCACCATCTGGCACGCGCGCGTCATGCAGCAGGTGTGGCGCGTGCTGCGCCAAATGTCCGTCAGCGCGCACGTGCCGAAGGCGCAGGAGATCAATATCGCGCAAGCGCTGCATGAATGTGATGGCGCTCTCCAGCCACTGCCGCAAGTTCTGGCCCTTCCGGCACATCACGTCACCATATTGGCCGAAAGGTTCAGTAAGCCATGTCAGTGTATCGAAGCCCAGTTGCCGGGTGCGCATCAGGGGCCACAGGAAGACCAATTGGTCCGCTTCATAACCGGCCATAATGTGAAGTGACGTTGCTTTGCTGTGCGCGATATAGGTCTCAGACCAGGCCATCACCCAGTCAAAACTCTGGAAGACGCTGGTATGATGTTGTGTGTCTTGCTCAAGGTCGCGCCACTTGGCCTCAAGTTCACGCAGTGCCGCGAGCGAGGTGACAACACTCAGTGTTGCAGCTGCACGATCGCCCGTTACCACATTAGCTTTCGCCTTTGCAAACCCCGCCGCCGCCGACACGGACTTCAACATAGAGCCACTCTCCAGGACCTCGCTGGTCACGAAGTGGGAGATTACGAAAAATTGTAGTGATTGTGAGACGAAAGGCCTGAAGTGGTGAATGAAAGGTTAATGGCGAAGTGGCAGCCCCTCTCCGTCATCCGCTGCGCGGATGCCACCTCTCCCGCAAGCGGGCGAGGAAGAGCGTACCTGACTCCTCTCCTGCTTGTGGGAGAGGAAGAGCGTACCTGACTCCTCTCCTGCTTGTGGGAGAGGAGTCAAGAATCCATTTCCTCGCCCGCTTGCGGGAGAGGTGGCATCCGCGCAGCGGATGACGGAGAGGGGCCGCACGCCGCAATGTAAACCATGTCCATGGCCCGCACAGTTTCGACGCGACCTTCAAGGGCTGCCAGGATCGTGTCGCAAACATCTGCACGCCGCCGCAACACATCACCGCTCCAGAAACGCAACACGGAATAACCTTGTGTTGCAAGAAAGGAATCGCGTTTCATATCGTGTGCGCAGCCGACATGCTGACTTCCGTCAATCTCAATGACAAGCCGTTTTTGCCGGTGTGCGAAGTCTGCAAAATAAGGGCCAATGGGATGTTGCCTGACAAATTTGTGCCCTCCCAACTGCCTGGCTTTCAGAACGTTCCACAATGCTCCTTCAGCGATGTTGTCAGCCTTGCGCAATGCGCGGGCCCGTTTGATGGTCCATGTTGACTTCGGGATGACGGACATGTTTTGCCTCCTGTTTCAAGACAAGACGCTGAGCCGCGGAAAATCCGTCGCGTGGGGTCAACAATTTTTTCGAAGGCCCCTCTCCGTCTCGCGCTGACGCGCGATCCACCTCTCCCGCAAGCGGGCGAGGAAAGTGTTCATATTTCCTCGCGCGCAAGCGAGACGGAGAGGCAATGACTGTTTATTGTTCCGGCACAGTCTTATCTCCAAATGTCAGAACTTCTTTCAACAGGCTCGTCAATGTGTCAGAGGTTGCGGCCTCTTTTGGAATGGGGCGGCAGACGGCTGTTGTGGCGAGGCCGATGCGTGAGGTGAGAATGCCGTTTACAGCACCCTCGCCCAGGCGTGACGAGAGTTTGCCCAACAGGCCCCTGCCAACAAAATGCTGAATGAGATTGTCCGACAAGGCCAGCCCACCTGTGACTGCCAAATGAGTGGCCACCATGCGCGCGAGCTTCAGTGTTGAGAGCGTGGATGGCCTGCCGCCATAGAGTGTTGCCAGTTCGCGCAGCATGGCGAAATTCTGTGCGGCGACAAACAGGATATCGAGCATGGCAATGGGGGTGACGGTTGTCAGCAGTGTGACACGCCTGGCGCGACGGGCGATGATCTTGTGGGCTGCTTCGTCGAGCGGTTGCAGCAGCAGGCGATCTGCAAGTTTCATGCGGTCACGCGGATCGAGAATATCGTCGCGATGGCTGGCAAACTGTGTGAGGCCCCATTGCACATCGGCGCGGCCCGCATAGAGCGCTGCAATGTCCTTGCAAGCTGCATCCGCAGAGCTGCGCTCATCCAGGTTGATTGCGCGGGCAGACTGTTCCTGGATGTGCTCAATGCGTTCCAACCGCCAAAGGCCGATGACTTCGCGCACAACAATGGCAACGGCGGCCAGGGCTGCAACACCCGCGATACCGAAGGCCAGCCAGCCCAGCCACGGCGTGAGCGCAAAGAAACTTTGCACGAGTTGTACAATCGACAACCCAGCCCACATGGATAGCAACGCGAAAAGAGCGCTGACCAAAACGGCCAGCCAGCGGAACCGGCGCGGCTCATGCAATGTTGCGGTTTGTGGAAGCGTGACCAGATCCGCATGTTCCAGTTCCGGCTCGAACACCAAGCCAGGCGCTGGCGTTCTGCTTCTGGTTTTGCCGGGTTTGGTTGTCTCGTCATTCGCATCGGGCAAGACGAAAGCTTGGGGTGTCCTGGGTTTGCCGGTCATTGCAGGCGGTCTCCAAGCAGGAATTCCACGGTCTTGTCGAGGCGGATATGCGGAAACGTGCCGTCCTTGCGCAAAGGTGGGCGGAACTTCACAAATTTCAGCTTGCCCTTCATGCGACCGTCGAGGGCTGCCTGCGGATCGTCAGGCAAATCTCCGGGGAATACGGCGGCTTCCTTGTGGCCATCAAATCTGGTTTCGCCAATGACTTCCGCGTTTTCAGGAATACCGACGATGCAGGGCAGGTCGTCTCCCTTTTGTTGCAAGGTGGCCTCGCGTGTTGCGCGTATGGCCGAAATGGCTGCGATGTCATAGGCAGCACCGGTGAGATCAGCACGGGTGGCCGCCTGATCGATCAGTGTACGGAGGATAACTTCCAGCTTGTCGTGGCCCGTATGATGCAGCATGTCGGCCTTGGTTGCAGCAAACAGGACCCGGTCCACGCGGCGGCCAAACAGATCGGTGAACATGTTGTTGCTGCCCAGGCGGAAGCAGGACAACACATCTGCAAAGGCATGCCGCAGATCTGTTACAGCCGCAGGCCCTGCATTCAGCGCGGTCAAGGCATCGACCAGAACAATCTGGCGATCAAGTCTGGCAAAGTGGCCGAAGAAAAATGGCTTCACCACCTTGTTGACATAGGAGTCGTAACGCCGCTGCATCAGCGCAGCGAGTGAATCCGGGGCAAATTCTTCGTCTGACTTCACATCAAGAGGTGCGAAAGACAAGAGCGGCGATCTTGCCAAATCTCCGGGCAGCAAGAAACGTCCCGGTGGCAATGTGGACAGCGACACATCATTCTCGCGACAGCGGGCGAGATAGGCGGTGAATAGCTGCGCAGCTTCAACCGCCACCAACTCGTCAGCAGCCTGTGTGGCCGTGTGTTTCTGCACATGGTCAAGCCAGGCAGCAGCATGGTTCACGCGCGGCAATCTGCGGGCGGCGTCAAGCGTGGCCATAGACCATTGCTGATAAGTCTGCGTCATCAGCGGCAAGTCCAGCAGCCATTCGCCGGGGTAATCGATGATGTCGAGATGCAGTTTGCCGCCATGCAGGTTGCGGGCGATCAGGCCCCTCGGTTCATATTCAATGGTGAGGCGCAACTGGCTGATGCGGCTGGTGCCTTCCGGCCATTCGCGGTTGTCGCCCGTGAGTTTCGCGATGTTCTGCTCATAGGGAAAGCGCGGCAATTCGTCGTTGGGCTGCGGTTCAAGATAGCAGCGTGTGACGCGGCCTTTGGCATAGGCGTCAAACACCGGCAGGCGCGCGCCCTTCAACAAAGCATTGACCAGCGCAGTGATGAACACGGTTTTGCCTGAGCGCGACAACCCGGTGACACCCAGGCGCAGAGTTGGGTGCACCAGTCCCGTGGCAAAATCCTTCAGGCCACCGGCGGCAATGCGACCTGAATCTACAAATGTCTGAAAACGTGTCACTGCGCCTGCACTTCCTCTTGCAGTTGCGGAGATAGGAATTTAAAACGGAGATTGCAAGGTCCGCAAAAATTATTTTTTTCCAATGTCCTGCAATTCAAACGGCGTGGTTTGATAGACTTCGTTGATCCAGTTCCCGAACAAAAGGTGGGCATGGGCGCGCCATCGGTTTTGCGGCGGGTTGGCGGGATTGTCTTGCGGATAATAGTTTACCGGAATCGCAATGGTTTTTTCCGCAGCAGTATCGCGCTCATATTCCTCCGCCAGCGAGCGCGTGTCATATTCGATGTGGTTGAACATGTAGAGCGAACGATGCGCCGGATCGTCAATAAGGCACAGACCTTGTTCGTCAGACTCCATCAGCACTTCCAACCCCCGGTCTTTCGGGATTTCGTTGCGGCGCACTTCGGTCCAGCGCGATACGGGCATGGCAAAGTCGTCGGAGAAACCGCGCAGATAGGTCGAGGCGGGATTGAGATTGCGATGGGCATAAACGCCAAAGGCCTTTGCGGGCAGGGCGTGTTTGTTGACGCCGTGGAAGTGATGCAGTGCAGCTTGTGCCGCCCAGCAGATGTGCAGGGTGGAGTGGACGTTGCTCTGGGTCCAATTCAGTATCGCCGCCATTTCCTGCCAGTAGGTCACATCCTCAAACGGCATCTGCTCGATGGGCGCACCAGTGATGATGAAACCATCGAAGCGCTGGTCCCTGATGTCCTCCCAGGCGTTATAAAACGCCAGCATGTGTTCCTGGGACGTATTCTTGGGCGTATGGTTGGTGATGCGCACCAGGGTGAGTTCGACCTGCAAAGGTGACGCGCCGATGAGCCGTGCAAACTGGGTTTCGGTCTTGATCTTGTTTGGCATCAGATTGAGCAGGCCCAGCCGCAGCGGCCTGATGTCCTGCCGGTCGGCGGTGGCTTTGGTCATCACGTTGACGCCTTCCTTTTCAAGGATGCGGCGTGCGGGCAGTTCATCGGGAATACGGATGGGCATGATTTTGAAACTTATGACTGGTCGATGGCGTTGGAGACGAGACTGATGAAATCGTCTTCTGTCCTGACATTGGGAATGTCTTGCATTCGAACCGTATAACCAAAGTTTTTGGCGATTTTCGCATAGAGCGGGATGCGGTGGTGCAGCAGCTGTTCAAAGCCCCAAACGGCGAAACTGTCGGGGTCCACGGCGTTGTCATCACTGATGTTGTGCATGGATTTATATTCCGCCCATTTCGCTTGCAGAAATGTGGGCTCATAATACATGGGCTTGGGGTGCTTGCGGAAACGGTTCACCAGCATCGCGGTGTGTTCCGGTGTGCCTTCGATATAGAGAATCAATGTGTGGTCGGCGAGTGTCTTCAATACGGGATCAGTGCTGTCGTCAGGGTTTACGACTTCGCACAGGCTGCCGCCGGAATCGCAAACGAAATGATCATATTTGTAAATCTCTGAGGCCCGCGCGATGAATTCCGGCACGTCCTGCAGGGCGCGCCGTTCAGCGTCGCGGTGCTGGCTTTGGCGCAATTCGTATTCGTCAAAGGATATGCCACCTTTCTCGCTATTGCCTGGTTTGCCCAGATAGGTGGAGAGCGGGGCCAGATTGTCAAAGGTGATGTTGGAGCGCACGTAGATGGAATCCGAGCGCAGCAAGTCGCGCAGAAACGGGTTCTTCATGGCTTCGCGCTTGAAGTTATCGACGATGTGATCGTCCATGTAGCGCGTGCCAATGCGGTAATCGACGGAGTACTGAAACCAGTTGGCCTGCATCAGCAAGCGGGCAAGCGTGGTTTTGCCCACGCCGGACATGCCGAATACGGTGACGGCCTTGCGGGGAAGTGCCCTGAAATCCTTGCCAGATGAAAATCGCATGGCCGCTGCTTTAGCGGCCCGAAACCTCGGGGGCAATGGCCTCAGAAGTCTTTGGTCAGGCGGAAGTCGATGGCGTTTGAGGTGTAGTCATAATTGCCGATATTGGAAAAATTGTCGACGTAGGTATAGGACAGCGAAGGTGCGAAGCCGTAGATCTCGAAATCGCGCTTGGTGATGGAAAGAGATGTCACAACGCGGTTGTCGGCGCGGACCTTGGCGGCGATGCCGTTTATACCATCGTAACCGGTTTTGGTCACAGTACCGGTCAAGGTCGCCGTAATGCCATGGGTCAGTTCCTTGTACACCGAAAGGCCGCCCGAAAAAGTCTTGTACGACGTCACGTCAAGCGGTGTTTTGATCCGGTCAAAGCCGCTGAATAGTGTGGTGTTGAACGTCGAGTTCCAGGCGTGGGTCCATGAGCCATCAAGATTAATTGAGGTTGAATCATCGGCCCCCTTCATCAGGGCTTTGCGCCATTCATAGACGGCGCTCAAAGACAGGTGATCCTGTGGGTTGAGCTGCAGTGACGCTGATATGCGCGGGCCATAGGACAGGAAATCCGGACCATAGTCCTGATTGTCCAGTTGCTGGCTCGAAACAGCGCCAATGCCGACATAGCCCTGCGGCAGCAGATGGCGCAGTTCCAGCGACTGGCTGGTGCCGTAGTTGTTGAAACTTCTGTCGTTGTAAAGCGTCACGTCGCCGCCGCCGGCGGCTACAAACATCAGGTCATTGCCCAGGCGTTTGGTGAAGGCAACACTGACGCCCGAGGCCACGCCAATGCCGCTCTTGGGTGCTTCCGGAATCAGGTTCAGCCCCAGCGTTGGTGAATAAACAGTGGCATGACTCGAACCGCTGTTGAGATTTGTTGAGGGAGCCAATGAGATGTAGCCCGTGAAGGTTACAGGCCTGCGGCTGTCCACCTGGTCAATGAAGGAGCGGATACCGCTGGCGGCCTGCGCATCAGGAGCTTCGGCTTCAAGGAGTTTCAATTGATGCAGGGCGCTGTCGTCTTCCTGCAGGATGACGAGGGTTTCCGCCAATTCGGCCCGGACCAGGGTAAGGCTTGGGTCATCCGCAAGGGCCTGGCGAAATTTTTTGGCGGCCTGGGTGTATTTGCCCTTGGTCTTCAAGACCTCGCCCTCGAGGAACAATTGCCGATTGGCGGCGAATGGACCTTCAAGGGGATGCAGTTTGAGGAGAATGTTGACATTGTCTGCATCCGGAGACTTTGCCATGAACATCAGCAGTTTGAAGCGTTCCGTTTCAGGCAGTTTCTCATAGGTTGCAACCTGCTGGGCTGTGGGTGGCGCTGCTTCGACAGGAACCGGCATAAACAAAACCAGCGCGCAGAGGGCTGCGCGCTTGGCTGATGCGATAGACAGCCGTATCAGGGAGGGCATGTAAACCCTGGTGAAGGTGCACATTGACCGTTGAACGAACCGTTGATGGTGATTGTGGACTCTTTTTGGTTCACATTACCAGTGGTGCCGCCGATGAGTTCTTTTACCGTGCCATTGACATTGAAAATACCTGTTACCTCATCGGCATTCGTGACACCGCCAACGTCAGTGCCATAGAAACCGCCGTACAGTGGATTGTCAGTTGTCTTGTAGTTGTTCGTCAGGGTGGTCAACCCTTCAAACTTGTTCTTGACCGCTGGAGAGGTCGGTGTTCCTGCACCGTCTGCAACGATGGCTGCGTCCAACAGGACCTTTGTGCCATAGATTTGGTGATAGTCCGGGTACGCCGCATTTCCAACACTGGGCTTGCCGGGCATATTACCGGGCGACGATGCTTCCTGTGTGTACCACGTGTACCACTTCTTATCCTGTTCCGACGTCCAGGATTCAGGTGAAAGTTCGCCGTGAATTGTGCTGGTGTCAAAGTTTGCAATCACATCGGACCGCCCTTGAATCATCCAAAGCGCATTGGGGTTGACCTTGGCATTGTCAGGTTGAATCCACCCTGCGGTCTTGGCCGTTCCAACAAAGCGACCGCCGTAACGCGCTTTACCGGAGGCGGGCATGACCGTGGCGGCGTTGCCGCCAAAGCTCCAAGCCTGTTGCTTGGGCTCGCCACCACCGATATTGTTTTGATACTTCACCGAGTAACTGTTTTTCCAGCTCCAAACTTGCATTTCCTCGTCGCGATTGCCTGCTGAAGGGCCTTTTTTCGCCCAGTACTCGCGATACTTGTCTTTGAACCCGCCATTGGCCTTGCTGCTCATATAGGGCGTGATCTGGTTCCAATAGAAATCATCATTCACGTGATCGACGGTGTCGCCAATGTTATAGCTGCCAGTGGGCGTAACCCCAGCAGCTGTATAAACGAACACGCCTTTCGCAAAATCAAAAATGACCGCGTTTCCGTTGGTATCCAGGATTGAGTAGGCGGCAGGGTTGGTGAAATCGATCGTTGTGTGACCGTGGTAAATCCAACGAAGGTCGCGGGTGCCCACGACATGTTCTTCCATCTCAACAGGAACAGCCCAATTGCCATTGCTGGCTGAATTTGTGTTGATGACGAATTTCAGGGATTTGGGCTTGGTGTTTGACATCAACGCCGCTTCGGTCGCGGCAAAAGTTGGCGTCAGCGAGGAGGTGATTTGTGAAATGGCCGGCGTTTTTGGATCGGTCGGAGCGTCGAGATCAAAAGCCTGGATGGCAATAGTCTTGTTAGCCTTAATACCTGCTACGTTAGTCGTTGTGTTTCCTCCGACTGCTGAACCTGTCGTTGTTGCTGGGTCAGCGGGTGGGGTTGTTGCGGGCGGTGTCACTATTGGAATACAACCTACTTGATTGACACCGCACACATTCAATCCGTTGCTCGCGACAATACCTGCAGATGACAAGGTGCCTCCGCCGGTTAAGAAGCTGCTGCCGCCGCCGCCGCAGGCCGCGAGGGCGAAGGCTGAGGTCATAACAGCTAGAACGGAAACCAGACGCATGTGAGACAACCCGATAAATGACAGATTGGATCAAATTGCACGTATCCGGCTAATTTTGCGTTAAGTGTGTCCAAAAGGTGGAGGTGCCAATTTGGTGCAGGGCATTAAGCTTCCGTTAAGCTGGTATGAGGCCACGGTGGAGCGCGGCATTGTCGTGGAGCTACGTGGCGTGCAGTCGGTTGATGTGTGTGTCATTGGCGGTGGATTTGCCGGATTGACATCAGCGCTGGAACTGGCGCGGGCCGGAAAATCAGTAGTTTTGCTAGAGGCTTCGCGCATCGCCTGTGGCGCGTCGGGGCGCAATGGCGGCTTTGTGTCGAATGGATTTGCGCTGGGCATTGATGAAGTTGTGAAACATGTGGGGCTTGAGGCGGCGCGGGAGCTGCATCAATTATCGCGTGAGGGCACGGAATATGTGCGGACAACACTTCTGCACAATGATGCCGCAATTATTGCAGGTTACGGCACCCGGGTATGTGTGCGCTATAATGATGGTGGCGGGCTTCATGCCTATGCGCAGGCGCTGCGAAAGAATTTTGGTGAAGAGGTTATAGTGACGGGTGTTGAGGACACGCGGCAGCTGCTCAATACCACGCGCTACTTTGAGAGCATCGCCTTTCCGCAGGCGTTTCATATTCATCCCCTGCGCTATGCCTTGTTGCTCAAGCGGCTGTGTGAGGCGGCTGGCGCAAAAGTGTTCGAAAACAGTGGCGCAGAATCGGTTGCGAAATCGGGTTCGCAGTTCATCGTGAAAGCATCTGGCGGCGAAGTGAGAGCTGAACATGTGGTGTATTGTGTGTCGGCACTGGACCGCAAACTTCATCACCCAACGGGCCGGTCCATCTTGCCTGTGGCGACCTATGTGGCGGTGACGGAGCCCTTGCAGCAAGACGCCATCCGCACCGCCGAAGCAATCGGCGATACGCGGCGGGCGGGGGATTATTATCGCTTGATTGACGGCGAGCGCATTCTGTGGGGCGGGCGTATTTCAACGCAGGTGCGGCCGCCGCAAAAGCTGGCTGAGTCCATGCGACGTGCCATGGTTGCAACCTATCCACAATTGGGAACGCCGCGCATTGACTATGCTTGGGCTGGCCTCATGGGCTATGCACTCCACAAGATGCCGCTGATCGGCCGTGACCAGGAAGGCCAGTGGTTTGCAACCGCGTTTGGCGGACATGGCCTCAACACCACGGCCATGGGCGGGCTGCTGGTGGCGCGGGCGATTGCGTCCGGGGACGATGCTTATAGGCGGTTTAAACCCTTTGCGCCGCGCTGGGCCTATGGCCAGTTGGGGCGGCTGGGTGTGCAGGGCAGTTACTGGTGGATGCAAGCCAGGGACAGGTTTGATGAGGCAACCAAGACACTGATCCGGCACTGATTCCGTCAACACTCTGCGGATGGAACCTGAACAGGCCGTATTTTCAAGGCATTAACATCCCTTGCCCGGGGTGACTCGCGCGGCTATAAGCCCGCGCAACGACGGTTGGAGAGAAACGTCTATGTCACTTGTGTTGGAAGAAGATTATCGGCCCAGCGACAATGAGCCGTTCATGAATGAGCGCCAGGTGGAATATTTCCGCCGCAAACTGCTGGCCTGGAAAGAAGACATCATCAAGGAAAGCCGTGAAACCCTCGGGCACCTGCAAGATGAGAATCACATTCTGCCTGATATCGCTGATCGGGCCTCATCGGAGACGGACCGCTCCCTCGAGTTGCGCACCAGGGACCGGCAACGCAAACTGATTTCGAAAATTGATTCGGCATTGAAGCGCATTGCCGATGGATCCTATGGCTATTGCGAAGATACCGGTGATCCGATCAGCCTTAAACGGCTGGATGCCCGCCCCATTGCGACGCTTTCAATTGAAGCCCAGGAGCGGCACGAGAAGCGCGAACGCGTTTACCGCGACGATTGATTTTATTCCGCATGATCCCTCAATGTGAACTTTACGTAATCCTCAAAAGGGATTGATCATGCGGCAAATGCTTCTGCAATACATCTTGGTTCTTGTGGTGTTTCTGGCCATCGACGCGGTGTGGCTCAGCACGGCGGCGCGCTTGATCTACCGGCCGGAAATCGGGCAATTGCTGAAAGACCAACCCAACTTCCTGGTCGCTTTCGTGTTCTATGCGCTTTATGCTCTGGGTCTTCTGGTGTTTATCATCTCGCCGCAACTCGCAGCGCCGGATTTTGGCAAGGCGCTGTTGCTCGGGGCATTCTTTGGACTTGTGGCCTATGGTACTTACGACATGACCAACCTTGCCACCATGAAAGGCTTCACCACGAAAATCGCCATCATCGATATGGCGTGGGGAGCGCTGCTGTCCGGGTCGGTTTCAGTGTTGTCGATCTGGCTGATTCGGTTGTTAAAGATTTAGCAGGGGTTTTTCATCGCCGTACGCGCTGCTTCAAACAGTAGCTCGCTTGACGCCGCCAGGATGTTGCCACCCTGGTGGGGGTCAGTGTTGTCCCAGGTGCCGACAAAGCCGCCAGCACCTCTGATGATCGGGATCAGGGCTGCTATGTCATAGGCCTGCAAGCCCGCGTCCATGGCGATGTCCAGGTGTCCGGCAGCGAGGAGGGCGAAGAAATAGGCGTCTCCACCATAGCGCGTCACCTTTACGGCGTGGCGCAGGCGTTCGAAGCCGTCGCGGTCCTTGCCCTTGTAGAGATGCGGTGTGGTGGTGCCGAGTGCGGCATCGGACAAGGGGACGGCGGCGCGAACGCGGATGGGTTCGATATTGCCGCGATGGCTGAGCCAGGCACCCTCAGGGTTGCCGTAGAAGGTGTCACCGACGAAGGGTTGGGCCACGACCCCCAGCCGGGGTTGGCCATCTTCGTACAGGCCGATCAGCGTGGTCCAGGTGGGCAGGCCGATGACGAAGGCACGGGTGCCGTCGACCGGGTCCAGCACCCAGGTGAAGCTCGACGTGCCGGTTTTGCTGCCGTATTCTTCGCCCAGAATGCCATGGCTGGGATAATGGGCTTCTATCAACTGGCGGATAACGCGTTCGCCTGCACGGTCACCCTCGGTGACGGGATCCCAGGATTCGTGCTGTTTGACGTCGATCGGGACGTTTTTGCGAAAATGCGGTAAGATGGCCTGGCCCGCTGCTTCGGCCAGACCCAAGGCGAAGCGGGTGAGCTGCTGCCAGTCGTGTTGTGGTTTCATCACAAGGGTTTAGCGGTATTCCGGGTGCGCGCAAAGCGTTTGAATTGCGGGTAAAATAAAGTCTATGATTTGGATCACATATTGCACTGCAACATTGCTGACGATACATGCAAAATTTGCATATCTTGAAGGTAGAGACGGTTTTCGTCTATTCATTCAATATATTACTGCTTCATAAAGTGGTTATTCACGGTGCCACTTCAGGCGTTCTTGATCACACGGTCAAAATCAGACTTGAAAGAATTAGTGTGCAGTGCCAAATCGTTGTTGTGAGCTTGAGGACTTCGGTTCTCCCTCACTGCCCTTTTGGGCGTTTCCTCCCTAGACTTGGGCCGGTCACTTCGGTGTATCGGCCCTTTTTTTATTCTGCTGCAGCAGCAAGGCCGGATTGGGCGCTGTGGTTTTGGGACTTGAACCAAGTGGCCAGTTTTTGTGAAAGCTCCGCACAAACAGCCCGAAGCGACACAAAGTCTGCGGTCTGCGCATGGCTTCGTTCGTTCATGTAAAGTGCGCGGTTTACTTCAATCTGCATGGCGTGGCGGCCTTGGCGGGGCCGGCCGTGGTTTTCGGTGAAAAAGCCGCCGGAATAGGGCTTGTTGCGACTAACGGTCAAACCTGCCTGCTGCATGTGGGTTTCCACCAGGGCGCTGATGTCCGGGTCACAGGCACTGCCGAAACGATCCCCCAATACAATTTCAACGGGCTTGTTGTGGCTGGTCCTCATATGGCTGACGGCGCTGGAGGGCATGGAGTGACAGTCCACCAACAGGGCCGTGCCGGTGGCATTGTGGGCTTCGTCCAACAGGGCACCGAGTGCACGATGATACGGCCGGTATACGGTTTCGATGCGGTGCAGGGCTTCGGCAAACGCGAGGGGTGCCTTGTAGATCAAAATGCCATCACCCACGGTGCGTGGAATGGTGCCAAGGCCAGATGCCACGCGCGGTGACGCGCAATTGACGTGGGGCGGCAAACGGTCCCGGAACATGCGTGCATCAAGTTCAAAAGGTTCGCGGTTGAGATCGAGGTAGGCCCGTGACAACAGCGAACGCATCATGGGGGCGCCTGCGTCCAGACAGCCGATGAAGAGTTCGTCGATATGGCTGTCTTCGGATGCGCGCAACTGATGTTCGCCCAGATCGCTCAGTTGACGGAACGATGCTGGCAAGCCTGCGCCGCTGTGGGGCGAATTGAATACCATCGGCACCACCCAGTGGGCCGGGGCCAGAACTTCAAAGCTGCTGGGTGATGGTTCGTTCAAATGGCACTATACTCCATGTTGGATTTATGGCGAATTCATCGGGGGCTGTCCAGATTTTCCGGGTTGCTTCATTGGCTGTTTACGCCTTGGCCCCTATCTTGCTTTTCACTGACAAGGATTGAATGTCGGCCAGAGCCGTCGCATAGTGATACAGGTAGTTGTTTTGAACCAGACCATGGCCCGCATTCTGCTTGCTGAAGATGATGATGATTTGCGGCGCTTTCTGGTGAAGGCGCTGGAGAAGGCTGGCCATGCGGTGAAAGCCTTTGGCGAGGGTGCCAGTGCCTTCGAGGAAATCAAGCAGGAAAATTTTGATTTGCTGCTCACCGATATCGTGATGCCGGAGATGGATGGCATTGAACTGGCACGACGTGCGGCTGAGCTGGATCCGGGATTGAAGATCATGTTCATCACCGGCTTTGCGGCCGTTGCACTAAACCCGGATTCCCGCGCCCCGAAAGATGCAAAAGTGCTGTCCAAGCCGTTTCATCTGCGGGACCTCGTCAATGAAGTGAACCGGATGATGGCGGCTTAGGCAGTCGGGTCGATTGCATGCGGTACCGAAGGGACCTCATCAACTCTTCGAGCAGCTTCTCCAGCGGAGAAGCGACTCGCGGTTCGTCCTCCCTTATTGGTCTAAGATTTAGCGAGGACTAAAATCTTGTTGCTTCTCCCCCGGAGAAGCTGCCCGAAGGGCTGATGAGGTCCTTTCGGTGGCAATGTGCGCGTGGACCCGGACTGAATTCGCCGGGGTTTGTATAAATCTAGTTTACTTGGAATCGCAATATCGCCCCGGCCGTCACCCAATTGCTGACGCCAGCCAGGTTGTTGTTGGCTGCGGCACATGATGTTGGTGGGCGCGGGTTTTCTGCCAGGTTTGAACTGGCTTCAGCGAGAGATCGCCGTTGAGTGCCACGTACATGCTCTCAAGCATGGCTTCGGGAACGGGACGGCCGAAATGGAAGCCTTGCAACTCCTGACATCCGGACGCAGTGGCAAATTCCAGCTGCTGTTCGGTTTCGACACCTTCTGCCAACACGGGGACACGCAAAGCCGTGCCCAGACCAATGACGGCCTTGAATATGGCGTCGGCGCGGTCGTTGTTGCCTGTCATCTGAATGAAAGAGCCGTCTACCTTGATGCGGTCGAAGGGGAATGAGCTGAGCAGTGACAGGGACGAATAACCGGTGCCAAAATCATCCATGGCAACGGTGATGCCGATTGATTTCATCTGACGCAGATTGTGAAGCGCACGATTGAGGTCGTGGATCAGGGCTGTCTCGGTGACTTCCAGTTCAAGGCGGTTGGACGAAATGCCAAAGTCCACCAAGGCCGAGCGCACTTCCGAAACGATTGTGGGTTGGCAGATGGCCTTGGCAGACACGTTGACGGCAATACGGGGAAGCCAGGAATATCTTGCAATCAACTTGCAGGCGCGTTTCATGACCCAATTGTCGATTTCTATGATCAGGCCATTTTCCTCGGCGACGGGAATGAATTGCGCTGGCGACACTAGACCACGTTTTGGGCAATGCCAGCGCAGCAGGGCCTCAAAGCCAACCAACTCACCAGTGGTGGTCATGAATTGCGGTTGCAAATCCAGGCTCAGTTCATCATCCTGAATGGCGTGGCGGAGATCATGGGCGAGGGTGCGGCGGTCACGGATATATTGGTCCATGCCGGCGTCGAAGATGCAGATGGAGCGGTCAATTTCGGACTTGCCACGATACATGGCAAGGTCAGCATTGGCCAGAAGTTCCTGCCGGTTCTTGCCGTGAACAGGGAACAGTGCAACACCCAACGTCACGCTGGCTTCAATGGTCTTGTCTTCCCACTTCAGCGACATGGACAGGCTGTCCACAATGCGGCGGGACAATTCGAGGGCGCGGTCCTGGTCGCTGTTGGACTGGATCAGAACAAACTCATCACCGCCGAGGCGGGCGCAAAATTCTTGTTCTGTCAAAATCGAGCCGATCAGAGTTGCGGCATTGCGTAAGATATAATCGCCGGCAGCGTGGCCGAAGAGATCGTTGACTTCCTTGAAGCGGTTGAAGTCAAACAGCAACACAGCCACTTTCGTGCCGTCGCGCTTGGACCTTTGCAGGCAGTCATCCAGATATTCATTGAAGGCCATGCGGTTTGGCAGCCCCGTGAGACCATCCTGCATGGCGATGGCGCGAATGCGTTCTTCCGCCAGTTCGCGTTCTCGCAAATCATTGACGCGATCCGTCACATCATGCAGCGCGAGAATTGAACCGCCATCCGGCAATTTGGTGATGTGCGATTCCAGCACCACGCTGCCAATGACGATGTCGGTTTCAACTGAACCGTAGGCCAGTTCAATCAGCTGTTGCTTGGCCATCGGCGTGTCGCCGAAAGCCAGTTTGGCGAAATGCAGCATTTGTGCATTCGACAGTGTCTCAGTCCTGTCGTTGCTCATCACGGCAATGGCAGACTTGGTATTCTTGAGGATGCTTTGCAGCAACCGCTGACGGTCCGCATGGGCGAGCGCGTAACGGATGGAGCGGTCCAGCACATCGGCATTGATGGCGGTTTTTGGAATGAAATCCGAGGAACCCGCTTTCAAGGCTGCATTGTCAATGAGGTGATCGGAAATGCCCGTCAAGAGGATGATGGGTGTATCGATGCCCGCGGCACGGACGCTGTTGATGAAATCGACACCGGTAACGGCACCCAGGCGATAGTCACTGAAGATGACATCGAAGGTGTCGTTGGACAATGCCACCATGGCCGACAGGGTTGAGGACGCCGTTGTGATGACATAACGGGTTCTTTCAACTTCGCTCAATGCTTCCTTGATGAGGTAGAGATCGTCCTCATCATCGTCAACAATCAAGACTTTTACTGTCGTACCAATATTCACAGTTTATTCCGCCGCCCCAATTCTTGCGCCGCTCTCAGGCTATCATGCGATTGTCTTGCGGCTCGTTGAGACGCACATTCTTTGCCAGCAACAGTCGGCGAATGTCGCTCAGTTTCCGCAGGCCGGAAATTTCCGGCATGGTGAAACGCACATGGAATGCATTTTCCATGGCGAAGACCACTTCGATATGGCGCAATGAATCCCACTTTGGCGTGTTCTGCGCGTTTGAGTCTTCGTTCAATTGTGATGGATCAACGCCCAGCACCTTGCCGATCAGTTCATAGAGTTGCATGTCAGGTCTCCCTTTTTTTGTTATGTTGATAATCAAGAAAAAATGATGTTGCGCACGGCTTCGGGCCAGCGTTGTTCGTCAAATCCATGCTGCGTGAAGGCGGCGAGAACCCAGCGTTCGATTCCAAGGCCCACGCAGCCTGTTTGCGCAGGCTCACCATTTTCACAGGTGAAGCCGAAGCGCTTTCCGAAGAAGTTGCCGTGCAGGTTGATGGACCCGCAGGCCAGCATTTTCTGGCTGCCGTCATTGGCCAGGGCCGGAATCTTGATTTCGTTCTTGACCTCCTGGGCCGCCTGCCAGAATTTCTTGGCGGCGGACACGGTTGCAAAGAACGGATCGGTTGCGGTCTGGACCTGGCAATCGATATCCATGTAAGAGGCAAGCTCTTCCACAATCGGCAAGGCCTTGGCGCGGCAGCTGCGCACATAGTCTTCACTGCCGACAAACACCAGCTCGCGCACATTGAACTCATAGAGGCGGTCGAGACCGTTGATGTTGCGAGACTCGTAACGGAAGACGCGGCCCAGCCAAGTGTAGCATTGACCCTCGACAAAGTTCTGGCCCGTCAATGTTGGGTAGCAGGGGAAGCAGGCGGCCGGGTTGAGGCACATACCGTCAATGTGGATGTGGTCATGGGCCGGCATCAATGCGCCTTCTGAACAGGAGTTGGCGCGGCGGAATTCTTCAATCGCATCGAAGTCTTCGATCACGTTGCCAACGAAGGTCACGGCATTGGGATGGGAGTCAAAATAGCCACATTTGTGCAATGTATCGGCATCGATCATGGCCGGGAAATGCGAATCCTTGGCGTTGAAAGCGGCTTTGTAGAGTTCGCCTGACTTGTCGTTGATGAGCTTTGCCAGTTTGAGCACGGGGCCGCTATAGGCGACCTGGCCTTTGCCGTAATCGTGCATCCAGCCGCGCTTGACCAGTTCGTCATTCACGCCGACATGGTAGGGACCTTGGTCCTGGCGTTTGGTGTCAACGAAGACCTTGATTTCAAAGCCGGAGACCTGCTTGACCATGACGTCGAGAAAACGGGCTGCTTTTTCCTTGATTTCAACAAGGTCAGCGCCGGGGCGTGTGACCACGCGGGCTGTCTTGCCGTCGGCATTGACGAAAATGCGGTCAATGAAGGGCGAAACGAAAACCGATTCCTTTTCGATGTCGCCTGCAATTTCGTGATCGACGTCACGTGGCAGATCAAGAACAAAGTCCTTGAATTGGTGATTATGTGTGTTCATGTTTTTCTGCTCCCAGCCTTAAAATTTGTAATAGAGGAATCCGGAACTTGACCCGATTGAGGTAATTCCGATGGTGAAGATGCAGGCGCTGACGAGGGCAGTGCCGAAAGATGGACGCCAGGCCACGAGACCGGCGGCGGTTGCGGTTTCTTCGGGCTTGCTGTCAACGACAGGCCATTCGTGATGCAGGATTTGCTGTGTGTTGGGCAGCAGCAGGGTGATGGCACCGAAGATGACGATCATCGACAAGGCCTGTGCGGTGTCTATGACCAGCAGCTGGGCTGATGGAGAGGCCCCCGCAACACCCCACATGTGACCCAACATATTCAGTGCAGTTGTAACATCAGGGGCGCGGAACATCACGAGACCGCAGACCACGGTGACCATGGTGAGCAACCAGGCTGCGGGTGCGGGCAAAGTGACGCCAGAAAATTCGCGCCAGCCCAGGAAGGTCGCAATGGCTACGCCGTGAATGACGCCATAGATGATGTAGGTCCAGCCCGAGCCGTGCCAGACGCCCGCCACCATGAAGGTGAAAATTGATGGGAGAGCGGCGACCAGCATGAAGCGCCCGACGCGACCCAGATGCCAACCCATGCCCTGGCGCATGCCGTACATGGCCATGCCGGAATAGAGATAGGCGGTGAAGAAGCGCGTCATGGTCATGTGCCAACGGCGCCAGAAGTCAGAGATGTTCGTGGCCTTGAAGGGCGAGTCGAAGTTCAGGGGCAATTTAATTGCGAAGATGGTGGCAAGGCCAATGGCCATGTCGGAATAACCGGAGAAATCGAAATAGAGCTGCAAAGTGTAGCACAGACTTCCGATCCAGGCGATGGACGCATCAAGCGCCAAGCCCGTGGTTGCGCCTCCGAACACTTTGTCGGCAAAGGGGGCGATTGAATCGGCGAGCACAACTTTCTTAAACAGGCCCATGGCAAACATGGTGAGGCCGATGGTGATGCGGCGCACATCGAAAGCCGGAGTTTTAGGATCAGACAACTGTTCCATCATCTCACGCTGCATGACCAGCGGGCCTGCGGTGACGCAAGGGAAGAACGCTGTGAACACCACGTAGCGTGCGAAATCATGTTTCAGCAGCTGGCCGTTGTACGCATCGATAAGGTAGCCGATCTGCACGAAGGTGAAAAAGGACACGCCCAGCGGCACAGCAATGTCAAAGTGGGTGTAGCCCGTGCCCACAACCTGATTGGCCACGTCAATGAAGAAGTTGGTATATTTCAGATAGCCGAGCAGACCGATGTTTGTCGCAACAGCGCCAAACAACAGGTTTTTCGAAACTTTTGGATGGTTGACGAGGCAGGCAATGACTTTACCCACGGCGAAATTGAAAATCATCGAGACCAGCAGGATCAGCAGCAGCTGGGTGCCGAACATGGCATAGAAGACCAGCGAAATCACCGCCAGCAGGTTGATACCCTGCTGCGCGCCGCCGTAGCGATGTGCCAGTACAAAGCCCAGGTAAGCCAGCGGCAGGAAGACGAAAATAAATTGGAGAGAAGTGAAGGACATCAATTTGCACTCTTCGCGGAATCGATGGCCGTGAACTGATCGAAGATCTTCTGCAAACAGCGCGCGTTTGAGTGTTCGGCGTCGATATACATGTCGGAGGTGCAACCAATTTCATGGGGATTGAAGCTGCCAAACAAAGGCAATTGATGGTCACTCGCAAATTTGTGGATGATCGCGTCAATGCGCGCCAGGCCATCGGCATAAGGCGTACCCTGTAGGCGATCATAATAAATCGGATTGAATGGCGGCCTGACGAGATAGACGCTGACACCCTTTTCTTTCAGGTGTGAGAGCAACGTGTCAAAAGCTGCAATGCCCTGTGGGTCTACCTGTGGCGGATCGTTCTTGCGCTTGTCGGCGAAAGCAATTGACTCGGCTTTTGTGCGTTCCGCGGTGAACAGTTTCATCTTCTTGTTCGACCACATGATGGAACCATCGGGCAGCAGCACATCGAGAGTCTCGAAATGTTGCTTGTCACTGGGGCCCGGACGCTCTGCGGCATTGTACCAGCGGGTAAAGTTTTCAAAAAACATGGGAAGCGACAACATGGCTTGCGCGCGGTTGTAGGGCAGGGTCTTGATGTAGCTTTCAGTTTGCAGGCCAAGCTTTTCCGACATCACACGATAGGCGGCGATGCCCGGCTCCCAGAGGAAGTCCTTGCGCTTTTCAACTGGTGTGAACTGGTTGTCGCGGATGCTGATGATGAGTTTCTTGGGCAGGCGATTGTAGCGTTCCAGCAGCTCCACCATGCCCAGCGGATCTTCCCAGTAGTCACGGTGTATGTGGGCGTTGAAGAAATCCTGACCCTTGATCAGATCCTTGTGCGCCTCCTGCCAGTGGCTCGCGCCGAGAATGATCACGTCGGGGGTTTTGGTCATGCGCTTCAACTGCTCTTCGCGCAGGGCACGAATGTTCAGGTTCAAATCGAAGACGGCATAGTTCAAATTGTTGGCATGGGCCGTTGCGGCTGGCACCATGCCGCCTGTGCCATACATTTCCGGGGCATAGTCCTGGTTGCCATACCAGATGGCACCCATGCCGAGCATGGTCGCCAGCAAGAAGGCAAGCGTGTAGCGCTTCGAACCGGTGGTCTTTTTCCTTGGCACAGCCTGTACAGCCACCTTTGTGTCAGCAGGCAATGCGACAGCGGGTACTGCGGCGGCGACTGACTGTCCGTGCAGGGCAGCGCGCAGCGCACGCACCACATCATCGGTGTTCACACCACCATTTTCAACCGTCACGCTCACGCCGTTACGCCCCAACACTTATACTTACTTGAGTCACGACGCTAGCATGGCCGAACCTAAACAACGGTAAATCAGAGCGTTACGGATTCCCGAAAAAGCCATGATCAGAAAACAGCCTTAATCAAAAGCTACCGCAGGAATTAAGATTCTATCACACAGCTTGCGGCGTTAGGGCAGGTGTGCGCTGGCGGCCCACCAGCAGGCTCAAAATCAGGGGAGCGAGGAATATGGGGATCTGGGAGACGCCGACGTATTCGGCCGTTGCCTGACCGGCCATGCTGGACAGCAGGACAAATCCCAGGCCGACATTGCGAAAGCCGCTGACGATACTGGCAGTGAGGGAGTCACTGATGCCTTGGCGGAACATCACGATGGCCGTCAGATAGGCCATGCCGGCACCGAGAACCGTTACAATGAGAAGATAGAGCACAAAACGATGTGGATCATTCCACATCAGATCCCGCGCTGGTCCCACAATGCCGAGGCCAAAAACAATCAGGGCAAATATAGTGGAGCGACGTGACACACCTTCAATGGTTTCCGCCAAACGGACGGGCAGGCTGCAGGCGATGCCCATGTAAATCAGGAAAAGACCCAGGGGCAGAACCAGAAAAATCATGCAGCGGTTGACAAAGTCCAGAACGTCTATGTCGATATTGGCGTGGAGAACCATTGTGAAAAAGAAAAAGTATGAGAGTGGCATCAGGAATGTGGACAACACCATGCACTGGAGTGCCTTCTGCTTGTTGACCTGGAGCAACTCAGCAAATGTGGGAGACGCAAAAAGTGATCCTGCAGAGGAAGTGGTCACCAGTAGCAGGGTGATGGTATTGTCGATCCTGGCGAGATGCGCCGCAGACACGATGATGGCTGGCAGCACGAGCAATTGCCAGACGACAATCTGCCAGACCTTTGGTTCGAGGCTGAAAACCTCATCGCCTTCCAAACGTCCCATGGGGAGCAGGGACATGATGATCAATAGCAGCAGGCTGCCCTGAGTGAACGGTGCGAACTGCTCGGACAGACCCGGGATTGCAAAACCCGCAAATACAGTTCCTGCCAGCAACCAACAGGCGACTGATCTTTCCAGATTTGACAACATACGCTACGACTTCCACTCATCCGGCCGATGCTTCCGAGAGCGTCTGATTTCTCAAACCTGCAACGACCTTTGCCACCGATAATCCAGTTGTTATGGCGGAAAATCGTTAAATATCGAAAAACGAATATTGATTCACGGCGGCTTCGGCTTTCACCGTTCATTCACCGCTTATGTGTATGAGGAGGGGAAATCTGGGGAAAAAGCTGTGCATTCAGACAATCGCGTCGCGTCCATTCAAAGTTCCTTTACTGGAAATCCGCAAGCGTCTGTGCTGGAACACGACAAGACAGAAATTGCAGATCTGTTCGCGGGTGCGGATGTTGGATTGGCGTTGTTTGACTCGCAGTTGAGCCTGCTGGCGTGCAATGACCTCTACAAGACCCTGTGTGGCTATCTCAGTTCCGATCTGGCACCCGGCGTGCGGCTCCAGCACTTGATGAAGATTACATTCGGCCGCCTGAATGTGGCGGACGACGAAGTCGACGACAAGATCGCCAAGATCATTAACCGTCTGGAACCAGGAACGGCCTATACCTTCCGCTACACCGCACCCAGCGGCAGTGTGGTTGAAATTCGCCGCCGCCGCTTGCCAAATGGCAGTGCTGTTGAAACCGCCCGCGAGATTGATGCACCAGCATCGGGCCTCGATCTCAACACGCAATATGAAATGATTGCCGAGCAATCGCGCTCACGTCTGA
The DNA here is from genome assembly GCA_964244825.1 of uncultured Aestuariivirga sp. Classification (GTDB taxonomy): domain Bacteria; phylum Pseudomonadota; class Alphaproteobacteria; order Rhizobiales; family Aestuariivirgaceae; genus Aestuariivirga. The sequence goes on from CAXTKL010000003.1 coordinate 64,815, forward strand.
TGCACGCACTTGATGTGATGGCGGACGGCTTTGCGCTTTATGACGCGAACGACAATATCGTTCTTTATAACCGCAAGTATGTTGATTACAGCCCGCTGGTGGCTGACGTCATCATGCCGGGTGTTGCAAAAGAAGAAATCCTTCGCAAATCCACGATGCGCGGTGCGTTTGTGCTCAATGGCATGTCGCAGGAAGAATATATCCAGTGGCGCCTTGAGCGGCACCGCAACCCACATGAACCGGTCGAAGTTCAGCTCACGGATGGCCGTTGGTTGCTGATTACCGAAAAGCGCACCAATGATGGTGGAATCGTTGGCACACGTTCTGACATCACCGAACTCAAGTTGCGCGAAATCGAGATGCTGCGGATTTCCCAGCAACTGCATGCGCGAAATCTTCAGTTTGACACGGCTTTGACCAACATGGTGCAGGGCCTTTGCATGTTCGACAAAGATCAGAAATTGATCGTGGTGAACAAGCGCTATCTTGACGTTTATGGCTTCTCGGCTGACATCGTGAAGCCCGGGATTACCTTACGTGAGTTGATGCAATATTCCGTGAGCCTCGGCAACTATACTGCAGAAGAGGCAGAGCGCGCCCTTGCCGAACGCAACGACCCGGATCAATTGAGCAAGCGCAGCGTGATCAAACAGCGTTTGAAAGACGGGCGCGTTATTGCCGTGATGAACGAACCCATGGCAGACGGTGGTACGATTGCAACCTATCAGGACATTACCGAAACGGAAAATAATGCATTGATGATGTTGCAATATACGCAGAAGCTGGAACATTCCAACCGTGAGCTTGCCGATTTTGCCTATGTGGCGTCACATGACCTGCAAGAGCCGTTGCGCAAGATCGAGGCCTTTGGCGAACGGCTGGTCAGCAAATATGGGCAAATCTTGCCGGATGACGGCAGGATGTTTGTAGACCGCATGCAGAATGCCGCAGGCCGCATGCGCAAACTGATCAATGATCTTTTGTCCTATTCGCGTGTGACTACAGACGCCAAGGCGTTCCAGAAAGTATCGCTGACAAAAGTCCTGACAGAAGTTTTGTCTGACCTCCAGATCCGGATTGAAGAAACCGATGCAAAAGTTGAATTCGGTGAACTTCCGATGATTGAGTGTGAGCCGATGCAGATGCGCCAGCTGATGCAGAACCTGCTTGGCAATGCGCTCAAATTCAGAAAGCCGGGTGTTGCGCCTGTTATCCATGTGCGTGCAGACATTGTTGGCAACGCAGACAATACGTCGAAAGTTCCACATATTGACTTGATCATCGCGGACAATGGCATTGGCTTTGACAACCAGTTCAAGGATCAAATCTTTACCATCTTCCAACGGCTGCACAGCCGGAATGATTATGAGGGCACAGGCATTGGCCTTGCCACTGTGCGTAAAATTGTCGAACGGCACGGCGGCACCATCAATGCCGACGGCCAGGTGAACGTCGGCGCGACGTTCCATGTGACTCTTCCGATTGAACAAACGACCAAGGATAAAACGGCATGATACGTAGTACTTTTCCCGTTCGCATCGTCGTGGCTGATGATGATGCTGATGACCGCATGATGATCAAGGACGCATTTGAGGAGTCAAAACTGGGGAACCCAGTTGATTTCGTCGAGGATGGTGTTCAACTTCTGGAATATCTGCGTCGCGAGGGTGCCTATTCGAAATTCGCTGGGCAACCCTATCCTGGCTTCATATTGCTGGATCTTAACATGCCGCGCAAGGATGGCCGTACAGTCTTGAAGGAACTCAAGAGTGATCCGATTCTGCACAGGATTCCCATCATCATCTTGACCACTTCAAAGGCAGAGGAAGACATTATCAAGACCTATAATCTTGGCGTGAACTCCTTTATCTGCAAGCCGGTGTCGTTTGACAAGTTGGTGGA
>CAXTKL010000003.1:66816-79748 GCA_964244825.1 uncultured Aestuariivirga sp.
CTGATATTCGTCATTCCAAACACCCGTGTAGCGAAGCGGAACAAGTGATTTGGAATGACGAATCCGGGGTCTTTCTAACCAACAGATTTTTCGCCGGACACTCCCGGCTATTGCACTGTCGTGGGCAGCATCATGGCGGGTAGCCACGTGGCGAGGCCGGGGAGGGCGATCATCACGAAGACCATGGCCAGCATGATTGCGAAGGACGGCAAGGACCAGCGGGCGATGCGAAAAATGTTGTGACCGGTCATGGATTGGAGCACGAAGAGATTGAAACCAACCGGCGGCGTGATCTGTGCCAGCTCCACCACCAACACTACGAAGATGCCGAACCACACCATGTCGATGCCAGCCTGGCGCACCATAGGTTCAACAATGCCTATGGTGAGCACAACACAGGAAATGCCATCAAGGAAACAACCGAGAATGATGTAGAGAACCAGCAGCGCCATCAACAGTCCGAAGGCGGACAGATGCAAGGTGCCCACCCAGTTGGCGAGATCATTTGGCAAACCAGTGTAACCCATGGCCAGTGACAGGGCAGCGGAGCCTGCAAGAATGAGCGCGATCATGGCGGACGTGCGTGTGGCACCCATGAGGCTTTCCACAAAATTTTCCCAGGTGAGGGTTTTCTGCCACCAGGCCAGACCCAAGGCACCGGCCACGCCCATGGCGGCTGATTCCGTGGCCGTGGCAATACCTGCAAACATGGAGCCCAGGACGATGAAGAGCAGCACATGCACCGGCACCAACAACCAGGCAGCAGACAGTTTTTCCCGCCATGTTGTGCGTTGTTCTTCTGTCGGCTTGTAGCTCTTGTCGGTCTTCGAAACGATGATGACATAGACTGTGAACATGGCCGCCAGAACAAAGCCTGGCAGGATGCCTGCAATATTGATGGCGGCAATCGACTCGTTGGTCATGACGCCAAAGACAATCATAATGATAGAGGGCGGAATCATCAGTCCAAGTGTAGCGGGTCCCGCCAATGTGCCGATGACAAGATGCTCAGGGTAGTTGCGCTTCTTCAATTCGGGCACCGTCATTTGCGCCACAGTGGTGAGTGTTGCGGCGGAAGAGCCTGAGACTGATCCGAAGATGGTGCAGCCCATGACATTCGTATGCAGCAAGCCGCCTGGAAAACGGCCCATGATGGGTGCCAAGCCACGGAACAGATCTTCCGAGAGACGGGTGCGGAACAGGATGTCTCCCATCCAGACGAACATGGGCAGGGAGGACAGCATCCAGGAGGATGACGCAGACCAGATGGTGGTGGCAACGGGCGCACCCGCTGAGCGCGTGGCAAAGAACTCGATGGCAACTGCGGCGACCGCGATGAGTGTAAAGCCGACCCATGTTCCGGATGATAAAAGTGCTGCCAGCAGTGCGAGCAGCGTGATCAGCAATTCAAGCTGTTGCATGATGGGCTTTCAATTACAGAGCATCGGGAGAGGCGGGCAGTTGATGATCGCCCGAAAGTACAAGGCGCAAACCGTGATCCATGACGCTCAGGGCCAGAAGCGATAATCCCACGGCCATGGAGGTTTGCGGAATCCAGATGGGCGTGGCGTCAAGGCCCTGGCTGATATCATTCAATGCCCAGGACCAATACACCATGGACCAGGCGAACCAGGCCAGCCAGAGCGCGATCGCAGAGGCGGCGAGAAACGAACACCATTCCGCCACCACACGAAAACGCCCCATCATCGACATGAAGAGTTCAATGCGGATATGCGCGCCCTTGTTGAAGGTGTGCGGAAAGGCAAGAAATGCGGAAGCGGCCATGAAGTATCCCGCGTAATCCGTCAGTCCACGGATATTTATGCCGAGAAAGCGTGTACATACCTGCAACATCGTGGTCAGGAAAATGCAAACCAGAAAGAAGGCTGCGAAATAGCCGCAATAGAGATAGAGACGATCAAGTGCCGACCAGATGGCGTCACGGGACGGGCGCCTTGCAACGGGAGCGTCTATGGTGAGTGTCATGTTATGTCCCGACTGCGCCCGAAAATGACGCGTCCGTTTATTTGGTCATGCTTTTGATAATGGCTGCACCTGCGTCACCCGCCTTGGCGGCCCATTCTGCGGCCATGGTTTTGCCGATCTTGTCAAGTTCGGCGGCAAGAGCTGGTGAAGGCGGTAGGACTTTCATCCCGTTGTTTTTCAGTGTGGTGAGGGCCTTGTCATTTGCGAGTTTCGATTTTTCAAGGCCGGCGGCTTCGGCTTTGCTGGCGCAATCCGTGACCACAGCCTGCTTGTCCTTGGCCAAACCGTCCCACACGCCCTTGTTCAAGATCACGGTGTTGCGCGGCATCCAGGCTTTCACTTCATAGAAGTGGTTGAGTTGTTCCCAGACCTTGCTGTCCTGACCGGTTACGGCTGAGGTGATCAGCGACGAGATGACACCTGCTGACATGGCTTGGCTGATTTCTGCGGCTTCGATGGAGATGGGCGCCATGCCAGTGAGTTCGGCCAGTCGCGCGGTTGCCTTGTTGTAGGAACGCACTTTCACGCCGGCCATATCGGCAACAGTGTTCACGTCCTTCTTGAAGTAAAGACCCTGTGGCGGCCACGGCACAGAATACAATAGCTTCAGGCCTTGTTCGTCTAACACTTTCTCCAGTTCAGGTTTTGCTGCGGCAAAAAGTTTGACTGAGTCATCATAGGATGTGGCGAGAAAAGGAATCGAGTCGGTGCCGAACATCGGATTTTCGTTTTCATGGGACGAGAGCAAGCGTTCCCCGATCTGGGTCTGGCCGGTTTGCACGGCACGTTTGATGTCATTGCCTTTGAACAAGGCACCATTCGGATGGAGAATGATATTGATCTCGCCATTTGTGCCCGTGGCCACGCACTGGCTGAATTCCTGGGCGTTTACGGTTTGAAAGTTTTGCGCGGGATAGGCAGTTGGCATGTCCCAGGTCTGTGCTGCCGATGCTGGCAGCAGATTTGGCACCAGGAAAAGCGCTGCCGGGATCAAAGATTTGAGATTGTTCATCGTGTGGCCTGTCTGCATCTTTCATAGGACGATCCACTTTGCCGAATTTTGGCGCCGAAAAGACCGTTTCCGCATATCGTGCTGCCGTTATTAATTGGTACTCGTTAAAATGGCGTTGTTGCCGTTAGTCGTGTGTGTGACGTGTGGCCAGATTTTTGACCCGATTGGTTTATGAAACGTATGCTGACTGATGCAAAAACTGAAGCTGCGCGGTCTTTCGCAGCCTCGTTGATTTGGGCGCAACTGCCTTCAACCGGTACCAAGTTGGCCGCTGCTTTTGATGTGGGGAATTTTTCAGATGCGGATATCGCATCACTTTTGTCAGCTGACGAGGTGGACAAAGCCAAACTTGTGACTGATGCGACGGAACGCAGGCACTTCATGTTCCGGCGTGGTTTTCAGCGCATTTTTATGCAACAGGTTTTGAAGCTGGATGGCCCACTGGATCAGATTTCGATCGTGCACCAACGTGATTGCCGTCCGCGATGTTTGAACGCACCGGACTGCCATTTATCCTTTTCGTCGAGTGGCACGGTCGCTTTGGCCTGTGCGTCAAGTTACCAATTCACGGGTGTCGACATTGAAAAAATCCGTGCCATCGAGAATGTTGTAGCTTTGGCGCATCGGTTTTTCAGCGCGAGCGAATCAGATGCAATTGCCGCTTTGCCGCCAAAAGCGCAGAGTCTTGCATTCTTGCAGCACTGGACCGCCAAGGAGGCGGCTTTGAAGGCAATTGGCAAAGGCATCGCATTCGGACTTAACACATTTGAGCTGGCACCCGCACAAAACGGCTATGCTCTTCATCGCAAACAGGAATTTGCTGATTCGGAATCCTGGAAACTGCATTATGTGGCGCTTCTGCCGGAATATGTTGTTGCAGTTGTGCACAGGCCTGTGGATTAACGTCTGTCGCCGTTGAAAGCGCCACGTCTGTCATTTACCAATTGTTAACCAATTGGGGTTTGTCAATGATTCGGCGTTTTTTGTTGCTCACGGTCGTGTGGAGTTTGGGTTTCGGCTGTGCGGCTGAAGCCGCCGACGTTCCATCTGCGTCGGTTTATGCCAAGCCGAAACTGGTGAAGCAGGCGAATCCCGTGAAAGCACAAAAGAAACCCCAAAAAACCAGCATCGTCAAACCAAAAGCGGGACCTCAGGTCGCGGCAGTGCCGGCGGTAAGGTCGATTCCAGCCGTAAAACCAGTAGTCAAGGAAGAGCAAGTCGCCGTCAGCCCCGAGGTTCAAGTTGATCCCGGTGGCAAGGAAATCAATTTGTCCTGGGTGCTGGATCCGCTGTCAGCCAATGCCGATGGAAAGAAGAAGGAAGGCTCAGCCAGCGTTGAGGGCAACCTGGTGGTTCTGGAAACGGGATATGTCACCAAACCCTATATGGTGATCGAGCTCGAGGGCCATATTGTCAAAACCGCCGAATCAACCGTACGCATCGATATCAAGATTTCGGGCAAGAACCACTCGGTGACCTGGCCGCTGGATGACGTGAAATCCGGGAAATTCAAGGTGAAGCTCGACGCGCCCATGGTCGAAGGCAAGTTGCCAGCCTACATTCCGGTGTCGGCCATTGCCCTTGTCACCAATGACAACAAGAAGGGCGGGGCAGCCATGGTGTCGCTGGAAAAAATCACGATTCGCGTTGGAAAAGTCAACGTCTCAGACGCGCAATAGCAGACTGGCCGCTTTTCAGCGGCCAGAAAACTATATTCAACACTGAGAAATATCAGGCGACGGTCAGTGGCTTGAACGACTGGCGCACAAACAGGCGCCAGCGGCCATCATCTTTTTTCCAGGTCTGCACAATGCTCAGCAGGAAATTCTGGTCTTTGCCCTGGAAGAACACGAAGGCATCGAAGGTATGGCGCGCGATTGCCAAATCACCGGAAACGCGGATGGCATGGTCATATAGCTTGATGGAATGGAAAACTTCGACCTTGTCGACGACAGTTTTGACAAATTCGACTTTCGTCTGCACCACGCCATTGGCGTGACCGAATGACATGTCATCATCGGACATTTCCAGCAACCTGGCGCCGTTTCCGTCGACCATTGCCTTGCGGAATTCTTCAATGGCGCCAAGTACATCGCCCGTAGCGTCTGCGTGTGCTGCTGTGCTTGCCACGGTGCCTGCAACTGCTGCAATTGCTGCCAGTGTGCCACCCCAAGCCATGTCACGTCTGTTCATTCTATGGTGTCCTTCCATCTGTATCGATGAAAGAATTACAGGCGACCCGTTAAGGTCAGGTAAATCCTAACGGAGTCATTGACCGGAATTTCGAAAACTGCGGGCCGCTAAGCGACAGCGCGGTTGAGCGCGCATTGCGACCACAGCTCAGACAGGGCATGCACCAGTTTTTCGATGTCCTTGTCCGTATGGTAGGGAGATGGTGTAATGCGCAGACGTTCGGTTCCACGGGGAACTGTGGGATAATTGATCGGCTGGAGATAGATGCCGTAGCGTTCGATCAGGGTGTCGCTGATCCATTTGCATTTCACGGGGTTGCCCACCATGACAGGAACAATGTGGCTGTCGTTGTCCATCAGGGGAATGCCGATGGACTTCAGGGCGGTGCGCACTTTCGTGACTGCGCGGCGCTGACGCATGCGTTCCATGTCGCTGGTTTTGAGGTGTTGAATGGCAGCGCGGGCCCCGGCCGCGGTGGCAGGTGGAAGTGCGGTGGTGAAAATAAAACCTGAGGCGAAGCTTCTGACAAAGTCACATAATTGCGTGGAGGCCGCGATGTAGCCGCCCACCACACCAAAGGCTTTGCCGAGCGTGCCCTGTATGACAGTGATGCGGTCCATAAGGCCTTCGCGTTCCGCAACGCCCCCACCGCGCGGGCCATAGAGGCCAACGGCATGGACTTCATCAAGATACGTCATGGCACCATATTGATCGGCGAGATCGCAGATGGCTTTGATGTGACCGATATCGCCATCCATGGAGTAGACCGACTCAAAAGCGATGAGCTTGGGGCGCGAAGCTGGAATTTCCTTGAGGTGACGTTCCAGATCCTGAAGGTTGTTATGTTTGAAAATGCGGCGTTCGGCACGGCTGTGGCGGATGCCTTCGATCATTGAAGCATGGTTGCCGGAATCGGAGAGTACCACGCAATTGGGTATGCCGCCTGCCAGGGTGCTGAGGGCGGCCCAGTTTGAGACGTAGCCCGAAGTAAAGAGCAGGGCTGATTCCTTGCCATGCAGATCGGCGATCTCTTTTTCCAGCAGCACATGTTCATGGCTTGTGCCGGAGATGTTGCGCGTACCACCCGCCCCTGCGCCATATTTGTCGAGCGCATCATGCATGGCGGCAATGACCTTGGGGTTCTGGCCCATGCCGAGATAGTCGTTGGAACACCAAACCGTGATTTCGTTCAGATCGCTGCCATTGTGATAATTGGCTTTCGGGAAGTTGCCCGCCTTGCGTTCCAGATCAGCAAACACCCGGTAACGGCCTTCACTGCGCAACTGGTCAAGCTCCGCAGCGAAGAAATTATCGGGTGAGAAGTGGGGCTGGTCAAGCATGTCAGGCTCCTAAGAATCCAGTGTAGAGTTTTGTTGTATCGGTCGTGGTAGGTGGCACGGGTTTGGCCTTGCGGGCCTGGGACCAATGCCAAAGGCGTTCGACAGGCAATGGCAGCATGAGCAGGATATGCTCGATGAGACCGATGACAGCCAAGGTTGTTGCAATCGTGTAGGGCAGACTTTGTGAACCGGAGTTGAACGCCAGCCAGATGGTCAATGCAGCGAGCGCGAGGCAGGACACCGGGAACAGCGGGTTCATGCTACGTTTGCGCAGGAAGCTGCGCAGCACAGCCATGTGTTCCGGCACGAACTCGGCGCTGACATTGCGCACGCCGAGGAAAACGTTGAGCCTGGCGCTCAGGTGCATGAGCCACAGCATGACATAGGTCCAGAGGGCCATGTCGTTGCCGATCAACCAGAAGGCAGTTGCCCCTGCAATGATGGCGAGTTCGTGCCAGAGGTTGACTGCAACTGCATGGCCAAAATGTTTCACTCCCTGACAACCATGCGGGCAGCTTTGTTTGCGAGGACCCGTAATGTAGCCCATGTAGAGGCTCATCTCCATCCAGCCCCAGACCAGTATACTTCCCGTGAAAGACGCGAGGATGGCCAGGGTTGATGTCTCTCCGCGAAGTTGCCAAACGCCATAGAAGGAGAGCGCGAGCAGCAGCGTGGCAGCAGCCATGCTCCACTTGAAGGTACGCTGCGGCAGGCTGTCGAGAAAAAAGATCAGTGCAGTCGAAGCCGCCCAGAGCAGCACGACCAAAGCGATGGTGGATGCCACGCCCATGCCGCTTCAGTATCCGGGAGCCAGTCTGATGTCGCTCGGCAATTCATTTTGCTTTGTGCGCATCATCATCAGGCGGGCGAAGACGTAGCCAGCTGACAGTGTGGTTTTGATCTTGCTGAATTTGGCCGCGATGCCGCCCTTGGCCTGCTCAGCTGCGGCTTTGTCGGTAATGGCCACCAGTTGTTCAAGCCGTTCCCAGAAGGCCGGGTTCTCATGGTCAATTTCCAGCGGGAATACCTGGCGTGAGATTTCCGAGGTGATGCGGAATACTGTGCGGCCATAGGCCTTGGGGTCAATGCCCACGGCCTTGTGGAAATGGGGCCGCTGGTTGTCACGCACATACATGGTGGAGAAAATAGCAAGCAGGAAAAACTTCACCCAGAACTTGTTGAGCCCTGATAACAAATGCGGATTGGCGCGCATCAACAAAGCAAAGGCTTCACCATGACGGAACTCGTCATTGCACCACTTTTCAAACCATTTGAAAATTGGGTGGAAGCGGCGGTCCGGATGGTTCTGGAAGTGGCGGAAAATGGTGATGTAGCGGGCGTAACCGATTTTTTCCGAAAGGTATGTGGCGTAGAAAATAAATTTGGGTTTGAAGAAGGTGTATTTCTTCGCTTTGGTGAGGAAACCCAGATCAACACCGATATCAAAATCCTTGAGCGTATCATTGATGAAGCCGGCATGGCGGGCTTCGTCACGTGACATGTATTTGAACAGTTCGGTGATGTCCTTGTTGGTGCCACGCTTGCGCATTTCCGCATAGAGCACACAGCCTGAAAATTCGGCTGTGAGGGAGCTCACCAAAAAGTCGACGAATTCCTTGCGCAGCCCGGGTTCGAGATCATCGAGGGACACCTTGTCCCATTCATCAGAGCGGCGGAAGTGGGCCTTGTTTGGGTCTTCTTTCATCTCTTGCAGCAGCTGGTCCCATTCCTTGCGCACGGGAGACACATCCATGGCGTCGAGGGCGGCAAAATCCGTGGTGTAGAAGCGCGGGCTGAGAACGGTGGTTTCAGCGGCAAGTTCGGTGGTGTTCTTGGCCTTCAGGCCCAGGGTTTCAATGGTCATAGCTCTTTCTCCCCTGAGAATGAGAATTCGAGGAGTTCCATGAACTCCATGTCTCCCGTCAGTTCCGTCCACTTGCGTTCAAGCCACGTGGCACGATTGATGGTGGCCATGCGGCGTTCCGTATGGGTCTGGCCATAGGGTACGCGGATTTCATTGCCGTGCACCAGCACTTCGTCGCCCGGGTAAACCTTGGCTTCACCATCGAGTTCCACATGGGCTTGCAGGCTTTCGAATGTATTGATCACATTCACGGTGCACATGACGTTCTCGCTCACTTTCGCGGCAAAGGGATTCATCATTTGCTGACTCCTTTCGGGGTTGGCAGGAAGGCCGCGAACACGGCGGCGTTGGAAGGGCCAAAGGCGTTGAGGGCAATTGGCTTTTGCACAATGGTGTCAGTCAACACCAATTGGCCGTCGGCGTAAAGCTCCAGACGGAAAGGTTCTGTGGCGTTGATTTCTCCCAATTTGCGGGTGCGCATCAACCCGCGCATGGTGCCGCGCAGGAAGCCGTTGGTTCCAGGTGCGGCAACCGCAATGTCTTGTGCGGTTGTTGCATCGAGCACGCCCACGCTGCCGTCCTTCCGGTCTTCAAAGCGCAGCATGCGGCTGGCCACCGGTGCATCGTCATGAATCATCATGCGCGCCGAGGTGCCCGAGAGCCTGGCCGCCGCAACCGTTCCCATGGCGACACAGATCAGGGCAATGGCACCGAAAAGTGGCAATCTGGGAAAGGAATGGGTTGCGGCTGACATGAATGTTACTCCGCTGCCATCATGGCAGGCATAGTATAGTCGATGTTTGCAGACACGGGCACCGTATGCAAGGCGGCTGCGGCCAATTGTGCCACGTGATTCACATTGGGAATGGCGCGAAACGCCGCTTCCGGTTTGCTGAAATGCCAGCGCCGGGCATGGGGCCACAGCATCATATAAGCGATACGGTCCTTACCCCCAAAACGGAAGTAAAGATCACCATGGCCAGTGCCGGTCTGCGTCATCGCGGCGCCGTCAATCTGCTTGAAAGGAATGTTGAAGGTGATGGGCAGGGCCATGCCAATTTTCAGCACAGCGCGTTTTGATGTCAGCGTGTAGGTTGTGGTTCTGGCACTGAGCCATGCAACAGCTGTCAAAAGGCCTGCGGCCAAGAGACCCATGGGTACAAACCACAGCACGGGTTGGGCTGCCTGCAACACCGAACTGCCATCAATCAACCGGCCCACCCCCTGGAGCGCTGCCAAAGCAACGAAGTAAATCATGACCTTGCGCACGTGGAAGGCGCTCAGGGCGAGGTTCTTCCAATCGGGGTGGCCCTGCCACAGCAGGCGTTCGTCCTGTGGCAGGTCTTCAGGAAGGCCGTGGGCCCGGTCAAAATCATAATCGCCGCTCACAGCAAGGACTCCGCACGTTGTGGCGTGGCATAAAGTGTGCCGGCACCATAATAGGCCATGATCTTTTCTTCTTCGAGACGTGTGACCATATCAGGTTTACGATGTGTCGGTACATTGGCAAAGTGTTTGCCGAGAATGGACTGCACCATCACTTTGCCTTTGGAACTGACGCGGGCCAGGTTGCTGGGCAGCAGCACGTTTCGCTTCTGGGCTTTCTCACCGACTTCGACTTCATAGTAGCGCATCAGATACTCAGCCTGGTCAACCCAGACATCCCGGACCACACCGCCCACTGCACCATCGGCACCGACGACTGACATGCCAATGGGATTGGGATCACGCGAGTCGAGATAGAAACCGCCAGCAGAACGCAGGGGAATAATCTTCGGCGTGCCGTGAACCGTTACATCCGGAACGTCTTCACGTTCGGCATAGGCACCTGGGCCCACACCTGCTGTCATCGGGTCGCCAATTGGAATGAGTGGGGCGCCTGGATAGTTGATGCTTGGCACACCGTTCACCTTGCGCAGATCACGGGGTTCGGCGCGGGGGGCCTGGCGCGTACTGCCATCGGCCAGGATATAGGTCTTGGGGGCTGGGACTGGCGGAAAGCCTTGAACGGAGATGGCGCCGGAGCGCTCATTTTCCAGAGGATAGCCCTCGCGCTTGTTCTCGCCATGGAGATAATAAATCAGGCCCGCGAAAAAAGCGAAGAAGGTGTAAAGGACGATCTGGGCGACGTCGATGTAACCTGTAATGTTTGTGTGCATGCTGGTTTCTCCTTTTTTCCTAGCCCGGAAGTTCTGCAAGGCCGAATTTGGTTGACGGGACAGTTGACCCCAGCCCGCGCACCCGCACCAGGGGACCCAGTGCAATGAGCGTGGCGAAGAGCAAACCGATTTCGATGAAATAAACGACGCTGTAACCTGCGGCGGGTCCGGTGAAGGCTGTGCCCAAGGCACCTGCGCTGCCCAGTCTTGTGAAGTAATCACAGAGTGCGCCAGAGAAGGCGATGCCAAGGCCAGCACATGTGGCTTGCACGGCACCCCAGGCACCAATGGCCATGCCGCTGTTATCACTGGCCGACAGGGCCATGGCGGCGGTGAGCGTGCCGACTGAGAACAAACCGCCACCCAGGCCAATGCAGGCTGCCCCCAGGCGGAACAGGCCGACGGATTCCAGTGGAACCGAGAAGATCACAGCGGCAAACGCCACAAGACCTGCGAGCGCGCCCAAGGCGGCAACGCGGTGCGGGTCATTGCCCTTGTTCAACAGCCGGGCGGCAAGGGCAAAGCCCGCCAATGATCCGCAGGCCAGAATGGCAGTCAGTTGTGTGGTGGCGCTGACGCTGAGGTTGAAGACCTTGCCGCCATAGGGTTCAAGCAGAATATCCTGCATGCTGAAGGCGGCGGCACCCAAACCCACTGTGGTCAGCAAGCGGCGCACGTTTCCCGCAGCGCTGTATTTGCGCCAGGCATTGTCGAAATAGACGGGGGGCTTGTCTTTGGACGTGAGGGCGGGGTTGCGGGGTTCCTGTTTCCACAGGGCTATGCAGTTCAAAGCGAAGGTGACGACTGCGGCTCCTTGCACGATTTGAATGAGGTGGACCTTGCTGAAGTCTTTCAGCAGCACACCGAACGTCAGTGCACTGACGACCATGCCAAGCAGCAACATGACATAGAGCAGAGCGACGACGCGTGGGCGGGCGTGTTCTGGTGCGAGGTCATTGGCGAGGGCGAGTCCTGCTGTTTGCGTGGTGTGAAGACCAGCGCCGACGAGCAGGAAGGCGAGCGCGGCGGCGGCCTGGCCCCAGGCGATGGAGCCTGTGGTGTCGCCGGAGAGAATGAGCAGTGCGAAGGGCAGAATGGCAAAGCCGCCAAACTGCATCATTGTGCCGAACCAGATGTAAGGTACACGCCGCCAGCCGAGCACGGATTTGTGGGTGTCGGACTTGAAGCCGATCAAGGCGCGGAAGGGTGCGAACACGATGGGCAGTGCCACCATCACGCCAACGAGCCAGGCTGGCACATTCAGTTCGACAATCATGACGCGGTTCAAGGTGCCCGTGAGCAGCACCATGGCCATGCCGACGGAGACCTGGAAAAGTGAGAGGCGCAACAGGCGGCCCAAGGGGAGTTCAACCGTCGCCGCATCGGCAAAGGGCAAGTATCGGGTGCCAAGGGACTGCCATTTCCGGATCGCGATGTGGCTCAGGGATTTCATTTGCGGCAGAGCTCCTGGGCGTGGGATTTATAGAAGCCGGTGGAGACTCGGTGTTCTCGGCCGATGGTCCAGCCTTTGAGGCTTGGCTCAGCGGATAGGGCGGCGCGGAGAGCGTCGGTTGCGGTGGGCTCGATGGCGGGTGAACGGTCACCGCGCGGGAAGATTTTGCCGACACCCCAGAGCAACATGAAGGCTGCGGTTTTGGGGGCGTAGGTGAAGTGCACACCGGAGCGGCTGTGGGCGGCGAGTTTCGCAATCATCGCCACCATGTCTGGCAAGCGGTAGTGAATGAGCGAGTCCATGGCGACGACATGGTCGAAGGTGCCAAGGTCTGGGTTCAGCATATCGCCTGACTCGAAGCGGATTTTGCTTTTGAGCTCCTGCGGCAGGCGTTCGGCAGCGACTGCTACCAATGTTGGTGAGAGGTCAATGGCCACAACATCAGCGCCGCGTTTTGCAGCTTCAACGGCAAGTGCGCCGGTGCCGCAGCCTGCATCAAGGATGCGGCAGCCGCGCAGGTCTGCTGGCAGGTAGCTTAACAATGTGGCGCGGGTTTCATCGCGGCCTGCGCGCACGGTGGCGCGGACTTTGCTGACGGGGGCGTCAGAGGTGATGCGGGCCCAGGCGGCAGAGGCTGTGCGATCGAAGTAGGTTTCGAGTTCGCCGCGGCGCTTGGCGTAGGTTGTGGCCATCACTCAAACCCCAGGAAGTCGAAGATGTCGCGGTCCTTCATGGCCTTGGCATCCTGCGGTTCGGAGCCCGCCCAGAGGCTGGCGGCAAGGCGCATGTATTCCAGTTGCACGGCGAGGAGTTCCGGCGTTTCTTCCATTTCGAAGAGGGTGGATTTCTTCAGGCGTGAGCGACGGATGACGTCAAGGTCGGGGAAGTGGGCCATGCGCTTCAGGCCGACAGCATCGGCGTAGCG
>CAXTKL010000004.1:0-65640 GCA_964244825.1 uncultured Aestuariivirga sp.
GATGGTGGTCAACTATTTCGACAAGAACGATGCACTGACCGCCGAAGGCCATGCAGCCCATGCCCGGGCGCTGTTTCAAACAGGCCGGAACGATGAGGCCAGGGCCGCACTGCGCCGGGCGTGGATGAAAACCGATATGGATGCCGATGTGGAAAAAAGCATCGCATCAGAATTCGGTGGCCAATTGACAGCCTCTGACCACAAGGCGCGGTTGGGTCGGTTGATCTATGCGCAACAACCCGCTGCAGCCGTCCGGCATGCAAAGCGTTTGGGCGCAGACCAGCAGAAAGTGGCTCAGGTCGCGCAGTTGTTATTGCGGGGCGTTGGCGGTGCCGAAGGTGCCTATAACAATTTGCCCGTGTCCCTGCGCAATGAATTACCGTTGCGCTACGCCCTGGCCCGTCTGTATCGCAAGCAGGAAAAGTTCGGCAAGGCCCGCAGCATTTTGCTGGCAGCACCAGGTACCGCAGCAGAACTCGGTGACCCCAGTGCCTGGTTCGATGAGCGCCGGATCATCGCCCGCCGTTCGATTGGTCCCCACAACAAAGACACCTGGAACGCGGCTTATCAGATTGCCAGCCGTCATGGCATCACATCAGGAGACGATTTGCCAGATGCAGAATTCCTGGCGGGTTGGATTGCGCTGCGCTATGGCCACAACACGGATACGGCGCTGAAACATTTCCAGCGCGTGATGGATTCGTCCACAACCCGCACAGACAAGGCCCGGGGTGCTTATTGGCTGGGGAGGACTTATATCGCTGCTGGTGACAAAGCCACAGCGACGAAGTATTTCAGATCGGCGGCGCAACATTCCACGATTTACTACGGCCAGTTGGCCCGTGAATATGTGGGCCTTGGTGGCGTGCCGGAAGAGATTGCCGGAGAAGGGGCATCTGCAGGGGCCCGTTCGCGGGTCGAGAATGACGAGGTCATCCGTGCACTGACGATCATGTACAAGGCGTCTGGCAAGGCCAACCTCTACATGTTCCTCTACTCCATCGCCAGCCGCTTCAAGACGGTCGACGAAATGAATGCTGCGGCCAACATCGTCCATGACATGGGCGGCACCTATCTGGCATTGAAACTCGCCAAAGCTGCCGGCCAGTTCAAGGTTGACATTGACTCATGGGCCTATCCCGTGCGTGGCCTGCCAAACTGGCAGCAGATTGGAAAGCCCGTGGAAAAGGCTTTGGTATTCGCCCTGTCGCGGCAGGAAAGCGAATTCAATCCTGACGCCGGCAGCAAAGTGGGCGCCCAAGGCTTGATGCAATTGATGCCGGGGACGGCCCGGCTGGTGGCCCGCCAATACCGTGTGCCCTATGCGCAATCCAAGCTGAAGGGCGATCCGGCCTATAATGTGAAACTGGGGGCAGCCCATCTGGCCGATCTGGTTTCCAACTATGGTGGTTCCTACGTTCTGACACTCGTGGCCTATAATGCCGGACCGCGGCGGGCCAAGGAATGGATCGAGCAATTTGGTGATCTGCGGTCAGGCCAGGTGGATGCCGTGGACTGGGTTGAAAACATCCCCTTCCAAGAAACGCGCCAGTATGTGCAGAAGGTGTTGCAGAATGTTCATGTCTATCGTTCGCGACTTGCACCCAAAACTGCGCGTCCGATGACGGCGGACCTGAAACGCGGCACGCCTTCGGACTTGAATGTCGCATCAATCACCGCACCTGAAGAGAAAGACTGTGGCAGCGCATTGACCTCATTCTTGAGTGGTTGTGACTGAGCGCGAACACTGGCACACAGGTGCTGACGGAACGTGGCTGTTTGCGCGGGATGTGGGACCGCTCGACACCGGCGTGACACCCCTGCTCTGCCTTCCTGGCCTGACGCGCAACTCCCGGGATTTTCAGCCGGTGTTTGAGCACTTTGGCAAAGCCCGCCGCGTGGTTGCCATGGATTTTCGCGGGCGTGGCAACTCTTCCCATGCCACCGATCCCTTGACCTACCGCCCCGACGTGGAATTGCAGGATACGCTGGGGTTCCTTGATATGTTGAAACTTGAGCGCGTGGCAGTGCTCGGCACATCGCGTGGTGGCATTGTTGGCATGTTGATGGCGGGTCTGGCAACGCAACGGCTGGCCGGGCTGTGCCTGAATGATGTCGGCTGCAAGCTGGAGGCGACGGGCCTGCTGCGGATCATGGACTATGTGGGGGCGCCACGCTGTTTCTCGTCATGGCAGGATGCCGCCTTGCAGTTTTCGCACGCGTCCATCGGATTTAATGCACTGTCACCGAAACAGTGGGTGGAGGTGGTGAAACGGATTTTTCGAGAGACCGATGTGGGCATTGTGCACAATCACGATCTGGCACTGGCGCAAACACTTCCGGCCGTTCAGGATGTGACAGATGGCAAGGTGCCTGAACTGTGGGGTGTGTTACCCGCCCTGACCGATGTGCCATTTGCGCTGTTGCGCGGCGAGGGATCAGACTTGCTGTCGGAGGAGACCCTGCGCCGGATGGCAGATGCCGTGCCGGACCTCGTGACCACAACTGTGCACGGTCGCGGACATGTGCCGTTCCTGGACGAGCCGGAAAGTATTGCGGCGCTCCGCCATTGGCTGGAACGGGTTGACTTGCGGAATTAGAATGCGTGTTTCAACGCGTAGACGATCAACGGAATGGTGATCACCGACACCGCCGTGGTCGTGATAACTGAAGCCCCTGCCCCGGCGACGTAAGCGTTATATTGCCGCGCCAGAATGAAGGCATTGGTGGCCGTTGGCAATGCAGCCATCATCACAGCGACTTGAAGCCATGTGCTATCAGCGGACACGAAAAGATAGACTGCGGCCAGGGCCAGTGCCGGATGCAGTATGATTTTGATGACGCCCAGCGTGGCGAGTTCGCGGTTCAACACAGGTTTGCCGCGTAGGCTCACCGTGACCCCCATGGCAAACAGGGCCACGGGTGCTGCGGAGTGCATCAACATGTCAACGATGGTGAGAAGCGCGCCACTCGGTTGCCATTTCACTGCGGTCGCCAAGGCACCTAATAAGGTGGCGATGTTGAAGGGATGGGTGCACACGTCCCACAGAATTTTGCCGAGCACCTGCATTTTTTTCTGTGTCCCGTCCTCAAGGCCGGCAAAGACAGCGGTGAGCACAAAGAGGACGATAATATCAAAACAGAAAACCAGAGCGGCGGGAACACCTGCCGATTGCCCGAAGAAGGCGACAGACAGAGGCAGGCCCATGTAGCCGATGTTGCCATAAGCCGCGGCAGTGCCCATGAGCGTGGCTTCGCGCAAGGCTGCGCCATAGAAATATCGCGCGGTGAATACCATCAACAGAAAGCAGGTTGTCGTCGCACCAGCTGTAGCAACAACGAACATGGGGTTCGCCAGTTTTTCCAGTGGTGTTTGCGCCACGATCATGAAAATCAGCGGCGGGAGTGCGAAATACAAGACATAGATGTTGAGCCAGGCCAAACCCTCCTCGCCATTTTTCCAGATGCGGCCTGCGACCACGCCGAGCAGGATGAGGCCGAAAAACGGCAACGCAATGTTGAGGATTTCAAGCATCTTGCACAGCCTCTTGCCTTGCTTTAGGAGGCTTGGCAATGAGGGGGCATGAACCGCATGCGTACGGCCAAATTCGGATTGGGACAAATCGTCAAACACCGCCTGTTTGAATTCCGCGGCGTTATTTTTGACGTTGACCCCGAGTTCAACAACACGGACGAATGGTACAATGCCATTCCGCCGGAAGCACGGCCGCGCAAAGACCAGCCATTTTATCATCTGCTCGCCGAGAATGAAGAGACGGAATATACCGCCTATGTTTCCGAGCAGAACCTGCTGAAAGATGATCCGGCAACTCCCATCCGGCACCCGCAGGTGAATGAATATTTCCGAGGCTATGACCAGAAACAGGGCCGCTATGTTCCCCTGGGTGGCCGGACACACTAAAATCCCCTCTTGACATTCAATCCTATTTGTTCCATATATGTTCCAGTGATGGGTCAGGCCCCGTCATCGGCTGATTGACATCGTGAACGAGCCTCGGAGGGGCTTTAAACCTCCAGAAAGACCGCTGCGAAAGCAGATGGTGCGGGGACGCCCGTGACCATTTGCTGGCGATCAGTGCGTCTTTCGAGGCTCGCAAGGGCTCACACCTCAGCATGAGGGAGAGTGGTGAATTGTCCCACCCTCAAGTGCGGACTTCGACAGGCCTTCGGCTGGTGGCTATGCCAGCCTATTCCACCGTCACACTCTTCGCCAGGTTCCTCGGCTGGTCCACGTCGGTGCCGATGAAGCAGGCGGCGTGATAGGCCAGCAGCTGCACAGGAATGGCATAGATCAACGGGCTGATGAAAGCATGGGCGTGGGGTACGCGGATGTGTTTGAAGGTCTTGTGGGCGTTGTCCTGATGCGAATGGTCGTCGGTGATCAACACGATCTTGCCGCCACGGGCCGCAACTTCCTCCATGTTGGAAATGGTTTTTTCGTAGAGGTCATCGCGGGGTGCGATGACGATGACGGGCACGTGTTCATCGACCAGTGCGATGGGGCCGTGTTTCAGTTCACCAGCGGCGTAGCCTTCGGCGTGGATGTAGGAAATTTCCTTAAGCTTCAACGCGCCTTCAAGCGCCAGAGGATAATTGATGCCGCGCCCGAGGAACAACACATCACGCGCCTTGGAAATTTCAAGGGCAACGGTAGCGATGTTTTTTTCTTCCTTCAGAATCTCCGTCATGTGACGCGGTGCTTCGATCAGAGCCGTCACATATTCGCGTTCCTGCTCCGGTGACAGGGTGCCACGGATTTTACCGGCAAGCAGGGCGAGGCACGCCAATGCAGCCAACTGACACGTGAAGGCCTTGGTGGACGCAACGCCGATTTCCGGGCCGGCAAATGTGCGGATCACCCATTCGCATTCACGGGAGATTGTGGACTCGGGCACATTGATGATGGCGATGGTGTGTTGGCCCTGCGACTTGCAGTATCGCAAGGCGGCCAGCGTATCAGCGGTTTCGCCGGATTGTGAAATCACAATGGCCACGCCGTTCTTGCTCATCGGCGCTTCCCGGTAACGGAACTCCGAAGCGATATCCACTTCCGTGGGAAGCCTTGCGACTTTTTCAAACCAATATTTTGCGGCGTGGCCGGCATAGGATGCGGTGCCGCAAGCTGTAATGGTGAGGCGGTCCAGCTTGGCAAAGTCGAATGGCATTTTCGCAGGCACCTTGATGGTGCGGGTGCTGAAGTCGATATACTCCGCAAGCGTGTGACCCACCACTTCCGGCTGTTCTTCAATTTCCTTGGCCATGAAGTGGCGGTGATTGCCCTTGTCCACCATCATCGACGAAGCCTGGCTGAAGTTCATCACACGGGTGATCGGGGTGTTGTCAGCGTCAAAAATCTGGAAGGCATTGCGCGAGAGTGTGACCCAGTCGCCGTCTTCAAGATAGGTAACCCTGTTGGTAAAAGGTGACAGGGCAATGGCGTCGGAACCGAGGAACATCTGGCCCTCGCCATGGCCGATGGCAAGTGGTGGGCCATTGCGGGCACCCACCATGAGATCATTTTCCGACTTGAACATGATGGCCAAGGCAAAGGCACCGCGCAGCCGGCCAAGAACATTTTTGACGGCTTCGACGGGCTTCGCGCCCTTGGCACGCTCTTGTGCGAGCAAATGGGCAACAACTTCCGTGTCAGTCTGCGTTGCGAACTTGACACCCTTGGCTTCGAGTTCGACTTTGAGCTCAAAGAAATTTTCGATGATGCCATTGTGGACGATGACGACATCACCTGAGATGTGGGGATGGGCGTTGGTTTCATTGGGCACACCATGGGTGGCCCAGCGGGTATGGCCGATGCCGGAGTGACCTTGCAGGGGGGATTTCAGCAGGAGGTCTTCCAGATTGCGCAACTTACCGGGTGCGCGGCGGCGGGCAATTTCACCGTTTTCAATGGTGGCGACACCCGCTGAATCATAGCCGCGATATTCAAGACGGCGCAGCGCTTCCACAATGGACAGTGCCACCGGTTCCTTGCCGAGAATGCCGACGATGCCACACATGTGATGTTCTCCTGATTATTGTTTTTGCAGCGCATGAGGATTGGGAATTCCCTCTCCGTCACGCTTCGCGCGCCACCTCTCCCGCAAGCGGGCGAGGACTGAAGAGTCTGTTTTTCTCGCCCGCTGGCGAAAGAGGTGGATCGCGGCGCTAGCCGAGAGACGGAGAGGGAGCCTCTTCAAGACTTCCTCGCCTTCAGCGCAGACTTGATTGCGCGATATTTTTTGGCCCAGCCTTCTTTCACTGTGGTTGGCGAGCGCGTCATGGCGAGGGCGTCTGCGGGGACATCTGACGTGATGACGCTGCCAGCAGCAATGTTTGCCCCTGCCCCGATTTTCACTGGTGCCACCAGCGCGGTGTTTGATCCTACAAAGACATTTTCACCGATGTCAGTGAGATGTTTTTCGTAACCGTCGTAATTGCAGGTGATGGTGCCTGCACCAATGTTGGAGCCTGCCCCAATGACGGCGTCTCCGATGTAGGTGAGGTGATTGGCTTTTGCACCGTTACCGAGTTTTGCCTTTTTGATCTCGACGTAATTGCCGACGTGGGCATTTTCACCGATCTCGGCTCCAGGGCGAAGTCTGGCAAAGGGGCCAATGCGTGCACCATTCGCTACAATGGCACCTTCGATGTGGGAGGACGCGAGGATTTCCACATCGTCACCGATGGTGACGTTGGGGCCGAAGAAGACATTGGGTTCGATGATCACGTCTTTGCCGATTTTGGTGTCAGCCGAAAAATATACCGTGTCAGGCGCAAGCAGCGTTGCACCCTCAAGCATGGCCTTGTGGCGCAGGCGGTTCTGGAATGCGGTCTCAATTTGTGAAAGCTGCAGCCTGTCATTGACGCCGGCCACTTCGGCCTCATCACATGTCGCAAGGGCACAGGCATGGCCGTCCTTGGCCATGAGTTCCACCACGTCGGTGAGATAGTATTCGCCCTGCGCATTTGCAGGTTTGAGCTGGCGCAAAACTGGCCAGAGGTGTTTGGCAGTGATGGCAATGATGCCGGAGTTACAGAGTGACAGGGCGCGTTCAGCTTCACTGGCGTCTTTCTGTTCGCGGATCGCGACGATGGTGCCGCCCTGCCCCAGCAAGCGGCCATAGCCAAAGGGATTGGCCGCAATGAAGCCAAGAACGGCCAAGGCGTGTTTTGCGTCCAATTTTGCGAGAAGCTTACGCAATGTATCGGGCTGGATCAGGGGTACGTCGCCGTAAAGGATCAACACAGTACCGTCGAAACCGCGTAAAGCATTCTCTGCCATCATGACGGCATGACCAGTGCCTTTGCGTTCGGCCTGTTCCGCGAACAAGCACTGCGGCAGGATTTTTGCTGATTCCCGAATGACGGCGTCATGGCCTGGACCGTGCACGACAACCACTTTTGACGCGTCAACTGCCTTGGCTGCATGCAGTACATGGCCCAGCAAGGTGCGGCCTGCGGCTTTATGGAGCACCTTCGGAATGGCCGACTTCATGCGCGTGCCCATGCCCGCCGCCAATACAACAACCGCCAGTTCCCTCATGTTACCCCGTGTCATTGCCGCCCCATCCGGGACTCGTTTAGCATTTGCGCCGTGTTAAGAGGGTTAATTGCGGCAATTTGGTGTAGATTGAAAGCCTTGACCCCCGTGGCAGCGCCGCCTAAGAGGCAGCTTCCAACGGACACCACTCTGGTCCGGCGTGGGCCCATAGCTCAGCGGTAGAGCATCTGACTTTTAATCAGAGGGTCGTGGGTTCGAATCCCGCTGGGCTCACCATTTTCAGGCCGCCAAGGCTATTGTAACCACACGGGCGAAAAATTCCGTACCTTTTTGCAGCAACCCGTCGTTGAAATCATAGCCTGGGTCGTGCAGGCTTTTGCTGGGGCCATTGCCAATACCGAAATAGCAGCCTGGGACTTCTTCCAGCATGAAGGCGAAGTCTTCGGAGAACATGATCGGGCCTTTGAGGTCGATGTGGTCCGGTTTCTGGCCGGCCGAAATGGCAACCTCCCGAACCAGTGCGGCAGATGCGGCATCGTTGATTCCGACGGGGTACGTAATGCAATCGCCGTAGTCGATATGGGCGGTGCAGCCGAACGTGGTGGCTGTACCATGAATGATTTCGGTAATGCGTTTCAGAAGTGTTTCGCGGGAAGCCATTGCCGTGGTACGCAGACCACATTTCAGGGTCACGGTTTCGGGTATCGCTGTTGGCAATTGGCCGCCGTGGATGGAGCCGACGGTGAAAACTGCGGGGTCCAGTGCATCGTTGTTTCGGGAGATCGCCGTTTGCAGGGACATGACCATTGAAGATGCCGCGATGATGGGGTCGGCGGCGAGGTGGGGCAAGGCACCATGACCAGCGATGCCCTTGACTGTGATGTTGATGATGTCGACGGCGGCGGTGATGGCTCCGGGCCTGACCAGCACCTGCCCCAGAAGCGTTCCCGGCATGTTGTGCAAGGCGAATATCTGATCAACGGGGAAGCGCTTGAACAGGCCTTCATCAATCATGCGGCGGGCACCGCTGATGTCTTCTTCAGCCGGTTGGAAGATCAAGTGAACAGTGCCATTGAAGGCTCTGGTTTCCGCAAGGTAGCGTGCAAGTCCCAGCAGCATCGTGGTATGGCCGTCATGACCGCAGGCGTGCATTTTTCCGGGTGTGCGGGACGCATAGGGCAGGCCCGTGGTTTCCGGGATGGGCAGTGCGTCCATATCGGCACGAACCGCAATGGCGCGATTGCCCTGTCCTGCAGTGAGTGTTCCGACGACTCCGGTGCCTGCGAGACCTGTGGTGACGCTGAAACCGAGGCGGTTCAGTTCGTGCGCCACGATTGAACTGGTGCGATGTTCTTCGAAACAGAGTTCGGGGTTTTCATGCAGGTCATGGCGGATGGCGATGAGATAATCCTGTATGCCTGCGATGTGTTGAGCGATCTCGTCCATCAGCGGCGCACGGGAATTTGCAGTTCGAAGTGGTTGAAGATGCGCGTGATGATGAACGTGAGTGCCATGTAGACAACCATGACCATGATCAGTGGCGGATAGATGATATAGGTTTCCTGGCGCACCTTGTCGGCCACGCTGAAGATGTCGGTGACAGTCACGAGGGCGGCGAGCGGTGTGGCTTTCAAGGTCAGGATGGTTTCGCCCGCCAGTGCCGGCAGCGCATTGCGCAGGGCCCGTGGCAGCCACACACGGCGCAGGACCTTATAGGGCGACATGCCATAGGCGCGGGCGGCTTCCAACTCACCCTTGTTCACGGAGAGGAATGCACCGCGCAGAATTTCACCAAGATAGCCTGCTTCGTTCAGGGCGAAGGCGACGATGGCGTAGTAATAGCCCTCCCGCAAAACTGGCCAGAAGATGGTTTGGCGCAATTCGGGGTAACTCGAAAACACGCTGCCAAGGCCATAGTAAAACAGATAGAGTTGAATCAGCAGCGGTGTGCCACGCATGAAGGTGCAATAGCCCCGCGCGATGCTGGCCAGCCACTTTGGACCGGTCACTTGCACCAGGCCGAGAGGAATGGCCAGCAACAGTCCAAACAGCATGGTGAACACGACGAGCTGCAAGGTGATAAAAATACCCATCGGCAGCAGTGGCAGATATTTGGGAAGCCATGACCAGTCCATGCTGCCCTCACGCCAATTTGGGCTGGCCACGTCGCACGTAGCGTTCGAGGCGTTGCAGGAAGGCGTTGGAGACCAGTGTCATGGCAAGATAGATCATCAACGCGATGAAATAGAACAGGAAGTAACGCTTGGTGAAACCGGCGGCGGCCCTGGTCGTTCCGCCCAGTTCAGCACTGGCCCCGGTGACCATGATCAGTGTGGTGTCCTTGATGACAGCGAGCCAGAGATTGGAAAGACCCGGAATGGCATTGGGCAGCATGGCCGGGAAAATGATGCGGTTGAAAGTCTGGAACGGCGACATGCCATAGGCTTTGGCCGCTTCGATCTGGCCTGTGGGAATGGCCTGAATGGCACCGCGCAAAACTTCCGTTGCATAGGCACCCTGCACGAAACCCAGCACGAGGATAGCAGCAACCGAACCATTCACATTCACCGGTCCGTAGCCGATCATTTCACCCAATGCGCTGATGCCGCGTGTACCAGCGAAAAACAGGAACAGGATCAACACAAGTTCGGGGATGGAGCGGATCACGGTGGTATAAAAACCCGCCACAAGGCGCGAAACAGGACCGCCATAAAGCTTTGCGACAGCGCCCAGTTGCCCGAGGATGAGGCCCAGTATGAATGCGGCAGCTGCAATATAAGCCGTGACAAAGGCCCCACGCAGAAGCTCATCCGCAAAGCCGGTGCGGCCAAAGGTCAGGACTTCTGGAATCATGGGGTGCTCGCTGGTGGGAAGAGAGGGACCCCATCCGCCCTTCGGGCACCTTCTCCAGCATGGGGGCTGGAGAAGGGACTGCATTGGGAACTCCCCCAACGGTCAAGCATCAAGGGCGGTATTGATGCTATCCCTTCTCCGCGCCCTCTTGCGTGGAGAGGGTGGCCAAAGGCCGGATGAGGTCCCTTTTTCACTGCTTTTATGGTTTCGGCGGCAGTGTGAGTTTGCCGTCGAGTTTGTATTTTGTGGTCAATGCATCAAAAGTGCCATTGGCCGAAAGGGCCTTGATCGCAGCATTGATCTTGTCCTTCAGTGCGGTGTCTTCCTTGCGGAGACCCACACCGACGCCCGGACCAAGAACCGCCACGTCAACCGGAACGGCACCATAGATTTCACAGCAGGCCCCATCTGGGGCCGACAAGAACGCGCCGAGGGTGACGCCATCGGCTTGCACAAAATCCACGCGGCCTGCCGCAAGGTCAGCATTGGCTTCGTCCTGGCCCTTGTAGGGCTTGATGGTGGCGCCGGCGGGCACGAAATATTTTTCGGCGTAATTGGCATGGGTGGTTGACGCCTGCACACCGATGGTCTTGCCCTTGAAGGCTTCTGGCGCGATATTGTGATCACCACCTTTTGGCCCGATGATCACCGAGGCTGAATTGTAATACATGTCGGAGAAGTCAATCTGCTTCTTGCGTTCATCGCTGATCGACATGGATCCGAATATGCCGTCCATCTTCTTTTCCAGAAGGGCTGGAATAATGCCGTCCCAGGCAATGGGAATGAGCGTGCATTTTTCCTTCATCTCGGTGCACATGGCTTGCAGGAGGTCATATTCCCAGCCTTCCCATTCGCCCGCTGCATTCTGCGAGGTAAAGGGTGGATAGGGTGCAGCGTCGGTGGCGAACACCAGATCGGCCCTGGAGGTTGCGCTGACGGCGGCCAAAGCTGCGGCAGCGAGCAACAGTGTTTTTAATGTTTTCATGTGCAGAATACTCCCTGATTACACATTTTCTCTTTGTCCGTACCCGGCCTAGTGAATCCCCGATACGAATTGCTTGCAGCGCGCTGAATTTGGCGCACCGAACACCTGCTTGGGAGGGCCCTCTTCCTCAATCATGCCCTTGTGCAGATAGATGACGTGGGATGATACATCCCGGGCGAATTTCATTTCGTGGGTCACCAGGATCATGGTGCGGCCTTCATCTGCCAGGCTGCGGATGACCTTCAGCACTTCGCCAACAAGTTCCGGATCGAGAGCCGAAGTTGGTTCGTCGAACAACATGACCTTGGGTTCCATGGCCAGGGCGCGGGCGATGGCGGCGCGCTGTTGTTGTCCACCGGACAGGAAGGACGGATACTGGTCTTTCTTTTCGTAGAGACCAACCCGTTGCAGCAGCTTTTCAGCGCGTTCAATGGCTTCGGCCTTTGGCACTTTGAGCACGTGAATGGGGGCTTCGGTGACATTTTGCAGCACCGTCAAATGCTGCCATAAATTGAAGCTCTGGAACACCATGCCAAGCTGCGTGCGGATACGTTCGACCTGGCGGTTGTCCGTGGGCTGCATGTTGCCGTCCCGGCCTGCACGGAGTGATATTTCCTCACCATTGACGATGATCTGGCCGCGGGTTGGCATTTCGAGGAAGTTGATGCAGCGCAGAAATGTGCTCTTGCCGGAGCCCGATGCGCCGATCATGGAGACAACATCTCCTTCACGGGCAACAAGTGAAACGCCCTTCAATACCTCAAGCGGGCCGAAGGCCTTGTGCAAATCATTGACGACAACGGCCTTTGGCTTGTCTATTCTCTGCTGTTGCGCTGCCTGGCTCAACACGACCCCCGGTTATTGTCTTTTTTCAAGGCTAGCAGCATTGGCAACCCGAATGCAATGAGGCCAGCGTCGAAACTTCGCTGTTCCGCTTCTTTACCTTCCGGTCAAAAGCAGGTTATCTGTGCCGATCATGCCATTGCGGGCCGTTGTCGAAAGCTGCCCTCTGCAAAAAGACGTGAAGAACAGGGAGAATAGGAAATGAACGTAACGCGAAAGTCTGCGGCTGCACTGTTGAGTGCTGCGTCGCTGCTGGTCAGTTTTGTGGCACCGGTTGCCGCTGAGGAAATGAAAAAAGAAGTGGGCGTCGGCGAGGGTCAGGTCAATATTCTGGCCTGGCCGGGCTACATCGAGAATGGTTCGTCCGACAAGAACTATGACTGGGTGAGTGATTTTGAAAAGAAGACAAGCTGCAAGGTGAATGTGAAAACCGCTGGCACCTCTGACGAAATGGTGGCGCTGATGAATGAGGGCGGTTTTGACCTGGTTACAGCTTCGGGTGATGCCAGTCTTCGTCTGATCAAGGGCAAGCGCGTACAACCTGTGAACGTTGACCTCATACCGTCGTTCAAGGACGTGGACAGGCGCCTGCAGTCAGCGCCCTGGAATACGGTTGATGGTGTCCATTATGGAACGCCCTATCAATGGGGTGCGAATGTTCTGGCCTACAACACCAAGGTTTTCCCCGAGGCACCCAAGAGCTGGTCAGTGGTGTTCGAGGAACAAAATCTGCCCGACGGCAAGACCAACAAGGGCCGCGTGCAGGCGTTTGACGGACCGATCTACATTGCCGATGCCGCACTGTACCTGATGAAGAAAAAGCCTGAACTTGGCATCAAAGACCCCTATGAATTGACAGAGGCGCAATACAAGGCGGCGCTGGATGTGCTCCGTGTACAGAAGACCTTAGTGAGCCGCTATTGGCACGATGCCAATTTGCAGATCGATGACTTCAAGAATGAAGGTGTTGTGGCGTCATCGTCCTGGCCTTTCCAGGTGAACATCCTGGAAGCCGACAAGGCCGCGATGGAGAAAACGCCAATCGCCTCGACCATTCCGGACGAGGGTTCCACCGGTTGGGCCGACACCACCATGCTGGCGGCTGATGCGGCAAACCCGAATTGTGCCTACATGTGGATGGAACATTCGCTCTCACCCAAGGTGCAGGGCGACGTGGCAGCGTGGTTCGGGTCTGTGCCTGCCAATCCTGCGGCATGCAAGGGCAACATGCTGTTGACCGATACGGGCTGTGACACCAATGGCATTCAGAACTTTGACAGGATTTCATTCTGGCGCACGCCGGTGGCGAAATGTGCAACGCAGGCCGAAGGCTGTGTGCCCTATCACCGCTGGGTGAGTGACATGATTGCGGTGCTGGGGGGAAGGTAAACTTCGAACTTGCGGCCCCTCATCCGCCCTTCGGGCACCTTCTCCCATTAGAAGAAATGGGAGAAGGCAACTGCATCTGCCTTCTACCATGCCTCTTCGCGGGAGAAGGTGGCCGACAGGCCGGATGAGGGGAAACACGCGCACTATCAAAAGATTGATCGCCCATGACAACCTCTGCCGTCACATTCCAGAACGTCTCCCGTCATTTCGGCACAGTTCGCGCCGTTGATGATGTGAACCTCGACATTGCGCAGGGTGAATTCTTTGCCATGTTGGGGCCATCAGGTTCCGGCAAGACCACGTGCCTGCGATTGATTGCAGGCTTCGAACAGCCGACGTCAGGACATATCGAAATCTTTGGCGAGACAGCGGAGGGGGTCCCACCCTACCGTCGGAATGTGAATACGGTATTTCAGGACTATGCACTTTTTCCGCATATGACCATTCTGGACAATGTGGCCTATGGCTTGATGGTCAAGGGTGTGGAGCGTGCAACACGCCACATGAAAGCAGAGGATGCGCTGAAGCTGGTGGCACTTGGTGGTTATGGCGCACGGCGTCCCGGACAATTGTCCGGCGGGCAACGGCAGCGCGTGGCGTTGGCGCGGGCCCTGGTGAACGAGCCAAAGGTGTTGCTGCTGGACGAACCGCTGGGCGCACTGGATTTGAAATTGCGGGAGCAGATGCAGGTGGAACTCAAATCCTTGCAGCGGCAACTCGGCATCACCTTTGTCTTTGTCACCCATGACCAGGGTGAGGCGCTGTCGATGGCAGACCGGGTGGCGGTGTTCAACGAGGGCAAGATCGTGCAGGTGGGCAAGCCGGAAGACATCTACGAGCGCCCGGCCACGCGTTTTGTGGCGAATTTTGTAGGATCATCCAACGTGCTGGCACCTGATCATGCCAGGCAACTGGGCGGCCCGCAGAAATGGGTAAGCCTGCGGCCAGAGCGCATTCGTGTGTTGGGCAAGACTGAAAAACGCGGAGAAGAATTGCTGGCTGTTGGCACTGTGTCATCGCAACATTATCAAGGTGCGGCGACCCGGTTGCACCTCGATTTTGCCAATGGTGGCAAGCTTTCAGTGCTGACACCGTTACGCGGCATGACCTTGGGTGAAAGTGTGACGGTGGCCTGGCCCCGGTCCGCCATGCATGAACTGGGCGAGCAGCCATGACGGGATCGCAGGGTGGCGTGATAACCCGGATTTCCGACTGGTTGTTTGCGAAGCCAAATGGCTTTCTGATCCTGTTGTTCATCCCTCCGCTGCTATGGCTGGGTGTGATCTATATCGGATCGCTGATCGCGCTCTTGGCGCAGGCATTTTTTTCGATTGACGAGTTTTCCGGAACCATCGTCTACGAACCAACACTTTCGACAATTGCACAGCTGTTTCAGCCCGCGAATTATGATGTGATCCTGCGCACGGTTATCATGGCTGCGGTGGTGACGATTGCGTCGGCGATTGTGGCTTATCCGCTCGCCTA
Organism: uncultured Aestuariivirga sp.; assembly: GCA_964244825.1. Classification (GTDB taxonomy): domain Bacteria; phylum Pseudomonadota; class Alphaproteobacteria; order Rhizobiales; family Aestuariivirgaceae; genus Aestuariivirga. Next base: position 15,075 of record CAXTKL010000004.1, read on the forward strand.
CTTTGCTGCGCGTTATGCCAGGGGGCGGTGGAAGGCGGTATTCTATCTGCTGATCATGCTGCCGCTATGGTCCAGCTATCTGGTCAAGGTCTATTCCTGGAAACTCATTCTGGCCAAGGAAGGCATTGTCTCGTGGCTTGCGGCGCAATTCCATGCGAGCTGGCTGCTGGACCGTGTGCTGTCCACACCCGTGATTGGAGGACCGTCCTTGTCCACGAGTTACATCGGCACCTTCATTGTGTTCGTCTATATCTGGTTGCCCTACATGATCCTGCCCACCCAGGCCGCACTGGAACGGGTGCCCACAAACCTGATTGAGGCGTCCGCTGATCTCGGTGGCAATCCAGCACAGACCTTCCGTCACGTGTTGTGGCCACTCGCCTTGCCGGGTCTGGTGGCAGGATCGATTTTCACATTCTCGCTGACGTTGGGAGATTACATCATCCCGCAGGTTGTTGGCGGGTCCCAGCAGTTCATCGGCAATGCTGTCTATCTACAGCAAGGTACTGCAGGAAATATTCCGCTGGCAGCGGCGTTCACCGTGGTACCGATTATGATCATGCTGATCTATCTCTCGATTGCCAAGCGCATGGGGGCTTTTGATGCGCTCTGACGTGGCGGCAAGGCCCGCATGGTGGCTGTCCGGGGCAACGCTTGCAGCCCTGCTGTTCATTCATCTGCCGCTGGTCCTGATCATCATCTATTCGTTTTCAGCGGATGTGTCGTTTCAGTTTCCACCTTCTGGCTACACCACGAAATGGTATGGCGAGGCGTGGGCGCGCGCCGACTTGTGGAAAGCACTTGGCCTGTCGTTCAAGGTGGCGGCCATTGCCACGCTGGTGGCGCTTGTCCTCGGCACCATGGCCGCAGCGGCGCTGTGGAAATCACGCTTCTATGGCAAAGATTACGTGTCGCTGCTGTTCATTCTGCCCATCGCCCTGCCCGGCATTATCACCGGAATCGCCTTGCGCTCGGCTTTCAACATTCTCGACATTCCGTTTTCCGTGTGGACCATCATGCTGGGCCATGCCACCTTCTGCATGGTGGTGGTGTACAACAATGTGCTGGCGCGTTTCCGGCGCGTGTCCGGGTCCATGATTGAAGCCTCAATGGATCTCGGTGCTGATGGCTTTCAAACCTTCCGCCATGTGGTGTTGCCGCAGATCGGATCAGCGCTTTTGGCGGGCGGCATGCTGGCCTTTGCGCTGTCATTTGACGAAGTGATCGTGACCGTATTCACCAATGGACTTGAAAACAAGACTTTGCCGATCTGGATATTCGAGCAACTGTTTCGGCCACGCGAAAGACCGGTAACCAATGTGGCCGCCGTAATGGTCATGGCAATCACGCTGCTGCCGGTGTTGGCAGCCTATTACCTGACGCGGGATGGAGAACACACGGGCGGAGCGGGGAAGTAGGCGAGGCTACAGCACATAGACCCTGAGCGATCCGTTCGAGCCCACATCAACGGCCACAATGCGGCTCAAGGACACGCCGTGGTTTGCCAGCGCGTTGCGGGTGGCGGGGTTTGCCCTCAAGGCGGCGCGCAGTTTGTTGATACCGCCTGCATTGCGCTCGACGGTGAGGCGATATTCCTGAATGGTGTCGGTATAGTCACCTATAAATCTCGCCGTCCCGATCGAATCGAGACGCAAGTTGATAACGCCCACGCTTGGCACGTTTTTGATACGTGCAATTTTCTGCGCCGTCGATCCGGCGCGCATGATGGTGGCATCAACGGGCACGCCAGCGACGAGATTGGAGCGGGCTTCGGCGATTGGAACACCGATCACGGCGCTGGCCAGAGCCATGGCACCTGCAAGTCTGGACAAAGTCAATAAGCGGCGTTTCATAGGGAACCTCCAGGTATATGGCTCTCAGAGATTGGGAGTCGCGTGGTGGAATTCAAGGGGTGACTTTCCCTCTCCGTCCCGCGCTTACGCGCGATCCACCTCTCCCGCAAGCGGGCGAGGAAACGCAGTTTTCCTTTCCTCACCCGCTTGCGGGAGAGGTGGCATCGCTTCAGCGATGACGGAGAGGGAACCACTAAACATCCAGTGCTTCTTCCTGCACAAATTGCGCCCGTTCGCTGATGAAGTTGAAGCGTTCTTCTGGTTTGTTGCCCATCAGTTGTTCAACAACTTTTGCCGTATTGGTGCGTTCCGCATCGGTGAGAGTGACGCGCAGCAGCAGACGCTTTGAGGGGTCCATTGTCGTCTCTTTGAGCTGCGGCGCCGTCATTTCGCCAAGGCCCTTGAAGCGGCCCACTTCGGTTTTGCGGCCACCAAACATGGTTTGCAGCAACTCATCACGATGCGACTCGTTGCGGGCATAGGCGTTCTTGCCGCCCTGGCTCAGGCGATAAAGAGGTGGCACGGCGAGATAGAGATGCCCCTGGTCAATGAGCAGTGGCATCTGGCGGTAAAAGAAGGTGATGAGCAATGACGCGATGTGGGCGCCATCGACATCGGCGTCGGTCATGATGATGACTTTGTCATAGCGCAAGTCTTCCTCGCGATAGGAACTCCCGGTCCCTGCCCCCAGTGCTTGTGTGAGATCGCCGATCTGTTGATTGCCAGCGAGCTTGTCCTTGCCGGCATTGGCGACATTGAGGATTTTGCCACGCAGCGGCAGAACGGCCTGGTTCTCGCGGTTGCGGGCTTGCTTGGCAGAGCCGCCTGCGGAATCCCCTTCCACGATAAACAGTTCCGAGCCTTGCAACTGGTTGGCAGAACAGTCCGCCAGTTTGCCCGGCAGCCGCAGTTTGCGCACCGCAGTCTTGCGGCCCACTTCTTTTTCCTGGCGGCGGCGAATGCGGTCTTCGGCACGGTCGATAATCCAGTCAAGCAAACGATCAGCCTGCGCGGGATGGCCTGTCAGCCAATGGTCGAAGTGATCGCTCACGGCCTTGTCCACGATCTTGACGGCTTCGACGGTTGCAAGCTTGTCCTTGGTCTGGCCCACAAATTCCGGTTCGCGGATGAAGACCGACAACATGGCTCCCGATTGTACCATTACGTCTTCCGCTGTAATGACGCTGGCACGCTTGTTGTTTTTCATGTCAGCGTAGTTTTTCAGTGAGCGCGTGAGCGCTGTGCGAAAGCCGATTTCGTGGGTGCCGCCATCGGCGGTGGGGATGGTATTGCAGTAGGACGACATGAAGCCGTCCTCGCCGCCAAACCAGGCCACCGCCCATTCAACACTGCCATGGCCTCCATCCTTGTCGAGCTTGCCAAAGAAGGCTTCGTCCACCACGCGGGTGCGGCCTTCGAGGCGTTCCTCAAGAAAGTCCTTGAGGCCGCCGGGGAAATGGAACACGGCCTGGGCCGGAATGTCCTTGTCCGTCAGGTGGTTTTCAGCACAGCTCCAACGGATTTCCACACCACCAAACAGATAGGACTTCGAACGGGTCATCTTATAGAGCCGCGCCGCATTGAAGGCGGTGTTGCCCTTGCCGAAAATCTGTTCGTCCGGCTTGAACTTCACCATTGTGCCCCGGCGGCCTGAGACCTTGCCGACGTTCTGCACCGGGCCCTGGGATTTGCCGCGCTTGAATTCCTGACGGTATAATTGCTGTCCCCGCGCCACTTCAACGATCACGTGTTCGGACAGCGCGTTGACCACGGACACACCGACACCGTGCAGACCGCCCGAGGTGTCATAGGCACCGGAGTCAAATTTGCCGCCAGCATGCAGCATGGTCATGATCACTTCGAGCGCAGATTTGTCCTTGAACTTGGGATGGGCATCCACAGGCATGCCGCGGCCGTTGTCGGTGACGGCCAGATAACCGTCGGCGAAGTATTCGACTTCAATGCGATTGGCGTGGCCCGCCACGGCTTCGTCCATGGAATTGTCGATGACTTCGGCGAAGAGATGGTGCAGCGCCTTTTCGTCGGTGCCGCCGATATACATGCCGGGGCGGCGACGCACGGGCTCCAGTCCCTCAAGCACCTCGATGTCGGCTGCCGTATAGCTGTCTTCACCTCGGGATTTTGCGGTGGCTTTGGATTTGGGTGGGCGCGGGGGTTCTGGCGTGTTGCCAAAGAGATCGTCTAGTTGAGGTGTTTTGGCCATGGCTTGATGTGCTCATTCGAATCATTTGCGAGATTAATACAGGGCCAGTCTCCGTTATGGAAATGCGCTTGTGTTTTGATGCTTGACGCGCTTTTCTACTGTCATGAAAAATCTCTTCCTGATGGTGTGTCTTTCACTGCTGATTGCAACGGCGCAGGCGGCCGAGAAAAAGCTTGGCGCGGGAGAACTGAAGGACTTGCTCAGCAATATCAGGCTGACGTCAACAGAAACCGGGCGTGAAATTGAGCAGGTCTTTCAGGCGTCCGGCGCAACCTTCACAATCGACGTTGAAACGCATCAGCAGTCGCAAGGCTTTTGGAAATTGCAGGGTGACAAATACTGTTCGCAATGGCCGCCTTCAGAAAATTGGGAATGCTTCGACGTTTATGGTAACGACCAGGGCGTGGTGTTTGTGTCGTCCTATGGCAAGCGCTATCAAATGGAACTGCCACCCGCCGACTGATTGGCACCATTGAAATTTCTTTACACGGCGCGCCGTTGCCTTGTAGACGCCACGCTTTCGTTTGACGCCACAGAAGGAGACGCCAAACCATGGTCCATCATCCCATTCACGCCACATGGAACGGCCCGATTGTCATGCTCGGCTTCGGCTCCATCGGTCGCGGCTCATTGCCGTTGATCCTGCGCCATATTGCCTGTGACAAGTCGAAGATCACCATTGTTGATCCGTCGGATGAAAATAAATGGATCGCCGAGAAGGAAGGCATTGCCTTTGTGCAATCGGCAATCACACGGAAAAACTACAAGAAACTATTGAAACCATTGCTGACAGCGGGGCCTGGCCCGGCCTTTCTCGTCAACCTGACGGTTGATGTGGACGCCATGGACATGATCCGGCTGGCACGCGCGACGGGAGCCTTGTGTCTTGATACGGTGATCGAGCCGTGGCCCGGGTTTTACTACAACCGGAATCTCACCAATGCCGATCGCACGAATTATGCCATGCGGGAACTGTTGTTGAAGCTGAAGAGCGAATTGGGCAAGGGCCCTACGGCGGTGTCCTGCTGTGGCGCCAATCCCGGCATGGTGAGTTGGTTTGTGAAGGAGGCGCTGCTGCATCTGGCGACGGACATGAAGATCAAATTTGCAGCGCCCACCACGCGAGATGGCTGGGCCAGGTTGATGCAGAAGGTTGGCGTCAAGGGCATTCACATTGCCGAACGTGACACGCAACGGATCAAGAAGCAGAAGCCGGTGGATACGTTTCTGAACACATGGTCCGTGGACGGATTTGTATCCGAGGGCTTGCAGCCTGCAGAACTGGGTTGGGGTTCACACGAAAAGAAATTGCCGCCAGAAGGCCGCCGCCACAGCTATGGGTCAAAGGCTTCCATCTATCTGGAACGGCCAGGCGCTGATACCCGTGTACTGACGTGGACACCGACCATTGGGGAACATTTCGGGTTTCTGGTCACGCACAATGAAGCCATCTCGATTTCGGATTATTACACGGTGAAGCAGGGCCGTGCCGTCAGCTACCGGCCCACGTGCCACTATGCCTATCACCCCTGCAATGACGCCATTCTGTCATGGCACGAATTGCTGGGGGCCGGTGGCAAGCGGCAAACCAAGCAACACGTATTGACAGAAGACGAAATTGCCGACGGCGGTGATGAACTTGGCGTGTTGATGTATGGCCACAGGAAGAACGCCTTCTGGTATGGCTCGAAGCTGTCCATTGACGAGGCGCGGGCACTGGCCCCCTATCAAAACGCCACGGGCATGCAGGTGACGTCGGCAGTGCTGGCCGGAATGGTCTGGGCCATCGAGAACCCGGAACGGGGCATCGTCGAAACCGACGAAATGGACCACGTACGCTGTTTGCAGGTGCAACGGCCCTATCTCGGAAAGCTTGCCGGATATTACACCGACTGGAATCCGCTGTCACAGCGCGTTCAGTTTTTTGAGGAGAAACTGGACAAGAAGGACCCCTGGCAGTTTTCGAATATCTTGATGCGGTGAGACCCCCTCCCCCTTCGGGGTACTCCCCCGGCCAAGAGGCCGAGGGAGAGAAATGTTTTTCTTCCTCAGCGAAGCTGGGGAAGTACGGCGAAGCCGGGATGGGGTGTGTCAACGCACTCGATTTCAAAATATGTTCAACGGACCTCAGGAGCCGCCCCATGATTCGCCGATGTTTTCTTTTGACAGCTGCTTTACTGTTCTCCACCACGCTGGCTTTCGCCACGCCGAAACACGGCATTGCCATGCAGGGGGAACCCGCGCTTCCGCCCGGTTTCAAGGCCCTGCCCTATGTCAATGCGGATGCGCCCCAGGGCGGGTCGTTTCGCCAGGCGATCACAGGGACATTTGACTCGCTCAACCCTTTCATCATCAAGGGCAATGCCGCCAAAGACATCCGCACCTATGTTTTTGAAAGCCTGATGGCGCGCAACGGCGCGGAGCCATTCTCGCTCTACGGTCTTCTCGCGGAAAGCATTGACGTGTCGGATGACCGGCAGACGTTTACCTACAAGATCAGGCCGGAAGCGAAATTCTCTGATGGTGCTCCGGTGACGGCGGCTGACGTTGTATTCTCGATGGAGACGCTGCGTGACAAAGGCCGTCCAAACTACAAGAACAACTACAGCAAGATCAAAGCGGTGGAGACGCCGGATGATCACACGCTGGTATTCAAGCAGGAGGCCGGTGACCGTGAATTGCCGCTGATCATCGGCCTGATGCCCGTCCTGTCGAAGAAGTCATGGGAAGGGCGTAACTTTGATGAAACAACGCTGCTGCCCGTTATGGGGTCCGGTCCCTATGTCATCGGCGAAGTAAAAACCGATGAAAGCATCATCTACAAAAAGAACCCGGACTATTGGGGCAAGAACCTTGCCATCAACAGGGGTCTCTGGAACTTCGACACGGTGCGCTTTGACTATTACCGTGACGCCAACGCGGCCTTCGAAGCCTTCAAGAAAGGCGACGCAGACGTGCGCCTGGAAGAAGACCCAAACCGCTGGACCAAAGCCTTTGACTTTGCTGCCGTGACGGATGGCAAGGTGGTGAAGGAGTTTGTGGAACAGGGCTCGCCTGCGGCGGCTTCCGGATTTGCCTTCAACACCCGGCGAAAGGTTTTTGAGGATGCGCGGGTGCGCGAGGCACTGTTGACGGCGTTTGATTTCGAGTGGGCCAATGCCAATCTCTACAGCAACAGTTACAAGCGGATTTTTGGCTATTACTCCGGCTCTGCCTTGAGTTCGCAGGGCAAGCCAGCCGATGCGGCGGAGCTTGCAATTATTGGTGAAGCTGGTTTGCCAAAGACTTACCTCGACGGCAGCTATGCGCTTCCCGTCAGTGACGGATCAGGCAAGGATCGCAAGGCTTTACGCAAGGCTGTTGGACTGTTGAGTGAAGCCGGGTGGAAGATTGCCGACGGCAAATTGCTGGACAAAGACGGCAAGCAATTTGCTTTCACCATCACCCTCGGCAGTGCAGACCAGGAGCCGATGGCCCTGCACTTCCAGCGGACGTTGCAACTCATCGGCATAGATGTGCAGATCAGGACCGCCGATGCAGCACAATTCACAGCGCTGCAAAAAACCTATGATTTCGACATGATTCCGGTGACGTGGTTCAACTCTCTGTCGCCCGGCAATGAACAGAAGCTGTACTTCGGCTCTGACGGCAAGACCAAGGAAGGAACCCGCAATTATCCGGGTATTGCCGATCCGAAAGTGGACGCGGCGATTGCAGCCATGTTGACTGCGAAAGATCGTGCCGCATTTGAATCCGCTGTTCGCGCAGAGGACCGCTTGCTGGTGGCGGGGCATTACATTGTGCCGCTCTATACCAAGGGTGGACAATGGGTGGCGCGGTGGACTTACATCGGCAGGCCGGAGAAACAGCCACTTCCGGGCTTTGAAGCGACGACACTGTGGCATGTGCAGTGAAAGGACCTCATCAGCCCTTCCACCGAAGCCCCTTGGCGAAGGTGGAAGGGCTGATGCGGTCCTTTTGCCATACGCATCGCTCCCAAACTGAAAGCTCCAAGACCATGCCAAAACTTTCAATAGACGTCATCTCAGATGTGATCTGTCCCTGGTGTTTTCTGGGAAAACGCAGGTTGGACAAGGCGATAGCTTCAGTTCCAGAGATTGAAGTCGAAGTGAATTTCCGGCCGTTTTTTCTCGACCCGACGATACCTGCCGAAGGGTTGGATCGTCATGCCTATATGGCGGCGAAGTTTGGCGAAGAGCGGCTAAAAACCATCCATGACCCACTGATTGCAGCGGGCCGCGAAGATGGCGTGCCTTATGCATTCGAGAAGATTACCCGCACGCCAAGTTCGATGAATGCGCACCGGTTGTTGCGCTGGGCACATTTCATTGGCAGTCAGCGGCAAGTGGCCGAGGCCCTGTTCATGGCTTACTGGAGCTGGGGACAGGATATCAGCGATATTCAGGTGCTGAAGACCATCGCCATTGTGAATGGCCTGAATGGTGACGAGATCGCGGAGGAACTGGCTGGGGAGCGTGATAAAAAGGAAGTGCTGGAGGAAGCTGGGTTGGCACAGCAGATCGGTGTGACGGGTGTGCCAACGTTTGTGGTGAACCGGAAATATGGGGCGACGGGTGCACAGCCTGCCGCGGCACTGGCGGCGTTAATAAAAAATGCGGCGGCGGAGGGGTAAGCAAGGGACCTCATCAGCCCTTCGGGCAGCTTCTCCAGGAGAGAAGCGACAATGTTGTCCACCTTCCTAAATGGTCAAAGATTGAGGGAGGCCGATCAACCTGTTGCTTCTCCGCTGGAGAAGCTGCCCAAAGGGCTGATGAGGTCTCTTCTACGCCGCCAGCTTCACCAGATTCTGCAGCAACACTCTGGTGCCCTTGAGCCTTTGCTCCGGCGTCTGCCAGTCGCGCATGATCACCAGTTTCATATCGGCGCGCAGTTTCGCCAAGGTGCCCTGCCCGCTGATCCATTCCACGAGTTTTCCAGGGTTTGGGAAAATGCCGTTGCGGAAGGCGATGCTGGCACCTTTTGCCCCGGCATCAACCGATTGCACATTGGCGATGCGGCAGAGCATTTTGATGGAGACGATGTGCAGGAGATGTTGCACGTCTTCCGGCGGCTTGCCGAAGCGATCGTGCAGTTCTGCACCAAAGGCGTCCACCTGATCCTGACCCGTGAAATCAGCCAAACGGCGATAGAGGCCGAGGCGCACTTGCAGATCGGAGACGTAGTCCTCGGGAATCAACACTGACGTGCCGATGTTGATTTGGGGGGACCATTGGCTGTCTCCCTCAGCTACGGCCTCGCCCGCACGCATCTGGGCCACTGCTTCTTCCAACATGTTCTGATACAACTCGAAGCCCACTTCGCGGATGTTGCCGGATTGCTCTTCACCCAACAGGTTGCCACCACCGCGGATATCGAGATCGTGGCTGGCCAGGGTGAAGCCCGCGCCCAGTGAGTCAAGGGATTGCAGCACTTGCAGGCGGCGTTCGGCATGGGCTGTCAGTGCACGGCCCGGCGGTGTGGTCATCAGGGCATAGGCACGGGTTTTCGCCCGGCCTACACGGCCCCTGAGTTGATAGAGTTGGGCCAGGCCGAACATGTCTGAGCGGTGCACCACCAGGGTATTGGCCGTTGGCACATCGAGACCGGATTCGACGATGGTTGTCGACAGCAGCACATCGAAGGCGCGGTCGTAAAACCCGGTCATGATGTCTTCGAGTTCTGTGGGTGCCATGCGGCCATGGGCGGCGCGGAACTTCACTTCCGGCACATTCTGCCGCAGGAATTCTGCGATTTCATCAAGGTCGGTGATGCGTGGCACGACATAGAAACTCTGGCCGCCACGGAAGTGTTCGCGCAGCAAATGTTCGCGGATGATGACGGGATCAAAGGGTGTGATGTAAGTGCGCACTGCCAGACGGTCGATCGGCGGTGTGGCAATGATCGACATTTCACGAACGCCAGAGAGGGCGAGTTGCAGCGTACGGGGAATAGGTGTGGCTGTGAGCGTCAGCACATGCACGTCGTTGCGCAGTTCCTTGAGGCGTTCCTTGTGCTTGACGCCAAAATGCTGTTCTTCGTCGATGATGAGCAGACCGAGATCGCGGAACTTGATGTTGCCGGTGAGCAGCGCGTGGGTGCCCACCACAATGTCAATGGTGCCTTCGCCCAACTCCTTTTTGACCTGGTCAAGTTCCTTGCGGCCCACAAGGCGCGACGCCTGGGCGATACGCAGTGGCAGGCCCTTGAAGCGTTCGGCGAAATTCTTGAAGTGCTGCCGTGCCAAAAGCGTTGTAGGTACGACGACGGCAACCTGTTTGCCAGCATAGGCCGCGACGAAAGCCGCGCGCAACGCCACTTCGGTTTTGCCAAAGCCCACGTCGCCGCAAACCAGGCGGTCCATGGGGCGGCCCTTTTGCAGGTCTTCAATGACGGCTTCGATGGCACCCAACTGGTCTTCCGTTTCCTCGTAGGGAAACCTTGCGCAGAATTCGTCGAACGCGCCTTCGGGAGGTGACAGCACGTCACCGGTCTTGAGTTCTCGCGCCGCAGCCGTCTTGATCAGGTCATTGGCGATTTCGAGAATACGCTCTTTCAGCCGCGCCTTCTTCGCCTGCCATGCACCGCCACCCAGCTTGTCGAGCTGCACGTTTTCGGTTTCGGAGCCGTAGCGCGAGAGCAGATCAATATTTTCAACCGGTATAAACAAACGGTCGTTGTTGGCGTAGATCAGCAGCAGGCAGTCGTGGGGTGCGCCTTGCACGTCGATGGTTTTCAAGCCTTCGAAGCGGCCGATGCCGTGGTCCACGTGCACCATGAAATCACCGGGCATGAGGGAGGAGAGTTCTGCAATGACATCCGCCGCCTTGCGGGCGCGGCGCACGCGCCGCACCATGCGGTCTCCCAGAATATCCTGCTCGGTGATCAGTGCGAGATCAGGAGTTTCGAAGCCTTCTTCGAGCGGTTGCACGATGATGTTGATCAAGGACCTGTCGCGTTTCAGCACCTCGTCCCAATTCGCGGCACTGGCGATAGCGCCCACGTCATGATCGCGCAGAATGGTGGCGAGGCGTTCGGCTGAACCTTCCGTCCAGGCGGAGATGACAACGCGCTTCTTGGCGGCCTGCACTGCCTGCACATGGGCACGCACGGCGTCGTAAACATTGGCCCCGGCTTCGGCCCGTTCTGCCGCGAATGTGCGGCCCTGCTTGCCGCCGAAGGATATGGCGGTGCTTTCCGGACGCTCGAAGGGCGTGGCCTCGGCCACAGTGCGATCAGCAAGGGCCTGCTGGAAGGCGTCCGGCATCAGGTAAAGGCGTTGCGGCGGCAGCGGCTTGTAGGGTGCTGCGCCGAAGTTCTGCTTGCTCAGGGCTTCCTTGCGGGCGTCGAAATATTCGTCGATCTGTACATGCCGTGCAGCGGCACTTTCATGCACCTGATGCGACAGGGACACGACGGCATCTGGCAGATAATCGAAGAGCGTTTCAAGCTGGTCGTGGAACAGCGGGAGCCAATGCTCCATGCCCTGATAACGCCTGCCACCCGTGACACTTTCGTAGAGCGGATCATGGGTATCAATGCCGCCAAAGGCCTCCGCATAGGATTTGCGGAAATGGGCGACGGCGTCTTTCGACAGCAGCACTTCGTTGGCGGCATTGAGCGTGAAAGACTTGCGCTGTTCTGTGGTGCGCTGGGTGTGGGGGTCGAAGGAGCGGATGCTTTCAAGAGTGTCGCCAAAGAAATCGAGACGCACCGGCAGTTCTGCACCGGGCGGGAAAATATCGATGAGGCCGCCGCGCACGGCAAAGTCACCGGGGTCCACAACGGTGCCGGTCCGGCTGTAACCGTTGTCGACGAGGAAGGCTTGCAGGGCATCGCCTGATACGCGCTGGCCGGGCTTGGCGGTGAATGAGGCTGCGCGGACCATCGCCTTGGGTACAACGCGCTGGGTGATGGCGTTGACGGTGGTGAGCACCAGCCGCTGTGCCTGTGGTGTCGCTGTGAATTGCGCGAGGGCTGAGAGGCGCTGGGCTACGATTTCGGTTGACGGTGATACGCGGTCGTAGGGCAGGCAATCCCAGGCGGGAAAACGGATAATGGTGAGGTCGGGGGCGTGGAAGTGCACCTGTTCCTCAAGCTGTGCCAGTTGCTGGTCATCGACGCAGATATGGATGACGCCGCGCCCGGCTGCGGCTGTCACCAGCTCCGGCAAGACCTGCCCCAGCAGGCCCTGCGGCAGGCCTGAAAGCAACACCCGCCCCGGCACATCAATGCGGGACTTCAACGTTGAAAGTGCCGTCATTGCGTTGCCATTGCCGGGCGAAAGGCCAGCATGTCCAGCAGCATGGGAGACCGCAATTCCAGCGGGACATCCTCTTGCCCCGTCACCCAGGACAGCAATTGCTGATCGGGAATCTCCAGCAGCACCTCAAACACCACAAGCTCCTGCGGCGTCATGGTGGGAAGGTGGGCATTGGCAAATCCGCCTACGACAATATCCATCTCCTTGATGCCACGGCGCGAGGCGCGCCAGGCCAAACGCCTGCGTATATTTTCCAGTTTTTCTTCTGCGGTCGACATGGCCCGCGTCTTATCGTGAGAACGACTTGCGCCGCAACCGCTTCCACGACAAAACAGGCCATGCGCCCCGATCTGCTCACCCCCCTGTTTGCCGATTTGACCAGCCTGAAAGGTGTTGGCGACAAGGTTGCGAAATTGTTTCAGAAGGTGCTGCACAGGGGTGCAGTTCCGGCGCGGGTGGTGGACCTTTTGCTACGGCCGCCCGTAGCCGTAGTCGATCGGCGTTATCGCTGCACAATCAGTCAGTTACCTGAGCAAGGTGTGGTCACGGTTGAAGTGACGGTGGGCCAGCACAAGCCGCCACAGCAAGGTAGCAAACTGCCCTACCGGGTGGACGTGTTTGACGACACGGGGCAGATGACGCTGGTCTATTTCAAGGCCTTCAGCGACAGCATGAAGCGGCTGTTGCCCATGGGGGAGCGTCGTATCATCTCAGGTGAAATCGGCTGGTTCCGGGCAGAAGCCCAGATGAACCATCCAGATCACGTGGTGGCCGTCGATGCCGCTGCAACGCTGCCCGCCATTGAGCCGGTTTATCCCTTGACAGCGGGATTGACGGGCAAGGCCTATCTCAAGGCCATGCAACAGGCCTTGCCCCGCTTGCCACTGTTTCCAGAATGGCAGGATATGGCGTGGTTACAAAGACATGCATGGCAGAGCTTTCACGACAGTTTAAGCGCGGCGCATCTGCCGTCTGCACCAGATGTTGTGGACCTGACACATCCCATGCGGCAGCGCTTGGCCTATGACGAGTTGCTGTCCAACCAACTGGCGCTGGCCATGGTACGGCGGCACATGAAGCGCAGTTCGGGACGCAAACTGTTTGGCGATGGCACGTTGCAGGCACGGATTGTTGCAGCCCTGCCCTATCACATGACGGGCGCGCAAGAAAGCGCTGTCCGTGACATCGCAACGGACATGGCATCGGGCCAGCGCATGATCCGTTTGCTGCAGGGTGACGTGGGGGCCGGCAAAACCGTCGTCGCTTTGATGTCACTGGCCATTGCCGTGGAAGCGGGTGCCCAGGGTGCGTTGATGGTGCCGACGGAAATTCTGGCACGGCAACATATGGCGTCCCTCGGCAAGATCGCCGAAGCCGTGGGCTTGCGATTGGGCCTGCTGACGGGGCGCGAGAAAGGCCGGGCGCGGGATGAGGTTTTGACGGCCTTGGCAGCAGGCGACATCAATATTCTGATCGGCACCCACGCGCTGTTTCAGGAAGGTGTGGCTTTCCAGGATCTGGGCCTTGTGGTGATCGATGAGCAGCACCGCTTCGGCGTGCACCAGCGCATGGCCTTGCAGGGCAAGGCATTCACCGCCCCTGATTTGCTGGTGATGACGGCAACACCCATTCCGCGCACACTGGCGCTCACGGCCTATGGCGACATGGACGTATCACGCCTGCACGAAAAGCCGCCGGGCCGATTGCCGATTGAAACCCGGGTAATGCCATTGTCACGCATGGAAGACATCGTTGAAGGATTGCGCCGCAGCCTGTCGCAAGGCATTCGTGCCTATTGGGTGTGTCCGCTGGTGGAAGAAAGCGAATTTGTGGACCTCGCCGCAGTGGAAGACCGCTTTGCACATCTCGCAACGGCATTCCCCGGAAGAGCGGGGCTGGTGCATGGGCGCCTGAAGGGACCTGAGCGAGACCAGGTGATGGCAGATTTCAAGTCAGGCGAACTGTCACTGTTGGTCTCAACAACAGTCATCGAAGTGGGAGTCGACGTGCCGGAAGCCGCCATCATGGTGATCGAGAATGCCGAACGCTTCGGCCTGGCGCAGTTGCATCAGTTGCGCGGGCGCGTGGGCCGCGGCACGGCGAAGTCCCATTGCATCCTGCTGTATCAGGAACCTCTGGGTGAAACGGCGAAGGCGCGATTGGAAATCATGCGCTCCACCGAAGATGGTTTTGTCATTGCCGAGGAAGATTTGCGCCTGCGCGGTGCGGGCGAAGTGTTGGGAACGCAACAGTCAGGAATTCCTGAATTTCATTTCGCAGATTTATCCGTGCACGGAGAACTGCTTGCCGCCGCGCGCGATGATGCAGCGCTGATCCTGAACCGGGATGAACGTCTGAAGTCAGCGCGCGGAGAGGCCCTGCGCTGCTTGCTGTATCTGTTTGAACGGGATGAGGCGATCAGGTTGTTGGGGGCGGGATAACGGCCCTCTCCGTCTCGCAGCTGCGCTGCGATCCACCTCTCCCGCAAGCGGGTGAGGAAAAGAGTCTCAACCTTCCTCGCCCGCTTGCGGGAGAGGTGGCACGCGAAGCGTGACGGAGAGGGAAGCCTTACTTCCGCGCCCGCCCCTTCTTCGCCACCGCCAATTCATCCGCCAGTTTCATCGGCGCATCAGGGAACACCAGCCCCATGGAAATCACCAGTTTCAGGCCGTCCTCCACCGTCATGTCCAGCACCTGCACTTCGCTTTCCTTGACGAAGAACACATAGCCTGACGTGGGGTTGGGCGTGGTCGAAACATAGACTGCAACCATTTTGGTGCCGGGCTTCATGCCGATCTGACTGGACTCCAGTTCGCGCGAAATGAATGCGACTGACCATGCGTCCCGCCTCGGCCATTCCACCAGGCAGACTTTCTTGAAGCTTGCGCCCTTCTCTGAAAACATGGTTTCGAAAATCTGCTTGGAGCCTTTGTAAATGGATCGCACCACGGGTGTGCGATTGACCAGATTGTCCCACCAGCCAATGATGGTGCGCCCCACGAGATTTGCGCCAAGAAAGCCGACGAGCGTGATGACCACGAGTGCAAAAACCAGCCCGGTGCCAGGCACCTTGAAAGGCAGGTAATGATCGGGATTGTAATTGGTTGGCACCAGCGGTTTTACCCAGGAGTCGAAAAAGCCGATGAACCAGACGGTCACCCAGACGGTGATGGCAACCGGGGCCAGGATCACCAGGCCCGTAAAGAAATAACGGCGCAGGCGGCCAAAGGGAGATTTTCCCTGGGGCAGTTCAGGTTTACGGGTCGGCATATCGTCGCTGGTCATGGCCCTTGATTGCTATATCCCGGCAACTCGTGCAAGACGCGTTTCGCATGAACGCTGTCCGTCTTTTTTATCTGACTCTTGGTTGGCTCTCCGTCGGTCTCGGCATTGTCGGCATCATCTTGCCGCTGTTACCAACCACACCGTTTTTGCTGGTGGCGGTCTGGGCCTTCAGCAAATCATCTCCTGCACTTGCAGAAAAACTGCGCAATCATCCAAAAGCAGGCCCTTACATCCGCGCCTGGCAGGATCATGGTGCGATCCCTGTTGTTGGCAAAGTGCTTTCCACCCTGATGATGACCGTGATGGGAATTTATCTCGCGGGGTTCAGCGCATTGCCCGGCTGGGCTTCTTTCGCAGCCTGCGCTGCAATGGCCGCTGTGTCCACTTACATTCTCACACGGCCGAGTGCGGCCCCTTAGTTATTGAGCGACGCCGGATATTGTTCAGACCACACCCGGGCGCGGGCTTCGGCTTCGAGTTTGGTGTCTTCGTCGATGCCAGACATGAGTTCGTTGTAGCGGTTGATGATGTTCGGATTTTCTTCGGGCTTTGCCGTTTCCATCGCAAGTATGTACCACATGACGGCGCGGGTTTCGTTCTTCTTCACACCACGGCCTGACCAGTAGATGTCGCCCAGATAGGCCTGGGCCTCGGGATGACGCTTGCGGGCGGCGGCGGTCAACCATTTCAGACCCTGCTGCGGGTTCTGCTTCACGCCTTCACCCACCATGTTCATTTCGCCCAGGGCAAACTGCGCGGCGGGATGGCCATAGGTGGAGGCGATGCGTAAATAGGTGCGGGCCGCTGCTTCAGGATCAGGCTTCATGCCAGAATCGGGTATGCCGATGCGGCGGTAATTCGCCATCTGGATCTGGCTGTCGATGACGATGCGCAGGCGCTTGTTGTCGGATTCTTCCGGGTCGTAACTGTCGGCCACGCGGCTGTAATAGGAATAAGCGACAGAAGCGTCAGCTGTAACACCCTGCCCCAGCCTGTACATATGACCCAGATACCAATCTGCCACCACATTACCATCATCCGATTCGCGGCGGAAATATTTCAGCGCCTTGTCGTAGTTTCCATCGGCATAGGCATTGCGGCCCTTCTTGAGGTCGCTGGTCCAGAACGGAATGTTGATGTGGGGCAGCTTGAGTTTGGGGGCCGCAGGCAGATAGTCAAAAAACCCGGCACCTTCGTCAGGTTCAGCAGCAAGGGCCGCTGTGGTGCCATGGATAAACACAAACAGCGCGAGGACCGCAACCATTTGCAGCGCCCACGCCAACCTATTCGTTCTCAAACCCTTGCTAGCCACAATCTGCCGACTTCTGAACGCCTAACCACCGTACCGAACGTGTCTGCTGTTGCTGCAATTGCTTGCAGCTCCATGCGGTGTCTTCGGCACTTCTCTGTGGCGGCGTAACCCGCAATTGCGGCGGATCGTGGCTGCAATCACGATTGCCCGGTCACAAACCAACAAATGAATGCGCTGTTGCAAGATTGCAACAAACATGAAAAGCAGCTGCACCATCAATTTAAAACGTGGCATGTTGGCCATTCGAATCTCGGGGACTGCCCATGAACGACCGATCACCAGACGCCGCGCCACTGCTTGCCGCTTCGCCGCCCGAGCGGCTGAATTTCACCTATGTCAAGCGGCCTGGGTTGCTGAAATTGACGATTGTCAACTTCCTGCTCAGCATCATCACACTGGGTTTTTATCGCTTCTGGGCGAAGACCAATGTGCGCAGGCATATCTGGTCGTCTGTGCACATCAATGGTGAACCGCTGGAATACACGGGCACCGGCATGGAGTTGTTCAAGGGCTTTCTCATGGTGTTTTTTGTACTCGTGCTGCCCTATATCCTCGCCGTTAGCGCGGCGAACTTTATCCAAGGTCCACAGTCACCCATAGCCGTGGGATTGCAGGGCGTATTTTTTCTGGCGATTTATGTTCTCTGGGGGTTTGCAGTCTATAAGGCGCGCAAGTTCCAGCTGTCGCGTACCAATTGGCGCGGCATTCGTGGCACGCTTGTGGGGTCTGCGATGACCTATAGCCTGTTGTACTTCGGCTCGATCATCGCCAAGAGCATGAGCATGGGCTGGGCCACGCCGGTGATGAACACGGTACTTGCGGAACAGATCACCAATGACATGCGCTTCGGCGATGCGGCCTTCAAATTCAAAGGCCGGGCTGGTCCGCTTTATCCTACTTATGCCATGTGCTGGCTGCTGACACTGGCGGCAATCATTGTGGTGATCGTCATGTTTGTGGAATCCAGCACCTTGACCACGCAATTCAAGACCATGTTTGATCCCTCCACATCGCAGGCGACAATCGAGAAAATTGCCGGTTATCTGGCCCTTGCAGGCGTGTTGCTGTTCCTGATCTTCATGCTGGTGATCCCCATGCTCTGGGCCATTTACACAGCAAAACAACTGCGGGTGTTTGCCAATTATACGCGCTTCGACGGCGTGCCTTTCGCGCTGAATGCAACAACGGGAAGTGTGATCTGGCTGACGGTCATCAATTTGCTGCTGATCGTGTTCACACTCGGCATTGCCTGGCCCTTTGTGCAGCAGCGCATCGTGAAATTTACAGTTGACCGTTTGACGCTGGACGGTCTGGTGGATGTGGACCGCATCCGGCAGTCGTCGGCCAAGATGGATACACGTGGTGAAGGTCTGGCGGATGCGTTTGATGTGGGAGGTTTGTGATGGGTGTTGACGCTGTTTATTTTGACGGAGAGGTGGCGCGCGACAATGCCGTGATTTTGAACCGTGTGGGATCAACACTGACATTTCAGGGCGACACCACGCCGGCCACGGTTTGGAGCATTACCGGGCTGCACTCCATTGATCCACCGACGCCGGGGCAACCCTTCCGCATCACCCATGACGACAAGCCGGGTGCGCGGTTGATTGTGCGGGATCAGGCGTTCATCGACGATCTGATTGCACAAAACACCCATCTCAAGGGTGGCTATTCCTGGCGGCATCTGGGCCAGGTGCTGGGCTGGACCGCAGCAGGTCTGGCAGGGCTGGCAGCACTTGGTTATTTCGCCATGACGGTGCTGCCGCAGCAGGTTGCTGGGTTGCTGCCGCAAGCCTGGCGTCAGC
The DNA here is from genome assembly GCA_964244825.1 of uncultured Aestuariivirga sp. Lineage (GTDB taxonomy): Bacteria > Pseudomonadota > Alphaproteobacteria > Rhizobiales > Aestuariivirgaceae > Aestuariivirga. The sequence continues at coordinate 33,835 of CAXTKL010000004.1, forward strand.
GCGTCGGCACAGATATGGTGAGTTCCATCGTCGGGTCAGCCAAACGCTGCGACACCGCAGGCAGCAAAACCGCCATTGCCGCCATGGTGTCAGCCTTGGCTGAAAGCGGCACGGATATTCCAGCCGTGTCGATTGAAATCTATGATCTCGCTTTGGTTAACGCCTTTGCTGTTCCCGGTGGCCGCATTGTCCTGACCCGTGGACTTCTGAACGAAGCATCGGAGGCATCGGAAGTGACCGGCGTGTTGGCCCATGAGCTGGGTCATGTCTATCATCTACATCCTGAGGCGCAGCTGGTGCGCTTTGCCGGATTGCAGGTGTTGGCGGGTGCCATTTCGGGTGGAAGCAGTGGCGATCTAATCACCACGGCAGCCGGCCTTGCCACCATTCTGCGCTATACCCGCGAAGCCGAGCGCGAAGCCGACACATTTGCCCGGGACGTGATGGTGAAGGCTTCCGTTGATCCCATGGGCCTTAAGCATTTTTTTGAGAAGTTCATGAAGCTTGAAGGCAAGACGCCTGTGGAGCCGGGCAAGGATGCTTCCGCCCTGGACCGAATTGGAAATGTCTTCTCCACCCACCCTGGCACTGAAGAGCGGATCAAGGAAATCCAGCCGTTACCGGAGGGAAAAACACCGGTAAAAATCATGACGGACCAGCAGTTTCGGGACTTGCAGAATGCGTGTCTTTGAAGTTTTAGAGTACCAGGCGCGTGACCAATTCCGTATCGAGCTTGTCAATCTGCTTGGGCCTCCCTGAGAGTATCGCGCTCTTCACTCTCGCTGGGCCATTGCACGCCGCGTTTGCCAGACGGTGGCTTGTAGCGGTTCAGGGCTTTATTCTTGCACGTGGCGCATACGCCCATGGCCGCAACCCCTGCACGGCGTAGACATGCTGCGTGCGACCGTTCGCGTAGACCGCGTAGGCACCGTTGCGCCAGACGTCAAAACGGTCAATTGTAACCTTGGCTCCCTTACAGCGCCGATGTAGCGGTTCCTGTGAAACGACAATATCTGCACTTGGGCAGCCGGGACGCAACAGTGGCTGCTTGAGCATGAACGCAATGCGGTTGCCATCTTGCGTGGCTTCACATACACCTGCGGAACAGGTCCAGCCGCTGCGTTTGGCTGCGGCTTTGAAGCCGCCGTCATCGCCTGCCTGGGTCAACCAGCGGGAAACGCTGGCCGCTGCCTGCTTGGCTTGCGCAGGGACAATCCCTGCATCTGTGACCAGAGCGACGTTTCCGGCACGTTCATCAATCAGCAGAATGGGTTTTTCCGCTCCATTATAATACAAAATGATTGCCATCAGAAAAAGCGGAAGGCTGAAAAGCCGTAACTTTGTAACGGGCAGCACCAGAAACGTTGCAGAAAGCGCCAGCACAGCCGCAACCCCACTGTCCATCAGCGGCAAGCGTTGCCCTGCCCCGGGCCAGCTTGCCACCCAGTCGGAGATCAGCATGACGGCTTGAAGGCCCCAGCCCATGACTCTGAGTGGAACCGCTTCCAGCCCCAGGGGCATGACGATGACACTGGCCATGGCGGCGGGCATGACGATGAGGCTGACAATGGGCAAAGCCAGGGCATTGGCCACAACGCCATAGGGTGCCAATCTGCCGAAATGATGCATGGCGGGAATGCCTGACAACGTTCCCGCCACCAGTGATGTCGCCAAGGACGCAGCCGAGGCAATGGCGATGCGCCTGCTCCATCGCGCGGCAAAATTTCCTTCATTACTTTTTGTTGCTGCGGGGACCATCTTCTGCCACCACTTGAAAAATGCGGCGAGACCCATGACCGCCATGAAGGACATTTGAAAACTCGCAGCCAGAGCCTGTTCGGGTGACCACATCAAAATCAGTACGGCCGCCAACGCCAGATTGTGCAGGGACAGGGCCGGACGGTCCACCAGCACCGCAAAAAACACCACCGCAATCATGATGAAGGAGCGCTCGGTTGCGGCCCCTCCATCAGCCAGCAACATGTAAAGCAGTCCTACGCCGATCGCAAAACCCGCTGCCCATTTTTTGATCGGATGTACGAGTGCCAGATTCGGCGAAAGAGCCAATGCCGCCCTCACCATCCAGAAAGCACCTCCTGCCACTAGCGCCATGTGCAGGCCTGAGATCGAGAGAACGTGAAACAGCCCCGAGGCTTGCAAACTTTCGTTCATGCTGCGTGGGATGGAGGCGCGTTCGCCGGTAATTACGGCGTCCGCAAAACTGCCCAGCGGGCCTGGAATGGCGCTGCGTACCCGGGACCCGATGGCGGCGCGCAGGCCGTGAAACGCACGGCGCAATTCAAAACGCCAGGGCACAGGCGCGTCGATGACCTGCACATCGGCTTTGCTGCGGCCCACCGCACCGATGGACTGAAAATACAGTTGCCGTCCATAATCAAAACCTCCGGGCTGGGCAGGGCGCGGCAAGGGCGCGAGATCAGCCGTCAACTTCACGGCATCTCCCACATGAGGTGCCGTATGCTTGCCCGTGATCTGCACCAGGACGCGGCGCGGACGCTCGGCTTCCGGCAGCCCCGCAGCATCGGTGATTTCCAGCAACAGCGAAAACCGCAGCTTCGAGCGCACATCCACGTCAACCACATGGCCGCTGATGGTTTGTGAAGGCGAATAGGCACGTAGCAAAGGGGTCGCCACCCATTGGGTGCGCAATTGTGCACATGCGAAACCAAGGGCCATGATCGCGAGGACCTTGAGAGCTGGTGTTGTGCGGGACCAGAAAAGTGCTGCTACGCATGCGACCGCAAGTATGAGAGCGAGAAATCCGGGTGGTTCGCGGCTCAGGGAAAAGTAAGACCAGATTCCGGTGACCAGAAACAGTGGGCTCCAAACAGTCACGCGCTGGTGTTCAACTGCAAGTGCCTCGGCCCAGTCAGTCAGCCGCCACCATTGCCCCCCTTTGACGGGGGTTGACCATGTGCTATCCGCCTCCACAACAGCCATCGTGCTTTTCCCCGCCTCGACTTAAAAGGAAATCGGCGTCAATGTCATCGCCTGTTATCACGCGTTTTGCGCCCTCGCCCACGGGCTACCTGCACATCGGCGGAGCCCGCACGGCCCTGTTCAACTGGGCTTTCGCCAAGGGGCAGCACGGCAAAATGCTGCTGCGCATCGAGGATACGGACCGGGAGCGCTATACCAAGGGTGCCGTAGACGCCATTGTGGACGGGCTGACCTGGCTGGGCTTGACCTGGGATGGCGAAGCCGTGTCACAGTTCGAGCGCGCGGCACGGCACCGTGAAGTCGCCCTGGAGCTGGTCAAGCGTGGCAAGGCCTATTACTGCTATTGCACGCCGGAAGAATTGACGGCCATGCGCGAAAAGGCGGAAGCCGAAAAACGGCCGATCCGCTATGACGGCACATGGCGGGACCGTGATGCATCAGAAGCGCCCGCTGGCGTCAAACCCGTGATCCGCTTCAAGGCACCGCAGGAGGGTGAGACAGTGATCAATGATCACGCCCAGGGCCGCGTGGTCATTCCCAACAAAGATCTCGACGACCTCATCATCCTGCGTTCCGACGGCAACCCGACCTATAATCTCTCTGTGGTCGTCGATGATCACGACATGGGTGTGACCCACATCATTCGCGGCGTCGATCACCTCACCAATGCAGCCCGCCAGACGCAAATCTATCTCGCCATGGATTGGCTCGTACCTTCCATGACCCATGTGCCGCTGATCCACGGACCCGATGGTGCGAAACTCTCCAAGCGCCACGGTGCGCTTGGCGTGGAAGCCTATCGTGAAATGGGATATCTGCCCGCAGCCCTGCGCAACTATCTCGCCCGCCTGGGTTGGAGCCATGGCGACGATGAGATTTTTTCGACAGCCCAACTCGTGGAGTGGTTTGCACTTGATAGCATCGGCAAATCGGCCGCCCGCTTCGACTTCAACAAACTCGAAAACCTGAACGGCCACTACATCCGCCATACCGATGATGTGGAATTGCTGGCGGCTTTCCTCGCTTTCCTGCCCCACGTTGCAGGCGGTGCCGACATGCTGGTCCGCATCGACGAGGCCATGAAGGCTAAACTGCTGAAAGCTATGCCTGGCTTGAAGGAACGTGCGAAGACCCTGGTGGAACTCAAAACCTCCGCCACTTACCTCTTCGTACAGCGCCCCTTGCCGATTGACGAGAAGGCAAAAGCCCTGCTCAACGACGAGGGCAAAGCCGCATTGGCAACCCTCGCCCCCGTGCTGCAGGCTGCCACTGACTGGTCCGCAAACACACTGGAATCCGCAGTCAAAATCCACGCCGAAACCCAAGGCCTGAAACTCGGAAAACTCGCCCAGCCATTACGCGCGGCACTCACAGGCACTGCAACATCACCCGGGATTTTCGATGTGCTGGAAGTGCTTGGGCGTGAGGAGAGTTTGGCGCGGATTGGGGATCAGGTATAGCCGACTGAACCCAAACGTTGAAAGGCGACCCTGTTCGTGGTATGTACGCCCATGGGAAAGAATCCGAGCCAATTATCCATTGCCGAATTGCAAAAAGCCGGTAACGAAGCAGCCAAGCAAGCTATAGCGAAGCTCAAAGCCAACGGCATCGAACCGGTGGGTCATGAGGTGCCCGTCGTTGGTTCCAAAATCGATGTTCAAAGGACGGCTGGAGCGCCAACCACGCGCAAAGCATCTTGATCTCTGAATGCCACGCCCGGTTTTGACAGTTATTGCTGGGCCAAACGGGTCTGGCAAGTCAACATTGATCGAATATCTCATGCGGCAAGGTGTGGACTTCGGAACATATATTAATGCGGATGACATTGCGCGTGAGCAGAAACTTGTTGGTGACGCTGGCGCTTTGAAAGCCCAACAAATGGCCGCTGAACTACGTGAAGAGTGTTTACGCAGCGGCAATGGCTTCTCATTTGAAACTGTGATGTCGCACGATAGCAAAGTGCAATTCATGCAAAATGCAAGTGCTGCTGGATTCGCGACACAGCTCTTCTTTGTGGCAACCGGCGACCCTAACCTGAATGTTGGCCGCGTCCGCACACGCGTCGCTTCGGGCGGTCATGATGTACCTACGGATCGAATTATTGCCCGCTATCACAGAACCATAGCTCTGCTGCCTTCGGCCATATTGGCGAGTGATAGTGCTGTGATATTTGACAACAGCGTTGCCTCAGGTGCCGACGAGACGATGCGTTTGCGACCCGTTTTAGAGACGGCCGTTATTGAGAATCTTCTGAAAATTTCTCCTTTGCCGCCAGTCCCATTATGGACAATCAAGGCGCTAAACTTTGCCGCTTTTGGTTATGCCCCGAAGGACATCAACAATAGATCTGGTAAGCTCGAGTACATACTGTCGCCATCGGCCAATGTTGTAGCGGAGCAGATACCGAAGATTAATGCTGAATTTCAGTATGCTTTCCAAAATGCAATCAAATTGCATGAACGCGGCAAAGCTGTCGATACGAACTTCAGCTGATCCTCTCCCGTCAGCCACATTGACCTTTTTGTTGCGGCGCAATATGATCGTTGAAAATGGGAGACCACCATGGCTGAGACCACAAAAAGCGCCACGCTGACACTGGACGGAACGGCTTATGATTTCCCGGTGCATTCCGGCACGATTGGCCCCGATGTCATCGATATCGGCAAGCTCTATTCCCAGACCAAGGCGTTCACGTTTGACCCCGCTTTCACGTCAACGGCCTCATGTCTGTCTTCAATCACTTATATTGATGGCGATGCGGGCGTGTTGTTGTATCGCGGTTATCCGATCGAACAACTGGCAGAAAAAGGTGACTTTCTCGAGATTTGTTATCTGCTCTATTATGGCGAGTTGCCAAACCCGGCCCAGCGCAAGCAATTTGAAAAAAACATTACCTACCACACCATGGTCAATGAGCAGATGGTGCTGTTCTTCCGGGGCTTCCGGCGCGACGCACACCCCATGGCCGTGATGGTTGCTGTAGTCGGCGCGCTTGCGGCGTTCTACCACGACTCGACGGATGTGAATGATCCACGCCAACGCGAAATCGCCTCGCACCGGATGATTGCGAAGATCCCCACAATCGCGGCCATGGCTTTCAAATATGCCATCGGTCAGCCCTTTGTTTATCCTCTGAACTCGCTGGATTATGCCTCGAACTTCCTGCGCATGTGCTTTGCCGTGCCCTGTGAAGACTATGTGGTGAACCCGGTTCTGGCCCGCGCCATGGACCGGATTTTCACCCTGCACGCCGACCATGAACAGAACGCCTCCACGTCAACCGTGCGGCTTGCGGGTTCGTCAGGAGCCAACCCCTTCGCCTGCATCGCCGCCGGCATTGCCTGCCTGTGGGGACCGGCCCATGGTGGTGCCAATGAAGCGGCCCTGAAAATGCTGTCGGAGATCGGCACAGTGGACAAGATTCCAGCTTTCATCGCACAAGTGAAAGACAAGGCGTCCAACGTCAAGCTGATGGGGTTCGGCCACCGCGTTTACAAAAACTACGATCCACGCGCCACCATCATGCAGAAGACCGCCTATGAGGTGTTTGATGCCCTGGGCGTGGCTGATGATCCCCTGCTGGAGGTGGCGAAGGAACTGGAGCGCATTGCGCTGCATGATGATTATTTCATTTCGCGCAAGCTCTATCCGAACGTGGATTTCTATTCGGGCATCATTCTGCGCGCCATGGGCTTCCCGACGTCGATGTTCACCGTTTTGTTTGCCGTGGCCCGCACCATTGGCTGGGTGTCACAGTGGAAAGAAATGATCGCGGAACCAAACCAGAAAATCGGCCGGCCCAGGCAGCTCTATGTGGGCGCGCAGAAACGGGATTATGTGGAGATGGCGAGGCGATAAAGGGACCTCATCCGACTCTCCGCGCCACCTTCTCCAGCAAGAGGGCCGGAGAAGGGACAGCAACCAGTCCCTTCTCGACGCCTCTTCGTGGAGAAGGTGCCCGAAGGGCGGATGATGTCCCTACCTCTTCTCATCAATCAACATCGCACCAATCTCGGCTTCTGCCACCTTCTTGCCGTCCACGTGGGCCTCGGCTGAATATTTCCACACGGGTGCGCGCTTCTGCATCAGCTTGACGTGAAAGTGCACCTGGTCGCCTGGCACCACAGGTTTGCGGAAGCGGCATTTGTCGATGGACATGAAGAACACCAGTTTGCCAGCGTCGCCGTCACCGAGATTCTCAAGCACAATCGCGCCCGCTGTCTGCGCCATGGCCTCGACGAGCAAGACACCCGGAAACACCGGTTGACCGGGAAAGTGGCCCTGAAAGAATGGCTCGTTGATGGTGACGTTCTTGATCGCGGTGCCACTGCCTTCACCGTCCACATTGATCAGGCGGTCAATCAACAGAAACGGATAGCGGTGCGGCAGCAGCTTCATGATGCGCATGATATCGAGGGTTTTGGCGGGGGTGGGCATGTCGGTCATCGTGGTCCTCAAAACAAAAAGGCGGGAAAAAATCCCGCCCCTTGTAGCTGATTGCACAAAGAATTCTAGAAGCGTGTACCGATGGAGAAGCGGAAAATTTCCTTCTCGTCAAACTTCTTCTTAAGAAGCGGATAGGCGGCTTCGATGCGCAGTGGTCCAAAGGGCGACTGCCAGATGATGCCCGCACCAACCGAGGCGCGAAGGCCCATGGAGTCGAGGACGGAACATGGGCCAGTGTAACCAACTGAACCCGGACAGTTTGTGCCGAGATTAGCCACCGACTTCTGATCCGTACCAAACACCGTACCGAAATCCGAGAACACTTCGCCGCTGATGCCCCAGGCTTCGGGAATGCCAATCGGGAAGTTGGCCTCGAGTGTGCCGATAGCATAGGTCTGCGCCCCGATTGAGTCGTTAACGCCATCGTTGCCAATCTGCTTGGGGCCAATGCCGGACTGGGCAAAGCCACGGAAACTGTCAGCACCCTTGAAGAAGCGGTCCTGAAGGGGAATGTCGCGCTTGCCCAAGGCCTGCTGGTGACCCGCGTTACCTTCCAGTTTCACGACAAGTTTCTCGTCCAGCAATGGGATGAAATACCAGGCATGGCCTTCCACCGAGGCATATTGCGTGTTGCCGCCAATGCCTGCGAATTCCGTTTCAAGTTCCGCCCTCAAGCCCGATGTCGGGTTCAGCGGATTGTCGAGATCGTCGTAGATGTAAGTGGCAGAAAGTGCTGATTTCCAGTCCTTGCCCTGCTGTTCAATAATGGCAGGGGCAGCGGATCCAACGTCCACACCCTTGGTCTTGCGATGGGCCAACAGATACTTGAAATTGACCGACGAGAATTCATCAAGCGCAAAACCGGTGCGCAAGGCACCTCCGATTTGCTCGCTCGTGTAGGAAGACGCGTCCTTGTTGTCGACGCGCGTGGCAAACAGATCCACGCCAGCCGAAATCGGCATGCCGAGGAAATAAGGTTCAGTGAAGCTGAAGTCGACCTGTTGCTTCTTGAAGCTGACGGAGGTGTTCAGTTTCACATTATAACCGCGTCCGAACAGGTTCCGTTCTTCAAGGCCCACGGAACCGACAACGGTTTCCACCGACGAATAGCCGATCGAGAAGGTGACCGAGCCTGTGGCCTTTTCTTCGACCTCAACCACCAGCACCACCTTGTCGGGAGCCGAGCCTTCTTCCTCGCGGAAGTCCACCTTGGTAAAATAGTCAAGTGCCGTCAGGCGGCGGCGAGCCCGCTCAATCAGGGTGCGGTTGTAAGCATCGCCTTCGTAGAGGCGCAGTTCGCGGCGAATGACATCATCCAGTGTGCGGGTGTTGCCGATAATATCGATGCGCTCCACGTATGTGCGGGGACCTTCCGTGATATTATAGCTGAGGTTCACCGTGGCATTGGACGTATTGCGATCCACCTTCGGCTCGACCTTGGCAAACACAAACCCTTGGTTCGACGCTTCCAGCGTCAGGCGTTCGACCGAATTGTCAACTTTTGCAGCGTTGTAGGTATCGCCCACGCCAGTTGTGACCCTGCGGGTCAAGGCATCGGCATTCAGATTGTTGTCGCCAATGTTTACAGCCACATCTGCGATGGCATAGCGCGGACCTTCTGTGACAACAAAATCAATCACGAAGCTCTGACCGTCATCAGACAGATGGGCATCAGCGGAAACAACATCCACGTCAGCATAACCGTTTTTCAGATAGTGGCGGCGCAGCAATTCCTTGTCATATTCCAGGCGGTCAGCGTCATAGGTGGTGTTGCGTAAAAAAAACAAGAGCTTTGAATGTTCCTTTGTAGCGATCACGTCACGCAGGTCACCATCACTAAAGGCGTTATTGCCGGAAAAATTGATCTGCTCAACCTGCGTCTTGCCGCCTTCATTCACTTCGAACACGAGATTAATTCGATTCTCGGGCAGGCGAATGAGTTTCGGTGCAACGCGGACATTGTAAAAGCCCTGCTTTTGGTAAACCGCAAGAATGCGCTTGGTATCAGCAGCAACACGTGCCTTGGTGTAGATGATGCTTTCACGCACCTCCACTTCCTTGAGCAGGGTTTCATCGTCAACTTCTTCATTGCCTTCGATGTTAACGATGTTGATCAACGGGTTTTCTGAGACCGTCACAACAAGTGAACCGCCCTGCCGCACAATCGAAACATCACGGAAAAGCCCAGTCTGGAACAAAGCCTTGATTGACGCATCGATGGCTTCGTCGCTGAATTGGTCGCCCTGACCCAGTTGCATATAGGATAAAATGGTTTCATTTTCGACGCGCTGATTGCCCCGGAAGATGATGTTGTTCACCGTCGCCGCCATGGCAGGACGCGAAAACAAGTCCGGCGTTGCCATGGGCAAGACGCCGAATATCAACGCCAGAACCACCCCAAATACATATCGTATACGCATCAAATTGCTACTCTCGTAACTCCGGAGACCGCCCCCGCAGCAAATCAGGCTACGCTGCGTCTTTTAGCCAGTTTGGTTTCACTTGCAAATGAAACATCTGGGCAATTTCGTGGCTTTACTCAGGTTCCGAAGACGACATTGACAACCCTGCCCGCGTCATTGAACAGGCCCAGAAGCATGAGCATGACAACGCAGGAAAAGCCAATACGGAATCCCCATTCCTGTGCCGCCGGGCCAACGGGTTTTCCCCGGATGGCCTCGATGGCGTAAAACACCAGATGGCCACCATCCAACATCGGGATTGGAAAGAGGTTAACAATTCCGATGGAGATGCTTAAAAATCCAAGAAAATAGCAGAAACTCAGAACCCCGCCAGCCGCTGCGTCGCCAGCCCCCTTGGCAATGCTCACGGCCCCACCGATCTGCTTGACACTTTGCTGGCCAGTGATGACTTTCTTGAAAAACGTGGCTGTTGACGAAATTGTAAACCATGTGCGCTCCATGGCCTTGGCCATGGCTTCTGGCGCTGAAAAACGCTGGAACAGCGGCTCATCTTTTTCCGGCACATGGCGAATGCCCAACTGGCCCACCTTCATGCTGCCACCGAAACTGTCTTTCTGTTCGACGGCTTTCGGCGTGACGCTCAGCGTCAGAGGTTGCCCTTTGCGTTGCACAACAATGTCGAAGGTTTCGTTGGGCCGCAGGAAGAAAGCTTCCTGCACGTCCGACATGGCAAAAATGGTTTTACCATCAACACGGGTGATGGTGTCTCCCGGTACAATGCCCGCCACGGCGGCGGCTGAACCGGGCAGAACTTCACCCACAGTCGGGCGCATATAGGGCAAGCCAATGGCCATGAAAGCCACGGTAAAAATGGCAATGGCAAACAGGAAATTTGTTATCGGTCCTGCCGCCACAACAGCCATTCTCTCCCACACAGGCTGGGCTTGCAGGCTGGTTGGCGATTGTGAGGCTGCGACGGAATTATCCGGCATGCTGGCCGCGTTGGCATCACCTTCGAAGCGCACATAACCGCCAAGCTGAATCGGGCAGAATTTCCAGCGCGTGCCATGGCGGTCGGTAAAGCCAAACAGTTCCTTGCCAAAGCCAATGGAAAACGCCTCGACCTTTACGCCGCACCAGCGGCCAACAATGAAATGACCAAATTCGTGAACAAAAACGATGATCACAAGCGCTGCAACAAAGGACAGGATGAAAAACAAGGTGCCGACGAGGGATACACTGTGCAGGGCCGTCAAGAATTCCATGTTCACCAACTCCATTTGCCCCGTCTTCGCCGGGAACTTCGTTCTTCTTGTGACTGAATTAATTGTTTTTTAACCAGACTTGGCCAGAATTTGCTTCTACTTCCAGCGCACATGGTTACCAGAGCAGCAGACCTTCAGCCAAGTTGCTGGAATGTCTGACAAAACCGATGAGAGCCGCAACCACGCTGACGGCCACAAGACCATCCACCCGGTCCAGCACGCCGCCGTGGCCTGGTATCAGATCACCTGAGTCTTTCACACCATATTTCCGTTTCAGGGCGCTTTCGAAAATGTCGCCCAGCTGTGCCACGACCGCCAAAGCGGCTGCCACGACGGCCAGAGCCATCCAGCCCTGTAACCACAAGGCAGCATAGATAGATGATACGGTGCCAGCGCCCACCATGCCGCCGAATAAACCGGCCCAGGTTTTCTTGGGCGACAGCACTGGGGCTAGTTTGGGGCCGCCGATGATGCGGCCCGCAAAGTAAGCAAAGGTATCCGTGGCCCAGACCATTAGCATCAACCACATGATGGCGTGTACGCCCCACACCGCGTCGTCGCGCAGCAGCATCAACGCCATAACCGGCAACGCCACGTAGGGAATGCCTATATAGGAAAATATACTATCGCCGCTCGTTTCAAAGGCCTTGGTGGCGACGGATAGCGCTGTGATCCCGAGAATGATTGCAAGTGCGGGCATCAAACCAACAGCATGATACAACAACGCGGCACATAACACTGCGGCTGCATGTAGTGCGAATTGCCTGGAATTGTGCTGGTGTACGATGATCGTCCACTCGTATGCCATCAACAGGCCCAGCAACGCCACGAACAACTCAAACCACACGCCGCCAAACCAGATATCGAGCAGCACGGCCGGGATCAAAACCAATGCCGAAACTGAACGGACGCCGAGATCAGACCATTTGCCCTTTTGCGGCGCTGGTGTTTCACTCATGCAGTCTTGACCTTCAGACCGCCAAAGCGGCGTTCCCGCCCGCGAAAATCGGCAATGGCACGGTCCAGGATCTGGCCATCAAAATCCGGCCAGTATTCATCAATGAACACAAACTCCGTGTAGGCGCATTGCCACAACAGAAAATTTGAAAGCCGCTCTTCGCCACCCGTGCGGATCAGCAAATCAGGCTCGGGCCATTCCGCTGTGTTCAGTCTGCTGGCGACCAGGTCTATAGACATATCTTCAGGCCGCAAACGTCCCGCAGCAACGTCTTTTGCCAAAGCCTGAAATGCCTCCACCAGTTCCTGCCGCCCACCATAATTGAACGCAACAACCAGGGTCATGCCCGTGTTGTCGGCCGTCAACCGCTCGGCATCCTCAATCAGTTTGATGATTGATTTGTCCAGGCCTTCACGAATCCCGATCATGCGGATGCGCACACCCGTGCTGTGCAGCTCCGCCACATCCTGGCTGACGAAGCGGCGGAAGAGTTGCAGCAGAAAACTCACTTCCGCCCTGGGCCGTGACCAGTTTTCCGTGGAAAAGGAGTACACCGTCAACACTTCAACGCCAAGTTCAGACGCCGCTTTGACAGTACGGCGCAGTGCTTCCACGCCCCGGTTATGGCCGGCCGTGCGTGGCAGCCCCCGCGCAGCAGCCCAGCGGCCATTGCCATCCATGATGATGGCAATGTGACGGAGCTGCGAGGTGGAACGGGCGTGCTGCATGTACGTGTTGTATCAGACCTGCATGATTTCAGCTTCTTTGGTCTTGGTCGCGGTGTCGATGTCCTTGATCGTATCGTCGGTCCATTTCTGGACTTCATCGGCCTTGGTCTTGTGCTCGTCCTCGCTCATCAGCTTGGCTTTTTCGAGCAACTTCAAATGATCCATGGCGTCACGGCGCACATTGCGGGCCGCAACCTTGGCTTTTTCAGAATATTGGTGGGCCACTTTCACCAGTTCCTTGCGGCGGTCCTGTGTCAGATCCGGCATGCGCAAGCGAATGACTGCGCCCTCGGTTTGCGGATTGAGACCAAGGTTCGAGGCGTGAATGGCTTTCTCAACCGCCACCACCAGACCACGGTCCCATACGCTGATTTGCAACAAGCGCGCCTCGGGAACCGAGACCGAAGCGACCTGGGTCAAGGGCATATTGGCGCCATAGGCATCCACCTGAATGGGGTCGAGCAGACTGGCCGAGGCCCGGCCCGTGCGCAATCCACCAAAATCGTGTTTCAGGGATTCCGTGGCACCATGCATGCGGCGCTTGATGTCGGGGGCGTTGAAGGGTTCCGGGGCGGCCATGGCAGTTTCCTTATCAGTTCCTGGTAACACGGGTGAACTGGCCTTGTCCCTTCAGGACCCTGGCAACATTCCCCGCTTCGCGAATTGAAAATACTACGACTGGCACATCATTGTCACGTGCCAGTGCAATGGCCGCAGCATCCATGATTTTGAGGTTCCTCGCCAGCACGTCATCAAAGTTGATGCTGTCGTAACGCATGGCGTTGGGGTCTTTTTTTGGATCGGCAGAATACACCCCGTCAACGCTGGTGCCCTTGTAAAGCGCGTCGCATTTCAGTTCGGCAGCGCGCAGAGCGGCCCCGGTGTCGGTGGTGAAGAAGGGAAGTCCCGTACCCCCTGCACAGATCACCACCCTGCCCTTTTCCAGGTGATGAATGCCCTTGGAAGCTGAGTAAGTTTCGCAAACCGTTGGCATGGCGATGGCGGAAAGCACGCGCGCATCACAACCCTTGCTCTTTAAAACGCCCTGCATGGCAAGCGCGTTCATGACGGTGGCCATGATGCCCATGTGATCTGCAGAAACCCGGTCCATACCTTTTGCAGCACCCGCCATTCCCCGGAAAATATTGCCGCCGCCAATGACCAGAGCGACTTCAGCGCCAGCCTGCTGACATTCCAAAACTTCGTCGGCCACGCGCCCGACTGTGGCCAGATCAATGCCAAATGTCTGACTTCCCATGAGCACTTCGCCGGAAATTTTGAGGAGGATACGTTTGTGTTGCAGCGACATGATTCTCGGCCCGGTTTGTAAGGCCGTTATGGCAGGCAAATGCAGCAACGCCAATGCGTTAATGGGGTGTTAGGTGAACATGGCTAAGGATGCCAACAACGAAGGAGCAGGTTTGATGTTGTCAATGATCTTTGGTTTCAGTGGCCGTATCAATCGTCTGACCTGGTGGATGATCCAGATCACCGTGTTTGTTGTCGGGCTAATCATCAACTACGTGATCAAGGATTCCATTCCCGACGTTCAGAGTTTCAAGACCCATCCACCGACGCTTGAGCAAAGCAAAGTGCTTCTGGGTTCGCTTGCGAATTATGCTCTCCTACTGATATCTTGGGGTATCATTTCCACATGGCTGTTTGTTTCATCCTGCGTCCAAAGACTTCACGACAAGGGCAGTGCGGGGTGGCGTGTAATATTTGCTTATGTGCCATTGGGCCTGATCTTTCTGTCGGGATTTTTTGTGCTCAAACTGCAGTTCATCGCAGCTGGCGCCATCATCATTGCCGCTGTTATTGGAATGCTCGTGTCGCTGGTCTGGTTGATTGTTGAATGCGGCATGATCGCAGGTGAAGACGGGGAGAATGATTATGGCGAACCAATCGGCGCAGGGTCGAGACGGTCCGCACTGGCCGCCGAAATCGCCCAACTCTCCGGTGTAGGTAGTGCGCAGCGGCAACAGCCAGACTACGTCCCCGCTGCCGCCCCTCAACAACCGGCTCTGAATTTCTCCACCGGCAACGCCCGGCCCAGTTTTGGTAAACGCTGAACACAAAGTCGCGGTGAGTTTGCTGTCTCGAACGTAATGACGATCAAGACCGCAGATTGTCCCCTGTCTTGTTACGTTGTGCCCGACATTTTTGCGACTTCTGCCGCAAAGTCATCAGTGGTTTTTTCGATGCCTTCGCCGAGTTGCATGCGCACGAAGGCCTTCAGCGTAAGGGCGAAGCCGGATTTCTTGCCAGCTTCGTCCACCGCTTGGGCCACGGTCTTTGAACTATCATGCACATAGGGCTGTTCAAGCAGGCAGTTTTCCTTGGCGAAGGTCTTGAGGCCTGAGGCCACGATTTTTTCCATGACATTTGCGGGTTTGCCTGCATTCTTTTCTTCGAGAATGGCAGCCTCGCGGGCCAGCACATCTTTTGGCACCGAGTTGATGTCGAGCGCCACAGGATTGGTGGCAGCGATATGCATGGCCAGCAAGCGACCAAAACCCGCAATCTCATCCTTGCTGCCCGTGCCTTCAAGAGCAACGAGCACACCAATCTTGCCCATGCCAGGCGCAGCCTGATTGTGAACGTAGGAAGCGACAACACCATCTGTGACTGACAACGCAGCGGTGCGGCGCACCGTCATGTTTTCACCGATGGTTGCCACCATTTCAGCAACATAGGCTGCCACTTCATGTTCGGAACCGGGATAGCGCATGGTCTTCAACTTTTCAGTTGAACTGTCGGCGTCCAGTGCAAGCTTGGTGATTTCGGCCACCATGGCCTGGAACTTTTCATTGCGTGCCACAAAGTCCGTTTCGGAATTCACTTCGACAGCAGCACCCTTGAGACCCTTGGTGATGACACCGACAAGGCCTTCAGCCGCCACGCGGGTGGATTTTTTTGCCGCCTTCGACAGGCCCTTGGCGCGCAGCCAGTCCACTGCGGCTTCCATTTCGCCATTGGTGGCCACGAGGGCTGACTTACAGTCCATCATGCCGACGCCGGTTTTTTCGCGCAACGCGCTCACGAGTGCAGCTGTAATTGCAGCCATGGGAATTCTCCTGAAGTTTTCGGAACATCATTTGACTAAAAACGTCACCCCGGCGAAAGCCGGGGTCTGTTCGAGCAGATTCCGGTTGTCGCCGGAATGACGGCAATTGACTTAACTGGCAGCCGCCAAAGGTTCCGCCGGCAATTCTTCCATGGCTCCCACGTCAACACCTGACGCGGTGGCACCCTTGGAAATGCCTTCGATGATGGCCTTGCCCACGAGTTCGCAATAAAGCGCCACAGCGCGGGCCGCGTCATCATTGCCTGGAATCGGATAGGTGATGCCGGCTGGATCAGAATTGGTGTCAATGATTGCAACAACCGGAATGCCCAAACGATTGGCTTCCTTGATGGCGATCTGTTCCTTGTTGGTGTCGATGACAAACAGGATGTCCGGCACGCCGCCCATATCCTTGATGCCGCCCAAGGCCTTTTCCAGCTTGTCACGCTCACGCGTCTTGTCGAGCAGCTCGCGCTTGGTGATGCCTGCGCCGTTGGATCCCACAACTTCGTCAAGCACACGCAGGGTTTTGATCGAGTTTGAAATCGTCTTCCAGTTGGTGAGCATGCCACCCAGCCAGCGTGAGTTCACATAATATTGCGCCGACTGCTTGGCGGTGGTGGCGATCTGCTCTTGCGCCGAACGCTTTGTGCCGACGAACAGCACACGACCGCCCTTGGCCACGGTGTCAGTGATGGCATTCAGGGCCTGGTGCAGCAGAGGAACTGTCTGCGACAGATCCATGATGTGGATGCCATTGCGCGAGCCGTAAATGAACGACTCCATCTTGGGGTTCCAGCGATGTTTTTGGTGTCCGAAGTGAACGCCTGCTTCAAGCAGCTGACGCATGGTAAATGGTACCGAGGCCATTGGTATTTCCTTTTCCGGTTAATCCGCCACAGGGGAACTTGCACCGGAGGATTCCGGCACCGGACGGACCAGCCCTATGTGGGGACCTTGCGCTCCCATGGGATGATCCAACCCCTGTGTGAGTGTTGAACGAGCGGGCTGGTAGCAGTGCGGACTGACAATGTCAAATCCGCACTGAACCTGTGATGTCAGCCGCCCCAGCCACCTCCGCCACCGCCACCGCCACCTCCTCCACCGCCACCTCCGCTGCCTGCGGCTGGTTCAGTTGTGGGTACATAGACTTTTTTTGGCTTCACTTTCAAATAGGGTTGTGTGGCCCTGACCTTGACATATTTCTGCACCTTGGGCTTTTTGTAGATGATCACAGCCGTATTACGTTTTGGCGGTTTCACCTTCACATAGGCTTTGCGATACACGATGATCTGTTTTGGCTTTTTGGGCTTCGCAAAAATCGATTTTGCGTATTTTGGCGCAGGCGTAACATAGGCTGGCTTCTTATAACGTTTTGGTGGCGCGGCCACCTCGGGTGGCGGAGGCTGCTCTTCCACCACGACAGGCTCTGGCGCAGGAACAAATTTCCCTGCCCCGCCAAGTTCTCCATACCGCGCTTTTGCAACGTCCTGGAACATGCCATCAGGGAAAGACTTCAAGTAGACGGCAAAATCTTCGGCATTGTCTGATGCCTTGATACTGTTCCAAAACGCAAGTTCTCCGGCAGCGCTGACGTCCGTCGGTGGAGCGACAGTTTCAGCAATTGCACCTTGCGGCATGGCGGTGAACGCCAGTATTGCAAAAGTCATGGCGGCAAAGAATTTTTTGATGGTCAGCAGTTTCATGTTGATCTCCGTCAAAATAAATCAAGGCGTGGATTGCGGGTTTGCCACGCCTTGCGCGACAGCATGACAATGGTCTGATTAAGGTCAGCAGTGGTTTCGATGTTATCGACGCCCACCGTGGCGATGAGTTTTTTGACGGCGCTGGTTTTGGCCTTGTCTGGCAGGGCTGCCAGATTGCTCACTGAATCCTTGTCTTTGCCATAGATATCAAGAGCAACAGCCAGCGCTGTATATTGTACCGCGCGTGTCACATCACGATGGTCCTTGGGTCCCTGGGAAAAAATCCAGCCCAGATTGGCGGCGGCACGCTGGTTGCCGCGCTCTGCCCCTTGCTCGTACCATGTGATGGCTTCATCCAGATTTTTGTCCACGCCGATGCCATTGAAATACATGGCACCAATATCCGTGGGCGCACCTGGATGTCCGCCCTCGGCTGCCTTCTTAAACAAGGCAAGAGCGGTGGCCGGATCCTTCTCCACGCCGATGCCTTGCAAATAGGCGTCACCCATGTTGCGGATGCCATAGATGTCGCCCCGCGCCATGGAGGCTTCGTAGAAGCGCACCCCGCGCTTGGCATTGGCTTTTACCGGTTCACCGTAAAGATACATGCTGCCTAATTCATTCATGGCATAGGTGTGACCCATTTCAACCGCGTGGTTGAGGTAAACCAGCCCGGCGTTCACATCAGGTTTTACACCGCGGCCACGGGCAAGGTTCCGGCCATAGGACAGCATGCCATAGGGGTCGCCCTTTTCGGCCGCCTTCTTGAAATAGACGTTTGCTTCTTCAACACTTTGCGGCCTGCCAAAGCCACGCTGCGCCATATAGCCCAGCTGGTTGAGGGCGCGGACGTGGCCTTTTTCCGCCGCTGCCTCGAAAAGCTTGTTGGCCGCCTCCATGTTCTTGGCCGCAAGTTCAGCCCGGCCAAGCTGATAAACAAAGCGCGGTACATCTGCATGATCCTTCACCGCAGCCCGGCAGGCGGCCAAAGCTTTCTCGATGTTGATCTCGTTTGGCAAAACGCCTTTTTGCGTGCCTTGCAAATCCAGCGGCTCACCTGCTTCCGTGTCACAGGCATTCACCTCAATAACCTCACTCACCACCACCGGCACAACCTCGCCCTTGGGCGTGGTTGCTTCCAACGCCAGGTCAGGAGCAGCAGCAGGTTCTTCGATAGAGGGTTCAAACTTCAGCGTCGCCAAGGCAGCCACATCAATTTCATTGCCTTCGGCCAGGGTTTCGCCACCTTGCGAAACCGTTCCAGAACTTGGCATCTTCACCAACTTTACCTTGGCATTTTCCGGAATCAATTTCACATCCGCCTCGGCGAAGACGGGTTGTGCGCCCAAGCCGACGGTTGAAGGTTTTGCCGTGATCTTGATTTCCTTTGCGACCGGGGCGGTTTCAGGTTTTGGAGCCGTCGCCACCTCTGGTTTTTTGACTTCGGGTGGGGGTTCAGCTTTGACGGCCTTCACAATCAATCCATTCAGAAAAACCGGTTCCACCAGGGTTGCGTTGGACCATGGGCGCTGCTTTTCATGGGTGGATTCCCACACATCGCGTGTCACTTGCATCAAGGCCGATTGCACGTCCACATTGGCCGTGAAGGAGTGCCGCAGGATCGCCGCCGTAAAAGGTGAATTCTCGCCTTCGCCATCCAGGGCAATGTTCCCGGGTTCTGTGGCATATGCAATGAGGCTGCCAATCGTGTTGTTCTCTTTCGCAAGCCCACGGCCCACAGAGCGTTTGATATCGTCGGCGCCGACAAGAAACTTTTTGACGGCAAAGGGGTTGTCCCGGCAGGCGTCAAGATACAGCAATTGTGCGCGGGAATTGTTGCGCATCTGCATCATGATGGTTTGAAGGCTGACGGTTTCGACTTCCAGAGCTGATTCGGTTGCCAGCACAGCATCCACAGGAATGATCCTGTTTTCGCCGCCAACCTCCACGCCATGACCAGAATAATAGAATACGCTGAGTTCGGCGTCCGACAGCGAGCGAATGAACTTTTCGACAGACTTGTCAAAATCCTCGCGCTTCAAGTCAATGGCTGTGACAACCTCAAAGCCAACCTTGCGCAAAGCGGCCGAAACAGCTTCGGCATCATTTTTCGGATTGGAGAGAGCCGGCACGGCGGTATAGGCACCGTTGCCCACTACGAAGGCCACGCGCTTTCCAGCTGCAAACGCAGTGTGGTCAAGAGCCAACAATATGACGGCGCACACAACAAATGGCCGCACGCATTTTCGAACAAAACGAAACATCAAGCCTCCGCACGGGAAGGCCCCCGCGAGAAATTTAGCAACAGGTTGGCATGTTGTCCAGAACTTGATTGCGCGCCTGCACCTAAATGCGGCGGACAATGTGATCCAGTGACAAGCGGCCAGACCCCAGCACCAAAATGCCCAGAGCCATGGCCGCCCACGTCAGATGCACCGGCCAGCCAGCAGGTTCTGTGAGCTGGATCACAACTGTCATGAAAAACAAGCCGAAGGCTGCAAGACGGCCAAACAAACCGAGGGCCAACAATACTGGCAACAGAATTTCCGCCGTCCCTGCCCCGTAGGCTATCAGTTTGGGATAGGGATAGTCATAGACTTTACCGAGAATGTGAAATTTGAATTCTTCTGTGAACAGCAAAACCGCCGAGTTGGACAAGTGACCCAAGCCTGTCCATTTGGTCAGGCCGGATTTCCAGAACGGCAGGGCCAGGCCAAATCGCAAAGCGAGGCAAACAATTGAGTCGGGCACGTGCCGTGTCAACGCGTTTTCGAAAGCTGCAATCATGTGCATGCGTTCTGGTGTTTGATTGCCATAAAGCTGCCCGCTTGAAGCACGAGCGCAAGTGTTGCGGCCAAATCAAACGCTGCATCGCAGTTGAAAGCAGTATCTGCCGCTTCGTCCAGAGTGATTTCCGATGAGAGGCAGCGCACGAAAACATGTTGTGACACAGACAAAGCATTGAGCATGACGTCGAAATGTGGCCGGGTCACCATCGCGCGTTCAACACGACCCGGATCAGAAACGGGGGTTGGGCTTTCAAGCAAGTTCGACTGTGTAATGGAGACCACTGTGTGGTTGGAGGTCAAGAGACATAGTGCTGGATGCGGTTTGAAACAAAGGCCACCCAACTGAGTTGGCGGAAAGGCGGCCAGTTCTTCAGCAGCAAGCACCCTTGCATCGGCAGCGTGATAGGCCTGCCGCATGAGGCATTCGAGTGCGGCCACATCGGAAAGATAGGGATAGGGAGCAAGATCCGTTTGTTCCTTCAAAAATTCCGGAAACGCTGCGCCATAGGCAAACATCAGCGGGCTCTGTGGTGGGTGGCGCAAGACAAACTCCCGTGCCAGCCCAGCGAAGTATGTTTCTCCCAACAGCCTGCGCAAAGCTGGAAAATTTGCTTCCATGGCGCGGATCAAACTGACGGTCACATTGTTGCGATAGACCGCAAAGCGGCGTGGCACATGGCCCTTCAGGCCGGGCGGCAACGCGCTTTTCGGGCTCAATATCGCTGTGGCAAAACTTTCAGATTGCATGACGAAATGCCAAGTTTTCGTGCCGTTGCAAAATGCGATCTGCCGCCGCAGCCTCGGCTTGCAGAACCGGCCAGCCCGGAACATCATTGTCCCACTCGATCAAGGTCGCTACAGGGCCAATCTTCGATATGATGTCTTCGTAGAGCGACCAGACATCAGCGCAGACTCTGCGGTCATGACTATCAATCAAGAGCGGGGCACCTGTATCATCTTGTTCTGTGGCATGGCCTGCCAGATGAATTTCTTCGGCGAGATGCAGCGGAAAATCATCCAGATATTCTGTTGCGCTATAACCATGATTCGTGGCCGAAATGAAAACGTTGTTCACATCAAGCAGCAGCCCGCATCCTGTGCGTCTGGTGACCTCCCGCAGAAACGCAATTTCGTCCATGTCGCATTTTTCATATTCAACATAGGTCGACGGATTCTCGAGCAGTAGCTTACGGCCCAGCACATCCTGCACCTGATGAATATGTTCGACCACGGTATTCAACCGGGCAGTTGTATAGGGCACAGGCAGCAGGTCATTGAAATATGTTGTGTCATGGGTGGACCAGGCCAGATGCTCGGATACGAGCAACGGTTCATAACGTTCCATGACACATTTGAATCGGGCCAGATGGTCCATGCTCAGCGGACCATCACCGCCAATAGACAGGCCGACTCCATGCACAAACAAGGGGTAGTCTGTTCGCAACCGCGACAGAGCCGCGTGAGGGGCGCCGCCATCACCCATGTAGTTTTCGGCGTGGACTTCAAAAAAGCCGACGCGCGCTCCATCTCGCATCAAGATGTCGTTCAGATGCTCGGGTTTAAAACCGGCACCAGCCCTTAGTGGCAAAGGAAATGCAGGATGGAACGGCATTGAACACTTAAGCGATTACGCCGGCAAATCGCGGATCAGGGCTTCAAGTGCGCCCTTGCGTTCACCGGGCAGGCTCATGCTGGTGCAAGTGCCCTTATCGACATATTTCCAGTGGTCACCCTGATAGTCCACCGTCGATGTGCCAGCACAGCTGGTGCCAGCGCCTGCGGCACAATCATTGGCGCCTTTCAAAGCCACACCAAAACATTTTTCTTTGTCGGCAGCGGCGGCATTGGTGGCAGACATGAGTGTTACTGTCGAAACGGCAGCAGCAACGGCAGATGCGAGCATGGCGGTATTGAAAACGCGGCGGGTTGTCGTCATTTGAAAAGTCCTTTGCTGGAATGGCTGGCAGGTGATTGCCATACGCGCAACATGTCACATGCATGCTGTGCGCTGAAATCAACTGCCGCGCCTGTGTCTTCACATTGATGTTACGACTGCGCTACCGGATTGTACAATCACCATTCGGACAGGGATCGGGTTCCTGTTGTGGAATGAAGATGCGCGGAATCTTGGGAAAGCGCGGGAATTTCCGACGTGGCGGCAAGTCAATTGGCGGGCCGGGATCCTCTTCAATCACGGGACCATCCGGTTCAAACACCACCGGGGGCCGGTTCGGGCGCCTGACCTTAGGCGGTGGAGGCCGACGTACAGGCTTTTCGATGATCGGCTTTGGCTTGCGCTTTGGTTGCTCGATCACCATAGGGGGCGGCTCAAATTTCGGCTTTTTCAGCTTCGGCGGCTCCAGCTTTGGTTTGACGGGTTCGAGTTTTTTGCTGGGTGGCTTGGATTTCACCAAAGGTGGCGATTCGCAGGACGCAGATTTGGTATCCAGTTTCACACGCTCCAGCAAACCACCCAGACGGCCACGCGCGATGTCCGCAAATATGCCATCCGGAAAGGCATCGAGATAAGCCAGATAGGCTTGATCGGAACTCTTTTCATTGACCAGGTTCCAATAGTTCAACTCATCTGACGGGCTGTTTCCATCTGGCGCTTTGAACGACCCGTCACTTTCGGGCAAGGCCAGTGCCCCTTCATCATTTTGCCGTTGCAGCCAGGCCTTGCGTGACAGCAGCAGCAAAGTCTGATCGATTCCGTCGGTGGTCTGCGTGCCGCAGGGCCCCACAAGATTGACGAAATCCCGCATGGCGCTGCGCTTGGCATCATCAGGCAAACCAGCCAGACGTTGCAGCAAGGTAGCGTCATCAGCATGACCATCAGTTGCGAGCGCAAGTGACGTATACCACACGGCTTTCAGCGGATTGCGCAGGTCATCAGGGCCATCCGCAAATATGCTGCTGAGGTCAACGGCACCACCCTGGTTGCCGCGCTCAGCCCCAAGCTCATACCATTTCACCGCCTGCCGCAAATTCTTGGTCACGCCGTTGCCGTTAAAATAAAGTGCGCCAATATCTGTCGGTGCCGTTGGATGGCCGCCGAAACTTGCGCCCTTTCCCGGCCTGCGCTTCTTCAAGCTGCGGGTGATCGAAGCATCATAAAAACCCGCCGCGCGTTTCGGACTGGGCTTGATGGCACCGCCATAGAGATAGAGACTTCCCATTTCATCCAGCGCGTCGGTGTTGCCCAATTCTGCTGCATGTTTCAGAATATTGATGCCCTGTTTCGGGTCAGCCTTCATGCCGATGCCCTTCACGAGGTTGCGGCCAAAGGCGAGCAGCGCCAAAGGGTCACCCTTGTCTGCCGCCAGTTTGAAAAAAGCATTGGCCTGCTCAAGATTTATGTCCATGCCCAAGCCATTTGTGGCCATCACACCAAGTTGGTGGTTCGCACGCACGTAGCCAGAGTCTGCTGCTTTCTGGATCAATTGCAAACCGTCTTTTACGTGTCCTGCAGCCAGTTGCGCGCGGCCCAGAAGATAGACGTAGCGGACAATTTCAGGATGTTCTTCCACTGCTTTCTGACAGGCGACGAGCGCCTGGGAAATGTCGATCTTGTCGAGTTCAACCCCCTGACCAACACCGTCCAGATCCAGCGGTTCTGCCGCAAGCAGATCACATTCGTGCATGCGCTGTTGAATCTTGATCTGCACTGGCAAGGCCGCGCCGTCTGCGGCAACTGCGGCGGTTTCCAGTGTTATGGCGGGGACCAGTAAAGCTGCGGTGTTACTGTCCTTGAACACCTGCACGTCCGTTGAGGGTTCAAACTTGAAAGTCTTGAACTTTTCGTAATCAATGATCGCCCCTTCTGACAAAACCTGATCATCAATGGAGAGTGTGCCCGACACGGGCATTTGCATCAGCTTGTAGGCATTTGCTTTTGGCAGGGCCTGGGCACTCTGTTCATCAAACACACGTTGCGGCCCTGCCCCGATGGTCACCGGGCCTGCAAGAATTTCGCGGGTTGGTTCGGTGGTCTGGAGTTCAGCCAAGGACTTCGTCATCGTTGGCGGATTGATCGCCAGCGGTTTTCCCGCGAGGCCATTGAGGAATATCGGCTTGACAAGCGAGCTGTTGATCCATGGCCGCTGGCTCTTGTTGGTGGCCTCCCAGACATCTGCAGTGACGTCCATCAAGGCCGACTGCACGTCCTTGTCCTGGGTGAAGGAATGCTTGATCACGGCACCGGTGAAGGGTGAATTTTCGCCCGTGCCGTCAAGTGCCACCTTGCCCGGCTCCGTGGCATAGGCGATGAGGCTGCCGACGGAACCCTTTTGTTCGGCAAGGCCCTTGCCCGCAGGTTTTTCCGTGTCATCTACGCCCAACAGAAATGCCCGGTCGCTGAACGGGTTGTCACGGCAGGCGTCGAGATAGATGAGTTGCGCCTGCGAGTTGCTTTGCATGTAGAGCAGTATGGTTTGCAGGCTGAAACTTTGTGTCTCCAGGTCCTGCGGTTGGCTCAATGTGGCGTCAATGGGAATGATGCGGTTTTCGCCGCTCACCTCTATGCCATGGCCAGAATAATAGAACAGGCTGATCTCGGCACCGTTGAGCGCACGGGCATAGCGTTCGACGGCTTTTTCCAGGTCTGCACGTGTCAGGTCAATGGCGGTCACCACCTCAAAACCCTGCTTACGCAGCGCAGTTGATACCGCTTCAGCATCCTTCTTCGGATTGGGAAGCTGCGCCACGGATTGGTAGGCACCGTTGCCCACAACAAGGGCCACACGCTTACCAGCATCAGCAGGGGAAACGGCAACAACCGCGCAAAAGCAAATCGCCAAAATGGCAAAGAACTTTGCCCACAGGACTTCAGAGAAATTGCGACGCACCGTATAGCTTCCTTCTCAAGAAGCCCCCGCGCAACAGGCTATCACAGCCAAGATGAACGTGAAAGTAACAACGCGCTTAGGTTTCCAGTTCCGGCTTTTTGCTCACGCCGGGGCCGATGTAGCGGGTGTAGAGCCAGCCAACACCCACAAGACAAAGCCCAAGCCCGATGACGCTGGCAATGCGCCACAGGCCGCCCAGCGAGAACAGATCGTAGCCAAACACCTTCAACACCGTGAGCACGATCACGGCAAGCCCACCGTAGCGAATGGTCTGGCGTTCAAGTTTGATTCCCGCAATGAAGATGCCGATCCCCGTCAGCAGCCAGGCCAGCGACACGGCATAGGATTCGGCTTGCGAGAGGAATTCGATGTCGATCACCGCGCCCTGGAACTGGCGTTTCACCAGCAAAGTGACAAAGGCCATGAGCAGCACCAATGCGAAGATGCCGATGGCACTGCGGAGTTGCGACCAACCCAAAGCATCAAGCTTACGCGCGATCAGTGCGAACAGGGGCACAGGCACCAGATAGGCCAGCCACAGGGCGTTGAATACCTGCCCGCCCGCCACGGCGTCGCCAGTGAACACCGGATTGCGAATGGTCAGTACACAGACGAACGCCAGGCAGGACGCAGCCAGCAGGATGCGGGCACCCCAGACCGAGACAAAAGTGGAATACAGCTGTTGCCGGTAGGCCAGGCCATAGGCCGCACCCAGCCAGGCACAGCCATGGGCGGCAAGTTCGAGCAGGCCCAATTCGTCTTTGACAATGCCACCACCAATCCACACGCGCAGCACCAGTGACACAAGCGCCACCGTGAGGCCTAGGCTGATGCCTTCGAAAGCCACGCGCCAGCGCAGGAACCCTTCGCGGTGCAACCACTTCGAAGCCTGCCAGAACAGTGCAGCAGGTACGCCGTAGCCATAGATCACCCAATAGCCACCCAGTGGCAGGTCACGCGGTTCACCCCAGAATTCGCGGCCATAGAACAGGCGAATGGCGGCAAAGCTGGCAACGGCGGAGGCAATGCCCGCGACATTGGGCAAGGCCATACTGCGCGTTGTATAAGCGAGTGCAGCTGCGAAGGCCGCAGTGGCCAAGGTTTGCCAGACGCCATCAAACGCCCGGTCAAGGGCGAAACAGCCCAGCAGCGCGATGCCGCCCATCAGGATTTCAAGGCTGCGTGCCGTGTTCGGTTCGGTTTGCGCCGAAAGCTTGCGCCACACGCCGAAACCCAGCACTGCCATCAGCGCAACCGCGATCACGCTCCAGGTTTGCCACGACAGGGTGAAATCAGCCCTGCCCCAAGCCCCGAACAGGAACATAAAACCCGCGCCGGCCGTCAAAGCTGCCCAGGGCCGCAGGTCAGACTTTTGCAGGACGCCAAAAAGTCCGATGCCGGTAAACGCGGCCAGGGCCACAAACATGGCGTTGCGGAAGCGTGGGGGTTCAAACAGTCCCGGCACCGTGGTCCAGAAGCCGCGCTCATCAAAGGCCCAGGTGTGAAAGCCCACATCATGCCATGCCATCAGCACAACAAGCGTTGCGGCAGCGGCCAGCAGGGGTGCTGCAACAAAGCCCTGACGCAGCCAGCCAAAGGCCACGATGGCAGCCATGCCAATGGCGAACATGATCAGCGGCAACGTGGCGTGACCTGTTTGCACGGTGAGAGCCGCAAGGATGATGCCGCCCGCAACACAGCCCGCAATGGCAATGCCCATGGGTGGCGTGATGGAATTGGGAGAGAGCAGATTGCCCATGTCATCTGCAAGGATGGCCCTGCCCCGTGGAACCAGCACCGCCGCCGCACCAATCGCCAGCCCGAAAATGCCAATGGGCAGACTGGGTGTCAGGCCATAACCTTGAATCCACAGCAGTGACCACCCCAATCCCGCAGCCAGTGCCGCATATCCCAGCCACCACCAGTTCAGTTTGCGCAGCAACCACAACGACGCCACAACAATCACCAGCAAATAGGCAAAGAAACCGGACACACTGGGATTATTGGTGGACACAAGCGCTGGTGTTACCGTGGCCCCGACAAGACCAAGGGCTGCAATCAACGGCCCCTGCCGCGTGGCCAGCCAGAGTGCCCCCAGACTGATGGCGGCCAGAATAGGGAAACATACGGCTGGCGCGAAAATGTCGTAGAGCGCGTAGGCGGCGTAGGATGAACCGAAGGCGATCACCAGTCCCGCTGCAGATAAAGCAGCTGGAACATAGTCCTTGATCTCCTCGCCGCGCTTGCGCCGCAGCCATTCACCCGCAACAATAAGAGCCGCACCCGCAACCCAACCAATCAGCACACGGATGATCGGCGGAATAAGGCCATTGTCATGGGCGTATTTGATGAAGAGCAGGCCACCAATGGCAATGGCAGTGCCGCCGAGCCACACCAGCCAGCGCGAAGCAATGGCCTGTTCCATATTGCGGGGCGGAGGCAATTCATAGGCAGGCGCCGGCGTGTCCACCAATGGCTGCACTGGTTCGGGTTCGAACTCTGGTTCAGGCTCTGTTACTTGAGCGGGTTCAAGCTTTGCCACAGTCACATTTCGCTCGAGTGGAGCATCAAACTCCGGAACGGGTGCCGGTTGCTTGAAGGACATACTCGCAATGTCCGACTTGAGCTTACTGAGCTGGTTCGAAAGCGTTGAGATTTTCACCAGTGCCACAATGGCCATGATGGGGCCGATCAGCAAAAACAGAATCGCAAAGGCAAAAAGTGCTTCCATGACAGAATGCTAGACCACTTGCGTCTTGCTGTCGAACCCCTCAAAAGCACTGCCCATGGCATTGCGGCAGCACATTGAAACCAAGGTTTTTCGAACCGATCCTGTGCGTTGGGAGATTGCAAGAAGCGTTGTGCCCTATGCCGATGCCGTGGCCCGCATGGAATCCGAAGCCGCCGCCATCGCACGCGGCGAAACCAGTGAACTCGTCTGGCTGCTCGAGCACCCTGCCCTCTACACCGCAGGCACCTCCGCCAAGCCGTCCGATCTCATCGCGCCAGACCGTTTTCCCGTGTTTCAAACCGGGCGCGGCGGGCAATACACCTATCACGGCCCCGGCCAGCGTGTGGCCTACGTCATGCTCAATCTGAAAAAACGCGGCGGCGATGTGCGTGCCTTCGTGGCTGCCCTGGAACGATGGACCATCGCAACCCTTTCAGATTTGGGTGTCGGCGGCGAAACTCGTGAAGACCGTGTCGGAGTCTGGGTGAAGCGGCCGGGCCGAGAAGACAAGATTGCTGCACTCGGCATCCGGGTCCGCCAAGGCGTCACGTTTCACGGCATCTCAATCAATCTCAATCCCGATCTTACCCACTTCGATGGCATTGTACCCTGTGGTGTGACGGAACACGGTGTTACGAGCCTCCGCGATTTGGGCTTGAACACCGACATGCAACAGCTGGACGCAGCTTTGGCGCGGCAGTTCGGGAAAATTTTTGGACCCGTCACTAATTAGTATCTTGACATGTTTCATATTAAGGTGTTTCAGGAATTGCAATTTAAGGAGGATAAGATGAAGCTTTATTACGCACCCGGCGCCTGTTCGATGGCACCCCACATTATTTTGCACGAGCTCGGCAAGAAATTCGATATCGAGAAAGTTGATCTCCGCGCCAAGAAAACCGAAATCGGATCAGACTTCAGCAAAATCAACACAAAAGGCTACGTGCCAACGCTTGAATTGAATTCGAAAGGCGAAGTGCTGACCGAAGTTGCAACTATCCTGCAATATCTGGCCGACAAGGCCAAGGCAACAAAGCTGCTGCCAAAAGCCGGCACCATGGCGCGCTACCGTGCCATGGAAGCCTTGACCTTCGTTTCATCAGAATTGCACAAGGGCATTGGCGGACTGTTCAGCCCGGCCATGCCAGACGACGGCAAGAAGGCCATCATTGATCGCGTATCAATCCGTTTGAAATGGCTTGACGGCGTGTTGGCAAAACAGAATTTCCTGACGGGCAAGACCTTCGGCGTGGCGGATGCCTATGCTTTCACTGTTCTCAACTGGTGTAAAAATGTTGGGATTGACACGGCCCAGTGGAAAAACATTGGCACGTTTATGACCCGCGTCGGTGCCCGTCCGTCGGTCCAAGCGGCAATGAAAGCCGAAGGACTGATTTAAACAAACTCCATGATCACCGCATCAACGCCAAGACTGTCACCGGCCTTGGCGTTGATTTTTTGAATGGTCGCATCAGTTTCGGCCCGCAACACATTCTGCATTTTCATCGCCTCAATGACGGCAAGTGTATCCCCCGCCTTGACGGCCTGCCCTGCCGTCACGGCAAGCGATACAACAAGTCCCGGCATGGGGCACAGAAGTCTTTTTGAAGTGTCAGCCTGCTTCTTTTCCGGCATCAGGCGCGCCAGTTCCGCTTCACGGGGTGTGTAGACATGGACATCGGCAGACACGCCACGCCACGACAGGCGATAGCCGTTGGCAATTGCCGTCACTTGGACAATCACCTGGCCATGTGTTGTCAAAGTTGAAAACAGGCTTTCGCCAGTGCGCCATGCGCTTGCGCTTGCAGCCCGGTCATGTGCTTGCGTCAATTCGAGTTCAATCCATTCAGACCCGACGCGAATGTGGCGATTGCGATCAAACACCACCTTGCGTCCGTTGAGCTGTCCTGTGATCTGGCGCTTGCGGCTATTTTCGATATGGTCGAGAAGCAGGCCGATTTCTGCCAGCATGCGGGTTGTTTCAGCAGTCAAAACAGCACCCTGAAATCCACCAGGGAACGTTTCGGCAATAAACCCTGTTGAAAGCGTGCCGGATAGCCAGCGGGGATTTTGCATGATTGTTGAGAGAAAGGGAATATTATGCTGGATGCCTGTGATCACAAAACTATCGAGTGCCGTTGACATTGCAGCAACGGCCTCAGGCCTGGTGGGTGCATGCGTGCAGAGTTTGGCGATCATCGGATCATACCAGATTGATATTTCGCCACCTTCATATACTCCTGTATCATTGCGCAGGGTAATGCCCGCGGCGAATTGCTCCGTGGGCGGACGATATTTCACGAGACGGCCCGTCGAGGGCAGAAAACTGCGGAACGGGTCTTCGGCGTAAATGCGGGACTCGATGGCCCAGCCGCTCCACTTGACGTCATTTTGTTGAAGTTGAAGTTTCTCTCCAGCAGCCACACGAATCATCTGTTCGACCAAATCAATGCCCGTGACAAGTTCCGTAACCGGATGTTCCACCTGAAGCCGGGTGTTCATTTCGAGGAAAAAGAAACGCTGGTCCTGTGCAACGACAAACTCCACCGTGCCCGCACTGTCGTAGTTCACTGCCTTGGCCAGGGCCACGGCCTGTTCACCCATTTTGTGGCGGGTTGCTTCGCTCAGCAGGGGTGACGGTGCTTCCTCAATGACTTTCTGGTTGCGGCGTTGAATGGAACATTCGCGTTCGCCGAGATGGATAATATGACCGAACCTGTCGCCCAACACCTGAATCTCAATGTGCCGGGGATTGACAATGAATTTCTCTATGAAGAGGCGGTCATCACCGAAAGAAGACTTGGCCTCGGCTTTCGCCAGCACAAATCCCTCGCGGCATTCATCGTCGTTGAAAGCAATGCGCATGCCCTTGCCGCCACCGCCCGCCGAGGCCTTGATCATCACGGGGTATCCCATGTTTGCGGCGACCGTTATAGCCTCGTCAGTCGACCCGATAACTCCGAGGTGACCGGGTACGGTGGACACACCTGCAGCGCGTGCGGCTTTTTTGGATTCAATCTTGTCCCCCATCGCGTCGATGGCGCGTGGGTTGGGACCGATGAAGGTGATGCCCGCTGCGGCAAGTGCCAGTGGAAAGGCTGAACGTTCTGACAGAAAACCGTAACCAGGGTGGACAGCCTCCGC
This sequence comes from uncultured Aestuariivirga sp., assembly GCA_964244825.1. Classification (GTDB taxonomy): domain Bacteria; phylum Pseudomonadota; class Alphaproteobacteria; order Rhizobiales; family Aestuariivirgaceae; genus Aestuariivirga. The sequence continues at coordinate 64,900 of CAXTKL010000004.1, forward strand.
ACCCGTCTGTTGACATGCAGCAACGATCTTCTCGATCACCAAATAGGATTCGGACGGCGCGGCGGGGCCGATGTTGACCGCTTCGTCCGCCATCTCGGCATGCAGCGACCGTTCATCCGCATCAGAATACACGGCGACGGTCTTGATCCCCATCCTCTTTGCGGTCTTGATCACACGGCAAGCGATTTCGCCGCGGTTGGCGATGAGGATTTTCTGGAACATGTCGGGCCTTGTGAATTCAGCCCGTCAATTGGCCACGTCTTGGTAACACTCGCAACCCCCTGTTTTGCCTTTTTGCTGCCCGCTGTTTCATTCGCGCAGCAAATGCTCTATGGCCCGGTCCATGACAATACATATGCCAAAAGTGGGGCTGGTCCAATTGGGCTGCCCGAAGAACCTTGTCGACAGCGAACGCATTCTGACGCAGTTGCGGTCAGAGGGCTACAAGATCGCACCCGGCTATGACGACGCTGACGTTGTGATCGTCAATACCTGCGGATTTCTCGATTCGGCCAAGGCTGAAAGCCTCGCGGCCATCGGTGAAGCCATGAGCGAGAATGGCCGCGTGATTGTCACCGGGTGCTACGGAATCGAAGCCGACGCCATCCGGACTGCCCATCCCGGGGTGCTCGCAGTCACGGGTCCGCATCAATATGAACAGGTTGTGGGTGCGGTGCATGCCGCCTTGCCGCCGTTGCACGATCCGAAAATGGATCTGGTGCCGCCCCAGGGGTTGCACCT